>JAPOJD010000041.1 GCA_029978585.1 Actinomycetota bacterium
GCCATCCTCGTGGACGACCCCGTAGGTCAGCGAAGCACTGCGATGCGGGCAGTGCTCAGCGACGATGCCGTACCTGCCGGACTTGGGAGTCTTTAAAAGGGTCCAGTCCTCGCTCAGCAGGCGCACCGTCTTCGAGGGCAACTGCGTCGAGCAGCCGGCCGAGGCGGACAACCAGAACTTCCGCGATCGCGTCAAGCAGAAGGCCGGCAAGGCGCAGGTGATGGGCGGCATGATCTGGGTGTACGTCGGCCCGGATCCCGCGCCCGAGCTCCCGCGCTTCGACGTCTTCGTCATGGACGGCGTCAAGGACTGCGGCTACGCCACTCTGCCCTGCAATTGGCTGCAGATCATGGAGAACTCCGTGGACCCGCACCATGTCGAGTGGCTGCACGGCTACTACTTCAACTTCATGGGTGAGACCCAGGGGTTTGACGCTCCCAAGGCGTTCCAGAAGAAGCACCTCAAGACCGGATTCGAGGAGATGGAGTGGGGAATCCTCAAGCGCCGCGTCCTCGAGGGGGCGACCGAGGAGAATGACGACTGGAAGGTCGGCCACCCTCTCGTCTTCCCCTACTTCATGCGCGTGGGCGGCGCGGGCATCGACCAGATGCAGATTCGCGTGCCCATCGATGACACGACCACCTGGAAGCTCTTCTACTCCAATCACGCGCCCGATGGCGGGCAGTGGGAGCCGCAGGACCGCCCGGTGTTCTACGAGTACTTCTGGCGCGACGAGCAGGGCCGATTCATCACCGACTACATCGAGGGCCAGGACATCATGGCCTGGGTGAGCCAGGGTCCGGTCACTGATCGCACCCAGGAGCACCTGGGGCGCTCCGATGCCGGTGTCGCCATGCTGCGCAAGATGTTCAAGGAGAACATGAAGCGCGTGGCCAACGGCGAGGATCCCATTGGCACCGTGCGTGAGCCGCGCGACATCATCCCGCTTCCCTGCGAGCGCGATAAGTTCGGCGCCGAGCGGGAGTTCGCGGAGGCCTTCATCACGATGGGCTCCATGCGCTACAGCCCGCAGAAGCAGCAGTTGCTCGATTTGCACGCCGACGCCTGGGCACGACGCGAGGCCAAGGCCGGCGCGGGTGCCTGAGGACGTTGCCGAGGGTCAGGAGCGGGTTGCCTTGAGTGATCTCCCTCCTGACCCGCATCGCCTACCGCCGCCGGGGGCGTGGTTCGCGCAGGACGCGGAGCGGCATCTGCTCGACCGTCCGAAGTTCTGTCCCATGTGCGCGGCGAGCATCGAGGTCCACGGGGGAATATCGACCGAGTACTGGGTGTCGGACCAGCGCGTCTTCATGACGTGGTGCGGGGAGTGCGGGTGGTTCGGAGACGTTGTCCGGTACGACATGGTGACGATCACGGAGGAGGAGCACTGAGAGATGGGGAGCATCTCGAAGGCTCATCACTGAGAGATGGGTAGCATCTCGAAGGTTCAACCATGACCGCACTCGTCTTCGACTTTGGCGGACCGGTCCTCCTCACCCCGTTTGAGTTGCGTGGCGTCGGCGAGCGCTCGATGGGCCTGCCCCCGGGGACCTTGAAGTGGACCGGGCCGTTCGACCCCGCGGCGGACGAGGCCTGGCGTGACTGGCAGGCCGGCGGCCTCAGCGAACGCGAATACTGGGCCTTGCACTGCCAGGAGTTCCACGAACTCACCGGCGAGCCAGCGGAGATGCCGCTCTTCATGGCGCACCTCTACTCCGGTACCGAAGAGGAGCTCATCAGGCCGGGCGCGCGCGCGCTGATCCTCGATGCCAAGGCAGCCGGGCTGCCCGTAGGAGCGCTCACGAATGACCTCACGGCCTTCCACGACCAGTCATGGATCGACCGGATGTCGGTGATCAAGGAGTTTGACGTTCTCGTCGACGGAAGGCGCGATGGCGTCATGAAGCCCGACCCCGCGGCTTACCGGCTCATTGCGGAGCGCCTGGGTGTCAGCCCGGAGGACTGCGTCTTCGTAGACGACCAGCCCGGTAACCTCGCCGGAGCGAAGGCGGTGGGCATGATGCCGGTGCACCTCGATCCGGTCGACCCCGAGAGCGGCTTCGCGGAGGCGCGGCGCCTCCTGGGACTGGGCTGAGAGGCGGCGTCATGGAACGACCCGTGAGAGTCGCGGTGGTTGGCTCGGGGCCGTCGGGCATGTACGCCGCGGACGCCCTCACCTCGCAGGACGACGTATCCGTCTCCGTCGACATCATCGACCGGCTGCCCACGCCATTCGGGCTGGTGAGGTATGGCGTCGCACCCGACCACCTGAGCATCAGGTCGGTGCGTGACACGCTCGACAAGGTTCTCGACAAGCCCGGTGTGCGCTTCATCGGCAACGTCGAGATCGGACGTGACCTCAGCCTCGAGCAGCTCCGCGCCTGCTATGACGCGATCATCCTCACCTACGGGGCGTCCCGGGACCGGGCGCTGGGGATACCAGGAGAGCACCTGCCCGGCAGCATCGCGGCGACCGATCTCGTCAACTGGTACACCGGACATCCCGACGTGGCCCCCGACGCCTTCGCCGGCTTCCTCGCCGGGGCACGCAGCGTGGCGGTGATCGGCGTCGGCAACGTCGCCGTCGACGTCACCCGTGTCCTGTCGAAGGCGCCGGATGAGATCGAGCACACCGACATGCCCGAGCACGTGTTCGCCGCCCTGCGAAGTTCGGGCATCGGCGACGTGCATGTCATCGGCCGGCGCGGCCCGGCGCAGGCGACGTGGACCACCAAGGAATTGCGCGAGCTCGGCGAACTCGAGGAGACGCAGGTGGTCGTCGAGGAGGGGGCAGACGTCTCGGATCCTGCGAGCGTGGCCGCCATCGGGTCGGACAAGGCCGTGGCGCGCAATGTCGCGGTCATCCAGGAATGGTCGCTGCGGGAGCGAGACGCCCGGCGGCGCTCGATTCACCTGCACTTCCGCTGTCGGCCCGTGGAGATCCTCGGCGAGGATCGTGTCGAGGGCCTCGTCGTGGAGCGCACCGAGCTCGATGAGGAAGGACAGGCGCACGGCACGGGCGAAACGCATGTCATCCCGGTTGACGGTGTGATCCGAAGCGTCGGCTACCGCGGAACCACGATTCCTGGCGTGCCCTTCGACACGCGACGCAACGTGATTCCCAACGTCGACGGCCGCGTCGTGGACGGTGAGCAGATCGTGCCCGGCCTCTACGTCGCGGGCTGGATCAAGCGCGGGCCGACCGGCATCATCGGAACGAACAAGAAGGATGCCGTCCAGACCGTGGGCTGCCTTCTGGAGGACGCGGCCGATCCGGCGTTCCGGACCGCTACCGCGCCCGAGGAGCCCAGCGTGGATGCCGTCCTCGTCGGCGTCGAGGTCGTCGACGTCGCGGGCTGGCGTCGGATCGACGCGGCCGAGAGGGCCCGGGGCGAGAGCGCCGGCCGTGAGCGCACGACGATCCACGATCGTGCGGACCTTCTCGGCTCGGCTAGGGGCTGACGGACTCCGCGCTCCACCACTCGGGCACCACCGCGTCCTTCCCGCACGATTCCGGGCGGGGAGTGCCCACCATCCGGCGTAGGGCCACGCTCCACGCGCGCCCGTCGGGGTGGGTCACCGCGCACGTGCGCGCGACCTCGTTGCCAGTGGTGGCCACATCCAGGAGGACGTCGTCGGCGATTGCGGCGTGCCGTCGCACCGCGATGTCGGCCACCTGGGCATCGGGTGCGAGATGGCTGAGGCCGCGCAGGGTGGGCAGGTGGGTCCGGCCCGAGCCCGCCGCCTCCAGCAGCTCGCCCGCGGTGCTCGGATCGAGTCGGCCGTGCACGGAGCCGAGGGGCAGGAGGACCGCGGTTGGCGCAAGGCGATGCCCACCGATGTGGGAGCACTCCCAGGCGGGCAGGCCGGCGTGGATGAGCGCATCGACCACGGGTCGGCCGAGGCGCGCACAGCAGGCGTCGCGCTTGCCGTTCGTGCACACGAACAGGATCGGTCCGCCATGGCGGGATGCCGAGGGCATCGAGGATTCCGCTACTGCATGCCGCCAGTCGACGTCGATGAGATCGCAGGGGTCGATGTCGTCCCAGGTGATCATCCGACCGGCATGGGCGAACCAGGCGCGTCGACCGGTCTGGGATCGAGTCGGTTTGCGGGCGAGCAGCAGGGTGATGCCGGCCTCGCGCACGGCTTCGCGCAGTGGGGTGGCCCCCGGACCGAGCGCGTCGGCCGCCGCACGCCCGTAGGGTCCGGGATGCTCGAGCACCAGCCAGCCCTTCGTGTGCGGGGCCGTGCCGGGGAGGGGCTCGGCCGCGGACCGGGCACTGCAGGAAGCTGGGTCGTTGCGGAGCGGTCCAAGCACGGACCGCGAGGTCGGGCGGCTCACGCTCGGCTCGCGCGGACGGGGCCCGCGACCGACCCGACGGGGGAGGACAGCGGTGTTCCCGAGGCGTCGCGCTTGCCGAAGGCTCCCGGGAGGTCGACCGGCATGCCCGACGGGCTGGCCGCGCGCGCGGGTCCCGGGCCGGCCCAGGCGTAGGTGAGCGCATCCTCCCCGCGCAGGAGCCGGTGACAGCGGACCCCGGCGGTACCGCGTCCCTTCGAGGGGAACTCCCCGAGGGCCGAGAGCTTGACGGTCCCGGCGGACGTCCCGGGGAGTGCCGAGAGCGATCCGGCCACCGTCACGACCTCGCCCTCCGACTGATCCGGGCCCGGATGCGGCACCGCACCGCAGAAGATCACCGAGGCCCCCTTCGAGAGGCGGATACCGGCCATACCGGCTGCACCGCGACCCTGCACCCGCACGGCTGGTGCCGGGAAGCGCAGCAGTTGGGCATCGGAGGTGACGAGAACGACGTCGTCGGAGTCAATGGCCTCGGCCGCGCCGACCACCTCGTCGCCGTCCGCGAGGGCGATGAGGTCCCAGGCATCCTTGGCCGAGGGTGGCTCGACGGCCACGCGCTTGACGACGCCCTCGCGCGTCCCCAGCAGCAGGATCGCGGGAGGCTCGGTCATCTCGACGATTCCAAGTGCGCGTTCGCCGGCGGGAAGGTCCACGAGGGCGCCGAGAGGCGCCCCCCCGGCGAGGGAGGGCGCCTGTGCCGACGCGGGCAGGGCGGGCAGCTCCACCACGGGGATGCGCAGGGCCCGCCCACGCGATGTCACGAGGGCTACCTCGCCGCGAACGCTCGCGGTCGTGGACGACACCACGACGTCGTGTGCGGTGCGGGGGCCGTCGTCGCCGAGGGACTCTCCCGTGGTCCGAGCCAGGAGCCCGGTCCCGGACATGAGGACCAGGCAGGGAGCGTCCGGGATCTCCAGCGATGCCTGGGGGGACGTGGTGACGCCGGATTCCTCGAGGAGCACCGTGCGCCGCCCCGTGGAGTGCTGCTCCGCGACCGCCACCAGTTCGTCGGCGATGAGCCCGCGCAGGAGCCCGTCGTCCTCCAGCAGTGCCGTGAGGTCGCTGATCGACCCGGTGAGATCCTCGCGCTCCTGCTCCAGTTCGATGCGCGAGAACTTCGTGAGTCGCCGAAGGGGCATGTCGAGGATGTAGTTCGCCTGGATGACGCTCAGGTCGAAGACCTGCAGGAGCCTGTCTCGCGCGGCAGCCGCGTCGTCGCTGCTGCGGATCACCTGAATGACCTCGTCGATGTCGATGATGGCCGTGAGCAGCCCCTCGACTAGGTGCAGCCGTTCCTGCGCGCGAGTTCGCCGGTACTCGCTTCGGCGGCGGACGACGTCGATGCGGTGGTCGATGAACACCTGGAGCATGTCGCGAAGCCCCAGTGTCTGCGGCTGTCCGTTGACAAGGGAAACCGCGTTGATCGAGAAGCTCTCCTCGAGCGGGGTGAGGCGGTAGAGGTGGCCGAGGAGGGCCTCCGGGCTCACCGAGGGTGCCACCTCGATCACCAGCCGCAGACCGTGCTCGCCGTCGGTGAGGTCGACAATGTCGGAGATGCCCTGGAGCTTCTTCGCGGAGACGAGCTCCTTGATGCGCTCGATGACCCGCTCGGGGCCGACGCCGTAGGGCAGCTCGGTCACGACGATTCCTCGTCGGCGGGGCGTCACCTGCTCGATTCGCGTCGTGGCACGGATACGGAACGAGCCGCGCCCGGTGAGATAGGCCTCGCGCACGCCGTCCAGGCCCACGATGGTCCCGCCGCTGGGCAGGTCGGGTCCCGGGACGAAGCGCATGAGGTCCTCGGGAGTCGCCATCGGATTGAGCACGAGGTGGCGCGCGGCCGCGCACACCTCGCCGAGATTGTGCGGCGCCAAGGAGGTCGCCATGCCGACCGCGATTCCCGAGGCGCCGTTGACGAGAAGTGCGGGGAACGCGGCGGGCAGCACGACGGGCTCGAGTTCCCGTCCGTCGTAGTTGGGGACGAGATCGACGACGTCCTCGTCGATGCCGGTCGTCATGGCCATGGCGGCCGGGGCGAGACGGCACTCCGTGTATCGCATGGCGGCAGGGCCGTCGTCGAGGCTGCCGAAGTTGCCGTGGCCGTCGACCAGGGGGACGCGCAGGGTGAACGGCTGCGCCATGCGGACGAGTGCGTCGTAGATCGCGCTGTCGCCGTGCGGATGCAGTCGGCCCATGACGTCGCCGACAACCCGGGCGCTCTTGACGTGGCCGCGGTCGGGTCGCAGGCCCATCTCGCCCATCTGGTAGAGGATGCGGCGTTGGACCGGCTTGAGTCCGTCCCGGGCATCGGGCAGTGCGCGGGAGTAGATGACGGAGTAGGCGTACTCCAAGAAGGACGAGCGCATTTCCTCGTCGACGTCCCGCTCGATGATCCGGTCCCCGGATGCGGCGGCGGTCGTGCGGCGGGCCATGGGCAGGTCCTTCCGGGACGTGAGGCGGGCGGTGCGGTCGGGCGACCGGGGCGGGTAGGTCGGTTGCCCAGGACCGATGGTGCCCTAGGGACGGCCCCCGACCACGGCAACGGCGCGGCTGGCCAGGGACGCGCCTTCCTCCAGGCTCTCGCGAAGGGCCCGGCCCGACGTCCAGGCACCCAGGAAGCCGCCCGCGAACGCGTCCCCGGCGCCCGTGGTGTCTCGTGCCCGGGCGGGGACGGCCGGCACCTCCCAGGAGCCCCCGGTCGCACTGTGGGCCAGCGCGCCGAGGGGCCCGCGCTTGACGACGACGACGTCGAAGAGGTCGGTCAGGGTCCGACCCGCCAGGACCTCCGCCTCGTCCTCGTTGGCGAAGAGGATGTCCGCAGGCCCCACCCATGCCAGGAACCGGTCGGCACCGGCCGACGCCAAGGGTGCCGCGGACGAGGCGTCCACGCTCACCGTCATCCCTGCACGCCGGGCGAGGGCAAGCGCATCGAGGGCGGCTGCTCTCGAGCCTTCGCGCAGGAGCGTGTACGCGGTGATGTGGAGGTGGCGACCGGTGCGAAACTCCGCGAGCGGGAGGTCCCCCGGTGTCAGTCCCTCGTTGGCACCGGGGTCCGGCAGCATCGTGCGCTCCCCGTCCGGGCCGACGATGACGATGCATGTCCCCGTGGCGCGCGCAGGATCGCGGGACAGGTGCGTGATGACCCCGGCACCGGACAGCTCGGCCTCGGCGGTGTCTCCCCAGGCGTCGGATCCGACGCACCCGATCAACCCTGTCGGGTGACCGATCGAGGAGAGCCACGCGGCCGCGTTAGCAGCGCTGCCCCCGCCGTGGGCGGAAATGACTGCGGGCACGTCGCTGCCCGGCACCGGAGTGCGGTCGAGGTGTGCCACGACATCGGTCATGACATCGCCGAGCACGAGCACGCTGCGGCGATCAGTCATGCGGCGTCGATGCGCGCCACCTGCACGGCGATCTCGGCGGCGAGCGCGGAGTTGTTGAGGATGATCGCGGTGTTGACCTCGAGACTGCGCCCGCCTGAGGCCCGGTGGAAGTGGTCGAGCAGGAAGGGCGTCACCGCCTTGCCGTGGACACCCTTCTGGCGTGCCAACTGCAAGCCCTCGTCGAGCACTCGATCATGGAGGTCGGGGTCCATCTGGTCGTGCTCTGGGATGGGGTGGGCGACGACGATGCTCCCGGTCGTCCCCAGGGCGTCGCGCGCCGCGAGGATGGCGGCGACCTCCTCGGGGGTGTCGACCCGCCACTCGAGGGTCGCTCCGGAATCGGAGAGGTAGAACCCGGGGAACTGATCCGTGCCGAAGCCGAGGACCGGGACATTGAGCGACTCCAGTCGCTCTAGCGTCGCGCGCACGTCCAGGATCGACTTGACCCCGGAGCAGACGACGACGATCGACTCCTGTGCCAGCGTCGCAAGGTCCGCGGACTCGTCCCAGCTGTCGCGAGCCTCGCGGTGGACGCCACCCAGGCCTCCGGTGGCGAACACCCGGATCCCGACACGCGCCGCGGCGTGGCTGGTCGCGGCCACCGTGGTCGCCCCTGGGAGACCTCGCGCCACGACGGTCCCGAGATCCCGCAGGCTCACCTTGACCACGTCGTCCCGGGCGGCGATCTCCTCGAGTTGGTCGTCTCCGAGCCCCACGCGGACCGCGCCATCGAGCACCGCGATGGTTGCCGGCACCGCGCCCCTCTCTCGCACGGTTGCCTCCACCGCGCGGGCGACCCGGAGGTTCTCCGGACGTGGCAGCCCGTGCGCCACGATGGTGGATTCCAAGGCGACGACGGGGCGCCCCTGAGCGAGGGCTGCGGCGACATCGGGGTGCACGACGAGGGGCTGGCTGGTCACCAGGTCACCGTAGTGCCCCACCGGGCCGTCGTGTCGGCCCCGGGTGGGAGGATGCCCCCATGACGGACGCCTCGACGCTGCATGGCCAGCTGCGGACCGACATCGAGCGCAGCGGGTACTATCCGGCGCTCGTTTCCGACGCCTTGGAAACCGCCTTGGCCGGAGAGCCGCTGGTGGCCTACGTCGTGCACCACGAGGCCACATTCGAGCGTGATGAACTGCGCCGCCACGTCACCGTCCTGGTGCTGACGCCGACCCGTCTCATCGTGGGTCACACAGACGAGCACGGACCCGATGACTCCTGCCCGGAGTCCTACGCCAGCGCCTCCACCGAGGCAGTTCGCCTCGAGCGGGTGGACTCCGTCGTCGTGACGCGCGTGGTCGTCAACCCCGCGCGTCACCGGATTGGCGGCCCCACGCGCGAGGTCGTCCTCACCATCGGGTGGGGAGCTGTCAATCGCATCGACCTCGAGCCCGCAGGATGCGTAGACCCCGAGTGCGACGCCGACCACGGCTACACCGGGACGTCGAGCAACGACGACCTGTCTCTCCGCGTCTCGGAGGCCGCGGACGGCCCCGACGTCGTCGCGCAGGCCCTGACGTTCGCGGCAGCCCTGTCCGAGGCGACCGCGGCGCGGCTGCGCTGACAAGCGTGCTGCCCGACGCGCCCGCCGTCCCCGACTACGCGCACGCCTCGCTGGGGGAGGTCCTGCCGTCAGCGGCCGCCCTGCTGGGGACGGCCGGTTTCCACGACGCCCTCCGGTTGGGCGAACTCACGGGGCACGACGTCCGGGGCGTCGTCGTACTCCTCGTCGATGGGCTCGGCTGGTCCGCACTCACGGCCCATGCCGACATCGCGCCGGTGCTCGCGGGCGGTGAGGGCCGGGCCATCTCCGCAGCCTTCCCGACGACCACGCCGGTGGGACTGGCCAGCCTGGGGACCGCCCTCTCGCCGGGCGGGCATGGCATGCTCGGCGCGACGTTCCTCCTGCCTGAGGAGGACCGGGTGCTCCATCCCCTCGGCTGGGCGGACGACCCCAACCCGATGGCGATCCAGCCCGAGCGGAGTGTCTTCGAGGCCTGCGCCGCTGCGGGGCTGCCGGTGCGCTCCGTGGGTCCCCGCGCCTTCCGTTCCTCGGGCCTCACTCGGGCAGCTCTTCGCGGGGCGGACTACGCCGGCGCGGACACGATGGGGGAGTTCGTAGCCGCCGTCGCCGATCCCCGGGGTCAGCGGGGCCTGACCTACGCCTACTGGGCCGACCTCGACAAGACGGGGCACGTCCACGGAGTCGACTCGGAGGCCTGGCAGGAGGAGCTCCGGCATGTCGACACATTCATATGCCGTTTGCGCGAGGCCCTGCCCGCGGAGACCCTTCTCGTCGTGACGGCGGATCACGGCATGGTCGACTGCGACGGGAGCGATCGCATCGACATCGATGCCGTGCCGTCCTTGCGCGCGGATGTAGCGATTCTCGCGGGCGAGCCGCGTATGCGCCACGTGTACGCCCGACGCGGGGCCGCCGAGGATGTTGAGTCGGCGTGGCGAGAGACCCTGGTCGACACGGCATGGGTGATGACTCGTCATCGCGCGATCGAAAGCGGGCTGTTCGGGGCCGTGGACCCGTCGTACGCCGGCCGGATCGGGGATGTCATCGCCATCGCGCGGGACCGCTACGCCTTGGTGAGCCCGTCCACAGATGCCAATGTGTCATCGCTGCGCGGTCAGCATGGGTCGGCCACCGAGGACGAGATGGCCATCCCCCTCGTGGTGCTGACTGGGAACCGCTGAGGGCCTGAGGAGGGATCGCCGTGGCACAGTTGGTGTTCTTCTCGGGGACCATGGACTGCGGCAAGTCCACCCTGGCCCTGCAGACCGATCACAATCACGCATCACGCGGCAGGGCCGGACTGGTGTTCACGCAGCATGACCGGGCGGGGAATGCGGTCCTGTCGAGCCGACTGGGGCTCACGACGTCCGCCATCGAGGTGGATCAGGACTTCGACTTCCGCGCCTGCGTCGTTGCCCACCTCTCGTCGGGAAGGCGACTGGACTACCTCATCTGCGACGAGGCGCAGTTCTACACCCCCGAGCAGGTGGACCAGCTTGCCGAGGTGGTCGACGAACTCGGCATCGACGTCTTCGCCTTCGGCATCACCACGGACTTCCGCACGCGGCTATTCCCGGGGTCGGCGCGCCTGGTCGAACTCGCTGATCGCGTCGAGGTCCTGCAGGTGGCCAGCCTGTGCTGGTGTGGGTCCCGCGCCACTCACCAGGCGCGCACCGTCGACGGGGTGATCGTGCGCGAGGGGGACCAGGTGGTGGTAGGCGACGTCGATGGGGGAGCGGTGGCCTATGAGGTGCTCTGCCGCACGCATCATCGCCGAGGAGTCACCGCGGCAGCCGCGCAGCGGGAGCATCAGTCTCCGCAGCCGCTGCCCTTCGACCGGCAGTGACCCTAGGCGTCGGACTGGCCGGCACCGAAGAGGATCTCGTCCCAGCTGGGGACGCTGGCGCGTCGTCCGCGACGGCCCTTGCCACCGTTGTCTGGTGCCGGCTCTGGCTCGGCCTCGGGGGTCTCGGCCTCGATAGCGGCATCCTCGAGGGCCTCGGCCGCCTCGGCGAGGGTGCGTTGACGTGCGGACTCTGCATCGGTCCGATCGCGCCGTCCACGAGGGCGACCCGGCTCGTCCCCCTCGTCGGGAACCGCGGCAAGGGGAGCGCCGAACGGATGAAGGCTGCGCGTGCGAGGGTCGAAGGACCACCTGCTCTCCTCGGCCGACCCGCCCGCGCCGGGAAAGGCCGCCACGACGGTCCAGCGTCCGTCGTCGTTGCGCCATGCGTCCCACGCGATGTCGTCGGTCGCGGCACCCGCGGCGAGAGCGGCGTCGACGACCACGGCATCGAGCGTCGCTGAATCGGACCCCCGGACGGTCACGGCACGCGCCTGCTCGCTCACCCAGGCGCGCTCGGCCATCGGCGGCCCGGCGAAGCGCTCGATGCGCTCCACCGGGACGGAGTACCGGTCCGCGAGGTCCTGGGGATCCGCGCCCGCGCGGACGAGCGCCTGGATGTCGCGCGGCGTCAGGGAGTCCAGGGCCCTCTCCTCTCGTTGCGTGCGGGCGGCACGAGGGCCCGAGTCCTTCGACAGGGCCTGCGCTAGGCGGTCATCGACCGCCAGGGTGTACGGCGTACCCGCGGAGTCTGCCAAATCCAGGGCGGTTCCGTCGTCGGACAGGCCGACGAGGCGCAGCCTCTCCACCATGGCAACCTCCGCAGTCGGGCCTCACCCTACTCTCGCGAGCCGTCCGCGCCGACGACCGGCGGGTGCGCCACGGAGGCGCGCAGTGCGGGGAGGCCTGCCGCGGCGGCCACCAGGGTGGCGAAGCCGGCCGTGATGGTGACGACGAACCCGGCCCTGCTCCCTCCCTGGTCCACCACGGCACCCGAGACGGCTGCCGCGATCGCCACTCCGAGGGCGATCGCGGAGACGCACCAGGTCAACCCCTCGGTCAGGCGCTGCGCCGGGGCGATGCGCTCGATGAGGGCGAACGCCGTGATGAGCACGGGGGAGACGGCAAGCCCGCAGACGAGCCCGACGACGCCGAGGGCGACGAGGTTGCCGGTGAGTGCGAACGCAATGGTGGTCAGTGCCAGGCATGCGGCGTACAGGAGGAAGTTCTGCGGCAGGCGGCGGTCGTCGCGACGGTGGCTGCGAGCCCCCAGCACGAGACCGGACACCATCGAACCGACCGCATAGAGAGCCAGGACGATGCCCGCGGCAAGTCGCGTGCCCGCCTCGTCGGCCGCCGCGACGACGACCACGTCGATCGAACCGAATATCCCGCCGGTGGTCGCCATGGCGATGAGCACGACGAGGAATCCGGGTCTGCGGAAGAGAGGCGCGGCGCGCGCCTCGTTACGGGGGAGGATCGGGGGCTCGGTCGACTTCTGCACGATGAGGAGCACAGACCCCACACTCACGAAGAAGACAGCCGCGACAACGGGCGCGGGTGCGCCGAGGACCACGGCGAGGATCGTGGCGAGGGGTGGCCCGACGATGAAGATGAGTTCGTCGAGAACGCTCTCGAAGGCGAAGGCGGTGCGCAGGCTGGGGTGGTCGCCCAGCGCCACTGCCCAGCGCGCGCGCACCAGCGCGCCCGTGGCCGGCTGCGCCGCCCCGGCCAGAATGGCGGTTGCGAGGAGTGCGGCGATGCCCCACCCGGCGACGGTCGCCGCGACCAGGCCCAGCAGGGCGATCGCGTGGATCGCGACGAGCACCGTGACGACGGGGCGCTGGCCCCAGCGATCGACCCCGCGTGACCCGAGAGGCGCAATAAGAGCGTTCGCGACCGTGTAGGCCGCGGCGACGGCTCCTGCCTCGGCGTACGACCCCCGCAGGGCACTCACCATGAGGACGATGCCCAGTCCCACCATCGAGATGGGGAGCCGGGCGAGGAACGCCGCCCCCGAGAACCGCGCCGCTCCTGGATGCCGGAGGATCTCCGCATACGGGGAGAGCAGGCGCATGCTCCGAAGGCTATTGCGCGCATCTCGCGCGGAGGATCACTGGCCCGAGGGATGACGGAAGGAGCGCGACATGGATGACGGGGCACTGCATGCCGCGCTGGAGGGCCTCGCGCTGCGGATCGCGAGTGCCGCGGGACGCCTGCTGCTGGACCGGCCTGAGTCGCTGACGCTCACGGCGAAGTCGAGTCCCACCGACATCGTGACGCAGATGGATCGTGCCGCCGAAGAACTCCTCGTGTCGATGATCCTCTCGGAGCGCCCCGATGACGGGGTTCTGGGGGAGGAGGGAGGCGAAAGAGCCGGTACCTCTCGAGTGCGCTGGGTGCTCGATCCGCTCGACGGGACGACCAACTACGTCTACCGGATCCCGTTCTGGGCGGTGAGCGTGGCCGCAGAGTTGGACGGAGAGGTCGTCGTGGGAGTAGTCGAGGCGCCGGAACTCGGCCGGACCTACTCCGCCCGACGAGGCGCGGGGGCATGGGTGAGCCAGCGCGTGGCCGCGGATCCCCCTGGCGAGCTGACCGAGTCGCCTGGCCCGCCGACCTCGCTGGCGGTGAGCGGCCTCGAGGACCTATCCCAGGCACTCGTGTCCACGGGCTTCGGGTACGCCCCGGATCGACGTCGTCGTCAAGCGGAGGACCTCAGGCTCATCGCCCCGCGGGTCCGCGATATCCGCAGGCTGGGCGCGGCTTCGCTGGACCTCGCCTGGGTGGGGGCCGGACACAGCGATGCCTACTTCGAAAGCGGGCTCAAGCCCTGGGACCTCGCGGCTGGAACGCTCATCGCGCGCGAGGCCGGTGCCGTGGTGATGGGTCGCCGCGGGGGAGTGCCGGATGAGTCGCTCGTGGTTGCCGCCACCCCCGGTATCGCCGCCGAGGTGTCGGCGATCATCGATGCCGCAATGGGCCTGCCGGAAGCGGGGCCGCCCCTCCTCAGTCCAGGCGCCTGAGTTCCGCCGCGTACCAGTGAGCGTTGCGCACGTAGGTGCGCACTGCATGTTCGCGAAGGCCAGCATCGGCGCCGTCGGGGACGATGCGCGCCGGGACGCCGCGTGCCAGCGCCCCGGGCGGGACCTGCAGGCCCGGGGGCACAAGCGCCTGGGCGGCGACAAGTGAGCCGGCCCCGATGACCGCGCGGTGCAGGACGGTGGCACCCGAACCCACGAGGCTGCCATCCTCGAGGATGCAGCCCTCGAGGTGTGCCAGATGCCCGACCGTGCACTCATCTCCTACGACGGTGTCGTGCTCGGCCGTGCAGTGCAGCACGCTGCCGTCCTGGACTGACGACCTGGCTCCCACGCGAATCGCACCGTGGTCGCCGCGGAGCACGGCGCCGGGCCAGACTGTGGACTCGGGACCGATCGTGACGTCTCCGATGATGACCGCGTCAGGGTGGACGAAGGCCGAGGGGTCGATGCTCGGGGCTCGATCGCCCAGTGCGTACAGGGCCACCGGTCCTCCCTCGTGGCCGGGCCGTCCCCATCCGGGGATCGCTGCCGTGGTCGGCCCGAGGGCCGATTGACGCCTCCATGATGCCAGGAGTCGTGGCACCTCGATCGTCGTGCGGGAACCCGAAGCGTGGGCGGGGATGTCCTCGGTGGAGACGTGAGGCACAATGGCAGCCCGGATCAGCGGGGACGGTGTCGGCAGCGGCGCCACGGAACGACTCAAGGGCAGGCTGACAACGCCCGCGGCTCCACGTGACGGGCCCGCGGTATCGGTAAGGGGGCGAGAGGCACAGGCATGGCTACGGACTACGACGCACCGCGCAAGACCGACGAGGAACTCGCCGAGGACAGCCTCGAGGAGTTGAAGGCTCGCCGGGTAGATAAGGCCGCGTCCACGGTCGACGTCGACGAGGCCGAACTGGCCGAGACCCTGGAGCTTCCCGGGGCGGACCTCTCCGACGAGAGCCTCACCGTGCGAGTGCTCCCCCGTCAGGCCGACGAGTTCACCTGCAGTCGCTGCTTCCTGGTGCACCACCGCAGCCAGCTCGACCACGAGGGCAAGAAGGGTCCGATTTGCACTGAGTGCGCGTAGGGCCCTGCTCGGAGGCGTGACGGATGCCCGTGCCGATCAGATGCGTGTGATGGTCAGTGGCCGGTGTCCACGGGAAC
>JAPOJD010000252.1 GCA_029978585.1 Actinomycetota bacterium
CCGCACAGCATGCAGGAGGTGCACGCCGCCGCGTCGAGCGCGATCGCGCCGCGCGCCTGGGGAGGGACCTGGCTCATCGCTGCTCCCGCCACTCCGCCGGTACGCCCGGGACTTTCGCGCGACGCGCACTTCGGCCCGGCGGGCCGGCGGAGCCGCCCCTGTCGGGCTGGCCCGGCGGGCCGGCGGAGCCGCCCCTGTCGGGCTCCCCGGGCCACGGAGTCTCCACGCGCGCGACGAGCGGGGTGTCCTTGCGCAGAGGCGGCGGCCCCGCCACGTCGTGCAGCAGCAGCGGCCGCAGGCCGGGGTGACCGCGCACCTCCACGCCGAACATCTCGTGGATCTCGCGCTCATGCCACGCCGCGGCCGGAAGGACGTCGGTGACCGAATCCAGCGCGGGCGCCCCGCGATCGAGCGTCGTGTGCCCCCAGACCTCGTCGATTCCTCCCGCGTCGGGGCGCCGTACAAGGTGGATGACGATCTCGATCTCGCCGGACGCGGGGCGATCCACGGCCGTGAGCAGGTCGAGCAGGTCGAACCCCTCGGCGACATGTCGGGCGACCGTGTCAGCCCACGGCTCCCATCGCGGCCCAGGAGGAGTGCTCACGTGGGCACGACCAGGGAGACGAGGGCGTCGACGAGTGCCTCCGGGCGCGGCGGGCAGCCCGGGACGTACGTCGACACGGGAATCACGCGATCGACGCCCTTCGTGACGGAGTAGGAGTCCCAGTAGGGGCCGCCGGAGTTGCTGCAGGCGCCGAAGGACACGGCGGCCTTGGGCTCGGGCAGCGACTCCCAGGCGGCGACCACCTCCGGGGCGAGGGGATCGGTCACGGTGCCGGACACGACGAGCACGGCCGCGGTGCCGGGGGAAGCTTCGGCCGGGACGAGGAGACCCCGGCCGATGGCCGCCGCGAACTCCACCGCGCAGCAGGCCAGGCCGAGGTCGCGCACGTGGATGCGGACGTCGGGGCGCCCCGCCACGGCGTACACGCGTTGCTCCCGGGCCATCCCGGCAGCGTAATCGCCCGTCGGCCCCCGGATGGCGCGTCCCGCGCGTCGGCACCGGCCCTGGGGCGGGGTCGGAGCCCCGGGTGGACAATGGGGGCCAGCCGCGAGGCACCCTGTCGACGAAGAGGTAAACGTGAGCACCCAGGCCAAGTCGGTCGTCCCCCTCGGTCACGTCGTCATCCGATTCGCCGGCGACTCCGGCGATGGCATGCAGCTCACCGGTGATCGCTTCACCTCAGAGACGGCTGGCCTGGGCAATGACCTCTCGACGCTGCCCGACTTCCCCGCCGAGATCCGCGCCCCCGCCGGCACTCTCGCAGGAGTCTCGGCCTTCCAGTTGCACTTCGCCGACCACGACATCATGACGCCGGGCGACCGACCCGACGTACTCGTCGCGATGAACCCGGCCGCGCTCAAGGCCAACATCCGCGACCTGCGACCGGGCTGCGACCTCATCATCAACACCGATGAGTTCACCAAGCGCAACCTCGAGAAGGTCGGCTACACCTCCAACCCGCTCGAGGACGGCTCCCTCTACGCCTTTGCCGTGCACGACATGGCGCTCACGTCGATGACCGTCGAGGCACTGTCGGGCTTCG
>JAPOJD010000241.1 GCA_029978585.1 Actinomycetota bacterium
AGGACCAGGATCGCGAGCAGCACGACGAGCACCACGATCCGCCGGCGCCAGTAGACGCCCGGCAACTCGGGGCCGACCGGTGACATGAGCCCACTCACGGGTCAGCACCGTACCCCCTATCCCGGCGGGGCATGGCAGCATCGGCGCATGCCCCGGCAGTCCGCGGATCGCCCCGCGAGCGCTTCCCCCACCCAGCCGCGTGCGCGCCGGGGCAGCAAGGGGACTTCCCCCCACTTGGGTGCCCAGGGCAGCCGAATCAGGCGATGGTTCACCCATTCCGGTCGAGACCTGCCCTGGCGCCAACCCCCCGCTCCCGGGCCCCATCCGGGGGGCTGGGGGGTCCTGGTGTCCGAATTCATGCTCCAGCAGACACCCGTCGACCGGGTCCTGCCGCACTGGTCCACCTGGCTGGCCCGGTGGCCTGCGCCCTCCGCGCTCGCCGGCGAGGCCCCGGGCGAGGCCATCCGCGCCTGGGGTCGGCTGGGCTACCCGCGCCGCGCCCTGCGCCTGCACGAGGCCGCGACCCGCATCGCGCGTGACCACGCCGACCTGGTGCCCGCTGACGAGGGGTCGCTCCGCGCGCTGCCCGGAGTCGGGGACTACACCGCTGGGGCCGTCCGGGCCTTCGCCTACGGCCAGCGGGCCCTGGCCCTCGACACGAATGTCCGGCGGGTCATCGCCCGGCACGACCACGGCCTCCCGTTCCCCGAGGGCGCCGTCACGCGTGCCGAGTCGACGTACGCCGACAGCATCCAGCCGCAGCGGACGGGGGCGGCCTGGATGGCGGCGGTCATGGAGTTGGGCGCGCTGGTCTGCACAGCCCGCCAGCCCGCCTGCGAGCGATGCCCGATCGCGGCCTCCTGCCGATGGCTTGCCCTGGGCCGACCCGAGGGAACCCCTCCCCGCCGGCAAGCGAGGTACGCCGGATCCGACCGCCAGGCGCGCGGGGCCCTCCTCGCCGTGCTCCGGGAGGCCGGCGGCCCGGTCTCGCAGCGTCAGTTGGACGCCGCATGGCCCGATGCCCGGCAGCGCGCGCGAGCCCTCGACGGCCTCGTCGCGGACGGCCTCGTCGCCCCCGCATCACGAGGGCGCTGGGCCCTGCCGGACTAGCCGACGGAGCCAGGGGCGGCGGGCTCGGCCTCGAGCGGGACGCGGTCGTCTTGTCGCACGGCCATGCGCGATCCCATCGGCAGGTCGAGCGCCAGGTCGACCCAGGTCCGATCGCCGGCGATGCCGATGCCCGCGCATTCACCCGAGCCGCGCGGCGTGGCACGCACCGCAGACACCTCGATGAGCGTCGGCCTCTCGATCGCGCGGACCACGACCTCGTCACCCGTGCACAGGCCCGAGTCGGGGAGCGCGACAGCCACCTGGATCACCTGAGGATCAGCGGTCGGTCGCCAGGACACCGGGTTCAGCGGCGCCTCGTCGGTGCCGAGTGCGCGCAGGGGCCCGATGCCGGCTACCAGGCCGCCGAGAACCACCAGGGCCGCGACGGCAACCACGGCACCGATCGTCCACATCCAGAAGACGGGCGAACGTCGATGCCGCGGGGCGTCGTACTCACGCAGGCCGGGGATGAGCGGGCCACGTGCCACGTCTCATCCCTCCCTGAGCATCAGTCGGTACCGGCGGTCTCAATCGGAGGCGTGTCGGGAACGTCTGCCTTCGGGGTGGAAGCGAAGGTGAACTCCTTGCCGTCCTCCCCATCGGCCACGTCCACGAGCACGATCGAGCCGGGGACGATCTCGCCGAAGAGCATCTTCTCGCTCAGCGGGTCCTCGATCTCGCGCTGGATGGTCCGGCGCAGCGGGCGAGCACCCATGGACGAGTCGTAGCCGCGCTCCGCGAGCAGCTCCCGCGCCGACTGGGTCAGGTCGAGGGAGATGTCGCGATCCTTGAGCCGCTCGTCGAGCAGGTTGATCATCAGGTCGACGATCTGGACGATCTCCGCCTTGCTCAGCTGGTGGAAGACGATCGTGTCGTCGATGCGGTTGAGGAACTCCGGCCGGAAGTGCTGCTTGAGCTCCTGCTGCACCTTCGTCTTCATCCGCTCGTACGCCGACAGGTCGTCGTTCTCCGGCG
>JAPOJD010000049.1 GCA_029978585.1 Actinomycetota bacterium
CAGCTGAAGACATCGAATCCGAACGTGCGGTCATCCTCGAGGAGATCGCGATGAACGACGACGACGCGGCGGATGCCGTCCATGACGTCTTCATGCGAGGCCTCTATGGCGCCTCGCCCCTGGGGCGTCCAATCCTCGGGACGCAGGAGTCGCTTGAGGGGCTGTCTCCGCGCGGCATCCGTGGCTTCTACCGCCGGCACTACGTCCCGTCCCAGATGGTGGTCGCGGCAGCCGGATCGGTCGATCACGACGAGATAGTGCGGCTGGTGCGCGAGGCGTTCGGGGACCGCGCTGAGACCGCGGCGCCGCCGCGGCTCCCCGCCCGCTCGGGAGCACGGGCTCCCGTGCTGCGCGGCCTTGGATCCTCCAGTGTCGTCGAGCGCCCCCTCGAGCAGGCCAACATCGTGCTCGGCGTGCCCACCTTCCGGCGCACTGATGACCGCCGCTACGCCCTCGGTGTCCTGAATGCCGCACTCGGCGGGGGCATGTCGAGCCGTCTGTTCCAGCGCGTGCGCGAGGAGCGCGGACTCGCGTACTCGGTGTACTCCTTTGTCACCGGGTTCGCCGACACAGGCTTCCTGGGCGTCTACGCCGGCTGCCTTCCCGAGCGCGCCGAGGAGGTCGCGGACCTATGCCGCGAGGTCCTCGACGACGTGCGCCGCGACGGTCTCGCGGACGACGAACTCGCCCGGGCGAAGGGCCAGGTGCGCGGTGGTCTCGTCCTCGGGCAGGAGGACACCGGCGCCCGCATGAGCCGCATCGCGAAAGGCGAGATGCTCTTCGGCGAGATTCCCTCGGTCGACGAGGTGCTCGAGCGCGTTGACGCGGTGACGACCGAGGATGTGGGCGCCCTCGCGTCGGAGTTCCTCGGCACTCCTGCGACGTACGCTGCCATCGGCCCGTTCGACAGAGCCAACCCGGGACGGTCGGGGGCGTAGCGCTCCAGACCGGCCTAGTACTCCCGCACCGTCTGGGCCTCCGCCGCGGGACCGCGGCGCGCGGACTCCACGAGGGCGGCCGCGTCCTCAGGCAGCAGGATCCCCGCGGCGACATCGGCATCGGCGTCGCTTGCGACGGCCGCCACGTAGTCCTCCACCGTGGGATAGCGCGCGCTGAGCGCCGCATTCGACAGTGGAGTCTGGCCGCCTGTGAGCGGGCAGAACGCGCCGAGGAGGCCGGAGCCGGGCGGGCTGGTGGGGGTGTACGTCGCCACCGGCACGTCGATGCGCGGCAGGCGCAGGCCGCCAAGTGGATTGCCCCGGTCGTCCAGTTCCGCAGCGCCGGCTCCCGCGCGCTGCAGTCGCTGGCCGGTGGCGGGGGCGATGCCGTCCTCGTGCCAGCGGGCGAGGGCATCCAGCGCGCTGTGCCATGCGAAGCGCGCGGGGAAGTCGTTGACCCCCGACGGCGCCGTCCACCCGCAGGTCCCGGTCGCCGGGATCGGGGAGTCGCGTCGGATCACTCCGATGGCCTCCTCGGCGCCCCAGCGGTCGTTGTGCGACGCACCGGCGATCTCCCAGAGGCGGAACTTGTCGTTCGGCGTGTCGGCATCCGGGCGCCACAGCGCCTTCTCGAAGGCGGCCTCGTCGCCCGGCTGCGGTCCGCGCAGGGGATCTGACCAGGTCTGCAGTGTGATCACCGGGGCGCCGCGCCCGTGGATCCGCCTCTGCCGCAGCGACGCGGATGTCGAGGGGACGGCGCCGTTGCGGGGGGCGGCGTACTGCAGGTTCGTGGCGCCGCCGCCGCGGTAGGCCACGAGGAATCCGTCGTACACGCGGTGGCGGGGATGGATGGCGTTGATGTACGTCGTGGCGTATCCGCCCATCTGCGACTGGCCGGTGAGGTACATCGACTCCACCCCGTAGCCCGAGAGGGGATTCGCAGGCAGATCGGAGGCGAGCAGCGTGCCCACCTGGGACGTGAGATCCCAGGCGAGGGAGGGATCGCGCGGGCCCGCGACGCCGTCCTTCGCGGCCTTGGGGACCATGAGGTTGAGCCCGAGGTCCGTGTACCGGCCCGGCTGGCGGGTGAAGGTGCGAAGCGCGTTGATGCCGGTCTGCTGGACCGTGATGCCGACGTAGGCCCAGCCCTCGCGCGCGAGGTACTCGTGCGCCTGCTGCCAGGCGACGTCGATGTCGACGAGGGCGGTGGTGTTCATCATCTCGACGAGGACGCGGCCGTTGAAGTCGGCGGGGTCTTTCGGCGCTCGGACGATGATGCGCGAGCGGTACTCGCCCTGCGGCGACTTCGGGGCGTCCGCCACCCGAACGCGGGTCGAGGACCCGATGTAGGAGTACACCTTCGGTCCGCGTAGCCCGACGAGGTACTCCGACTCGGTATAGCCGAGCGCATCGAGATCCTGCAGCGCGCCGGTGAAGATCTTCGCCCCTGCGATCGGCTCGATGCGCGGAATGGGGGTCACCGACGCGGGGCTCGCGGGCTCGGGCAGCGCCTGGGCCGGTGTCGCGACGAGGGCTGCGGAGAGAAGGCCGAGGGACAGCGAGAGGGCGATGACCGGGAGGCGGCGAGGATTCACCCGCCTATGCTGTCGGCTTCCCGCCGGCGTTGCATCTCGGGTTGCTTCCCCGGTGGCTTCCCCGGTGGCTTCCCTCGTGGCTTCCCACCTGGCTTCGCGGTTCCCCCGCGGTTGCGTCGCGCGTTGCACTGAGGGTCACCCACTACCCTGGGCCTGTGATCCGCGTGGGCGTGCTCGGGGCCGCGGGTCGCATGGGCGGCCACGTCGTGACCGCGGTCGACGACGCCGACGACCTGCACCTGGCTGCCGCGATCGACCTGGGCGACTCCCTGGACCGGCTATCCGATGCCGGCGTCGAGGTGGCTGTCGACTTCACCACTCCGGATGCCGTCCTGGGCAACATTCGCTACTGCATCGACCGCGGCATCTCCGCCGTGGTGGGTACCACCGGATTCACCGAGGAGCGCCTCGACGAGATCCGGGCCTGGCTGGGACCCGACCCCGCCGTGGGCGTGGTCGTGGTGCCCAACTTCGCGCTCGGTGCCGTCCTTCTCATGCGCTTCGCACGAATGGCCGCTCCCTACTTCGAGTCGGTGGAGATCATCGAGCTGCACCACCCCGACAAGGTCGATGCCCCCTCCGGCACCGCCGTCCACACGGCCCGGGCGATCGCCCATGCGCGGCGCGACAGGACGGCGCAGCCCGACGCGACTGCCCACGCCATGGACGGTGCCCGGGGAGCCGACGTCGAAGGCGTGCGCGTGCACTCGGTGCGCTTGCGCGGGCTGGTGGCCCACGAGGAGGTCCTGCTGGGCAACCCGGGCGAGGTGCTCTCGCTGCGCCACGATTCGCTGGACCGCGCGTCGTTCATGCCCGGCGTCCTGCTCGCCGTGCGGCAGGCAGCGAGCCGACCGGGACTCACCGTCGGCCTGGAGTCCCTGCTCGACGCCGACGCCTCGTGACCGGTCCCGCGGGGGAGGGCAACGCGCGGCCACCGTGGCGGGATCCCCGGGCCTGGGTCATCGTGCTCGTCGTCGCGGTGTCGGCCTATCTCGTCCTCGCGGTGTGGCGCGGAACTGCCTTCCTCAGCGCCGGAAGCGTGACCAGCGTGGTCCTCGGGATCGCGGTGCTCGCCCTCCCGCTGCTAGGCGCGTGGCTGGTCTGGCGCGAAGTCCGCTTCGGGCGCGCCATGGAGAGCATGGGGCGGGCGCTGGACGCCGAGGGCGACCTTCCGCTCGACGATTTCGAGCGCACGCCGTCAGGACGCGTCACGCCGGAGGACGCCCAGCGCTTCTTCGAGCGCGAGAAGGCGCGCGTCGACGCGGATCCTGACGATTGGCGCGGTTGGTACCGGCTGGGCCTGGCCTACGACGCCGCCCGTGATCGCACGCGCGCCCGCGCGGCCATGCGCGAAGCCATCCGGCGGCGGGAAGCCGGCGCCTAGCCGGAGGGCCGCACCTCGTTCCACCACACGGGCAGTCGGTCCCGGGCCGCGTGCCATGCCTGCGGCCGGAGCCAGAGGTACGCCGACGCGGAGGTGACAGTCGTGGCGATCGGCCCTTCACAGGTGTCCAGGACGACGCGCTCACCGCGCACGTGCAGCGGGGTCCCGCACCAGGGCACCCGTCCCTCCGCGACGCGCAGGGCGGTGACGGAATCCCAGGGCACCGCGGTCGTGCGCAGGATCGTCGCAACCTTGACTCCGCTGTCGCGCACATAGGTCCCCGACACCCAGGCGCGTACGAGAACGGCGCTCACTGGGACGCCGATCGCGCACAGGATCAGCAGCACGACCGCGAGTTCCGCGAGCGAGCGCACGGCGGCAATGGCCATGAGCGCGGGGATCGCGATGCTGAGCCAGGCGAGCGTCACCGGGATGAGCAGGGCCAGGCGCCAGGGGCCTCGGTTCGGCACGCGGACCCACCTCGTCTGGCGAGCGTGGGCGTCGACAGGCTCGGGCGTGCGCCGCGGGTAGAGGGAGCCGAGCAGGGGGCGATGCTCGCTGTCGGCGTTCACGGCAGCCACCCCATCGCCCGAGCGATCGCCGTCACCGCTGCTGCGGAAACGATCACCACCAGGAACGGGGCCCTCAGCAGTAGTGCCACCACCGCGGTGGCGAGTCCGAGAAGGCGGGCATCGACCGTGACCTCGGACTGGGTTGTGAATGTCCAGATGCCCACGAGCGCTGCGAGCAGCGCCACCGGGATGAGCGCGGTCGCGCGGCGCACAGCCGGGGCCTCGAGCCAGTGCTCGGGGACGACGTAGCCGGCGAGCTTGAGCAGGAAGCACGTCGCGGATCCGATAAGCACCGTCGCCCAGATCATGGGAGCGCCTCCGTGTCCTCGTCCCTGGGGGCGCGCCCGGCACCGCTCACCAGTCCGACGGCCACCCCGACCGCCCCCGCGACCAGAACGGGGATGCCCGGCCGCAGCAGCGGCGTCATCGCGACGGCCGCCACAAGAGCGCTGCCCGCGACCAGTCGCATGGGCCACGTGCCGAGCCTCGGCCACAGCAGCGCAAGGAAAGCCGCCGGTGCAGCGGCGTCCAGGCCGTAGATCGCGGGGTCGTCGAGGAGCCCGGCGCCGACGGCGCCAATGAGGGTGCCGAGGTTCCATAGGACGAAGATGGACAGGCCGGTGGCCCAGAAGGCGAGACGCGCGGGACGCTGATCGCCCGGGGCCGATGGCCCTCCGGACCCGTTTTGCTCGTGCGCGAGCGCCATGCCGGTGGACTCGTCGATGGTGAGTTGCGCCGCGGGCAGTCGACGCCAGCCGCGCATCGCCAGGATGGGCGCCATGTGGATCGCGTAGAAGGAGTTGCGGGTGCCGATGAGAGCCGCGGTGGCGATCGCAACAACGGCTACGCCACCCGTGGCGAGTACGCCGATCATCGCGAACTGCGAGGCCCCGGTGAACATGAGCACCGACAGGGCCTGGGTCTGCAGGACGCTCAAGCCGGACGCCACGGCCAGCGCGCCGAACGACAGCGCATAGGCGCCGGTGCCGAGACCGATGCCGATGGCATCGCGCACGATGCCCCGCCGCGTGTCCTCGAAGGTCGTCATGGTCAGTGGATCGCCGGATCCAGCGCCTGCGCGATCTCTGCGACGCGCGTGCGCACGCGCGCGGCGTCGACGGGGATCAGCGATACCCGCGTGCGGCGATCGAGGATGTCGTCCACGCTTAGCGCACCCTCCGCCGTCACCGCGTGGACCACGTCGACGCCGCGTAAGGGGATCCCGTGCGCGTCTGCTCCGGCGTCCAGCGGCTCGAGCAATGCCGGCATATCGAGTGCCCGGGCGGCCACTCGCGGTGCCTCCGCGCCGTAGCGCCGCACGAGCGACAGCGGCACCCCGGTTGGTGCTGGAGTGCGGTACGGCTGGGCGCCGACGACGCCCAGCTCGCGCGTGCGGCACGGCGCAGCCACGAGCCCGGCGACGCGCGCGGCCATGTCGACGGCGTCCTGCGCCATGCGGCGGTACGTCGTGAGTTTGCCACCCGCGATCGTGACGACCCCGTCGTCGCGGCGAGCCACGAGGTGTCGCCGGGAAATGTCGTCGGTCCTCAGCGGATCCCCATCCGGGGCATCGGGCAGGACGAGCGGCCGTAGCCCGGCGTAGGTGCCGAGGACATCGGCGGGAGTGAGCGGCTGCTCGAGGGCCGCGGACAGCCACGCGAGGATGTCGGAGATCTCCGCCGCGTCGGGAACGGGCACGTCCGGCACCGGACCGGACTGCGGGATGTCGGTGATCCCCGCGATCACGGGGCCGCCCACTGTCGGCAGCGCGAACGCGTAGCGCCCGCGCTCGCCGGGGACGGCGACGGTGAGCGCCGCGCGGGGGTAGCCGAGCGCCATCGGGCGCAGCAGGGCGTGGCTGCCTCGCGAAGTGGTCAGCCCGATCGTCGGATCCAGTTCGGCAGTCCACACACCTGTCGCCAGGATCACGGAGCGAGCGCGGATATCGAACTCCCCGCCATCGAGGAGGTCACGCGCGCGGGCCCCCTCGCTCGTGACCTCCACGGCGCGCGCCCGGGTGACGATGCGGGCGCCGTGCCTCGCCGCCGTGCGGGCGACGGATATCACCAGCCGGGCGTCATCGAGGAGTTGGCCGTCCCAGTGCAGCGAGCCACCGGCCAGCCCGCTGCGATCGATGCCCGGGATCAGTTCGGCGACCCGGTCTGCGGACAGCGAGCGGGAGCGCCCGAGCAGGCCCGTCGGTGTCCGCGCGGCGATCCGCAGGGCGTCCGCGGCACCGAGGCCGGCGCGGACGAGCGCGCGCTCGCGGGCCGGGGTGTCGTCGAAGGCCGGGATCACGTGCGGGAGTGCCCGAATGAGGTGGGGAGCGACGGTCGCCATGAGGTAGCGGCGCTCGACCGCGCTCTCCCAGGCGACGGCGACGTCGCCGTGAGCGAGGTAGCGCAGGCCCCCGTGCACGAGTTTGCTCGACCACCGCGACGTGCCGAAAGCCAGATCGTGTGCCTCGACGAGAGCCACGCTGAGACCTCGCGACGCCGCGTCGAGTGCGACACCCGCCCCGGTAGCGCCGCCGCCGATCACCAGGACATCGACCACTTCCCCCGCGGCGAGCTCATCGCGCTCGCGGGCGCGCCGCTCGCGCGTGAGGTCATAGGCGGGCGCAGTCCGAGGATCGGTGATCGGCACCCCAAGAGCCTCCCACGACCCGCGAAACGGGCGTGCCAGACTTGGCGGGTGGGGTCGCCGACGAGCAGGCTCGCCGGGCAGCCCGGGTCGTCGGGCGCAATCGGTGCACCGACCCGACGGCACCCCGAGTCCCTCGACCTCGTCGCACGCTGGGGTCGGCATCCGGAGGACCTCGGCGAGGCTGCGCTCGCCTTCCTCGCCGAGAACGTCGGAATTGCGAGCCCCTGGCCGCTGTCAGATCCCGCGGGATGGCAGGTGCGCGAGAGCGCCCTCACCCCGGACGAGGTCGGGGAACTCCAGCGCATCGCGGGTGACGGGGGCGTCCTCCTGGACCCGGCGAGTCGCATCGCCTGGACCGGGGGAGCGTCGTACGCCGACTACGCCGCGCGACGCGACGGGCGCATTGGTGTCAGAGGCGAGGCCGGCGACGTCCCCGATGCGGTGGTCCTGCCGAGGCACCACGACGACGTCGTCGCGTTGCTGGCAGCATGCCGCCGACACGGGCTCGCGGTCGTTCCCTTCGGCGGCGGGACATCGGTCGTGGGCGGTCTGGCCGCGCACGGTCGCCGCATCGCCGTCGGCATGGACCTCATGGCAAGCCTGGTGTCCGTCGACGAGGTGTCCTGCCTGGCGACGGTGGGAGCCGGGATCACCGGTCCGAGGCTGGAGCCGCTACTCGCCGCCCGGGGACTCACGCTGGGACATCTCCCGCAGTCGTGGCAGCGCGCGAGCATCGGGGGATACGTCGCCACCCGGTCGTCAGGGCAGGCCTCCACCGGCTACGGGCGCGTGGAGGACATGGTGGAGTCATTGCGCGTGGCCACCCCGGAGGGCACTCTCGATCTCGGGCGCGGTCCGGCGAGCGCTGCCGGTCCGGACCTGCGCGGGCTGCTCGTGGGCAGCGAGGGATCGCTCGGCATCATCACGGAGGTCACCCTCCGCGTGCGCCGCCTCCCCACGGAATCCCGGTACGAAGGCGTGATGTTCCCCGACTTCGCCTCCGGATGCGCGGCCTTCCGCGACCTCGCCCAGGGCAGGGCGTCGGCGGATGTGATGCGGCTGTCGGACGAGGCCGAGACCGCGGTGACGCTGGCGATGTCGGGCCCGCGCGGCGTCACCGGGGCGGCGTTCGGTCGCTACCTCGGGGCACGCGGGGTGGCGGGCGGGTCGCTGGCGATTCTCGGCTGGGAGGGGACGGACGGCGACCAGGTGCGCGATCGGCGCGCGGCCGCGTGGCGGGTGCTGAAGCGCCACGGCGCCGTGTCGCTGGGTCGCCGCGTGGGCCGGTCGTGGCGCAAGGGCCGCTTCCACGGACCCTTTCTCCGGGACACGCTGCTCGATCTGGGCTACCTGGTCGAGACCGTGGAGACAGCCGCGCACTGGAGCGGGCTCGCCGATCTACACGGGGGCGTGACCGACAGCCTCCGCGCGTCCCTGGGGCCGCGCCCGGGCCCCTACGTCATGTCGCACGTGTCCCATGTGTACGAGACGGGGGCCTCGCTCTACACCACCGTGATCGCGGTCGCCGACCGTGCGGATCCGGTGGGGCAGTGGCATCGCGCGAAGTACGCAGTCTCGGAGGCCATCGTCTCCCGCGGGTCCACGATCACCCATCACCATGCCGTCGGTCGCGATCACGCGCCCTGGCTCGCGCAGGAGATCGGGCCGCTCGGGGTGGATGTGCTTGCGGCCGTCAAGTCGCGGTTGGACCCCGACGGAATCATGAATCCGGGTGTCCTGCTTCCCCGGGAGGATCGGCGAGCACGCTGACGAGGCGCACCTCGCGCACCGTCGCGTCGTCCGTGACCGCGAGGTCCCGGTAGGCGCTGTCCGGCCCCCAGCCGGCCGACTGCAGGAATGCCCGGCGTGCCTCGTCCGCCAGCGGCACCCATGTCACGGCCTCGAAGTGGCCGCCCTGGACCAGCAGGTCCACGCACGCCGCGAGCAGCCGCGATCCGTGCCCCTGACGTCTCGCATCCGGGTCGATCACGAAGAGGCCGACCTCCCCGGGAGCCAGTGCGGGGTCGTCGCCGGCATCGGGGTCTCCCGATGGCCCGATCGACGCGGCGCCGACAACCGCTCCCGAGCCATCCGTGGCGACCAGGAGCCGGTCCGGTCCCGGGCGCAGCAGCGCCCGGCCCCACTCCAGCGCGATGTCGGACTCGTCGAGTGACTCGAGAACCTCGGGGGGCAGGATGCCCGCATACGAGGCGCGCCACGCCCGCACCTGCACTCGGGCAATGTCGTCCACATCGGAGGTGCGTGCCAGCCTCACGGAGTCAGGACCCGCCGACGACATGCCTCCTGCCTACCACCCGCCGGGGGCGGGCGCTGAGTAGGGTCCGAGAGTCAGGGCGCGAGTGGTGCCGGGATGTGCCCGATCGTCGAGGAGGAGCGCGTGGCGGAGGACGGGGACGTCGAGTTCCGCAGCGACGTGACGGTCGAGCTCGTCAAGGCTGCGGCCCAGGACTCCGACGTGATCTGGGCAGCCCGCGTGTCCACCAGGGGGGAGTCGTCGCTAGAGGATGTCGACGCCGATCCCGAGAAGGCCCTCGGCCTCATCAACTACCTGATGCGGGACCGGCACGGCACGCCCTTCGAGCACACGTCGATGACCTTCTTCGTCTCGGCGCCGATCTTCGTGTTCCGCGAGTTCATGCGACACCGCATTGCGTCGTACAACGAGGAGAGCGGCCGCTACCGGGAGCTTCGTCCGGTCTTCTACGTCCCGTCTCCGGAGCGCCCACTGGTGCAGCAGGGCAAGCCGGGGGCCTACGAGTTCGTCGAGGGCACGGACGAGCAGTACCGCGTCACCTTGGAGCAGACCGAGTCCTCATGCCGGGCGGCGTACGCCGCCTACCGGGCCATGCTCGATGCGGGCGTGGCTCGCGAGGTCGCCCGTGGTGTCCTCCCGGTCGCGACGTACTCCTCGATGTACGTGACCATGAACTCGCGGGCGCTCATGAACTTCCTCTCGCTGCGCACGAAGCACCCGGACAGCCACTTCCCGTCGTTCCCCCAGCGGGAGATCGAGATGGTGGCCGACCTCATGGAGGCCGAATGGGCGGCGCTCATGCCGATCACGCACGCTGCCTTCGCCGCCCACGGGCGCGTGGCGCCGTGACGGGCCCGAGGGCCCCGGGGCGATAGCCTGCCGACATGCCGGTTCCTCCTACCGGGCCCGTCGGGGTCATGCTCACCGCCATGGTGACGCCGTTCACCGCCGATGGCAGCCTCGATCTCGACGGCGCCCAGCGCCTGGCTTCCCATCTGGTCGATGACCTCGGCAACGACGGCCTCGTCGTCAATGGCACGACGGGGGAGTCGCCCACGACGTCGGACGAGGAGAAGCGCGACGTCATCCGCGCGGTGAAGGCCGCGGTCGGCGACCGGGCTCGCGTCATCGCGGGTGTCGGCACCTATGACACCGCGCACTCCTGTCACCTCGCCCGGGAGGCCGAGATGGCGGGTGCCGACGGGCTGCTGGTCGTGTCGCCGTACTACAACCGTCCGCCCCAGGAGGGGCTCATCGCGCATTTCCGTGCGGTCGCCGACGCCACGGGACTCCCGGTCGTCCTGTACGACATCCCGAAGCGCACCGGGGTCGCCATCGAGGTCGAGACCCTCGTGCGACTCGCGGAGCATCCGCGGATCGTCGCCAACAAGGACGCCAAGGGCGACCTGGAGGCCGCCCAGTGGGCCATGGCCCGCTGCGACCTGGGGTGGTACTCGGGCGACGACATCCTCAATCTGCCCCTGCTGTCGGTGGGTGCGAACGGATTCATCTCGGTGGTCGGCCACCTCGTCGCCGACCGCATCCGCCGCATGGCGGAGGCGTTCCACGCCGGCGATGTCTGCGAGGCGATCGCCATCAACCGAGGGCTCCTGCCGGTCTACTCCGGCATCTTCCGCACGCAGGGCGTCATCCTCACCAAGGCCGCCCTCGCATTGCAGGGGCTCCCCGGGGGAGGGGTACGCCTTCCGCTGGTCCCGGCCACCCGGGAGCAGATCGCGACGCTGCGCGCCGACCTGGACGCCGGGGCAGTGCCCCTGAAGGTCGTCGCCGCGTGAGCCATCCCCATCCGGACCTGCCCGCACCCGGTCCTCTCCCCGCGGGTGGCCTGCGCGTGGTCGCCCTGGGCGGACTCGGCGAGATCGGCCGCAACATGACCGTGCTGGAATTCGACGGCCGGCTGCTCGTCGTCGACTGCGGCGTTCTCTTCCCGGAGGAGTCCCAGCCCGGAGTCGACCTGATCCTCCCCGACTTCGCCTCGCTCGAGGACCGCCTCGACGACGTCGAGGCGGTCGTGCTCACGCACGGCCACGAGGACCACGTGGGGGGCCTGCCCTTCCTGCTGCGCCTGAGGCCGGACCTGCCCCTGCTGGGCTCGCGACTCACGCTGGCCCTCGTCGAGGCCAAGTTGCGCGAGCACCGGATCACCCCCATCACCCTCGAAGTGTCGGCCGGCTCCCGCGAGCGCCTCGGTCCCTTCGACCTGGAGTTCCTCGCGGTCAACCACTCGATCCCCGATGCCCTGGCGGTCGCCATCCGCACCCCCGCGGGCCTGGTGCTCCACACGGGGGACTTCAAGATGGACCAGCTGCCCCTCGACGGGCGCATCACCGACCTGAACTCCTTCGCCCGGCTGGGAGACGAGGGAGTCGACCTCCTGCTCGTCGACTCCACGAATGCGGAGGTGCCGGGGTTCATCCCCAGCGAGCGAGAGATCGGGCCGGTGCTGGACTCGGTGTTCGCCCGCTCGCGCGGTCGCATCATCGTCGCGTCGTTCGCGTCCCACATCCACCGGGTCCAGCAGGTCATCGACGCCGCGGCGGCGCACGGACGCAAGGTCGCCTTCGTGGGACGCTCCATGGTGCGCACGATGGGCGTCGCTCGCGATCTCGGCTACCTCCGCGTGCCCGAGGGACTCCTCGTGTCCATGGACGAGTTGTCCGAGCTCCCCGACGACCGGGCCGTCCTCATCTGCACGGGCTCCCAGGGAGAGCCGATGGCCGTGCTGTCGCGCATCGCCAACAGCGACCACGCCATCCGGGTCGGCCCGGGGGACACCGTGGTCCTCGCCTCCTCGCTGATCCCGGGCAACGAGAACGCCGTCAACCGCGTGATCAACGGGCTCACGCGCACCGGAGCGACGGTGATCCACCGCGGCAACGCCCTCGTCCACGTCTCCGGGCACGCATCAGCCGGCGAGCTCCTGTACGTGTACAACATCGTGCGCCCGCGCAACGTCATGCCCGTGCATGGTGAGTGGAGGCATCTGCGAGCCAACGCCGCGCTCGCCCGCCAGACAGGGATACCCGAGGATCGAATCGTCCTCGCCGAGGACGGTGTCGTGGTCGACCTCGTCGATGGCGTCGCCTCGATCACCGGCTCTGTTCCGGTCGGCTACGTCTACGTCGATGGCGCGGGCGTTGGCGATATCAGCGAGGTGGCCCTGACCGACCGGCGGGTGCTCGGCGAGGAGGGTTTCATCTCCATCTTCGTTGCCGTCGACATCGTCGAGGGCAAGGTGGTCGCCGGCCCCGAGATCGAGACGCGCGGCTTCCACGAGGACCCCGACGTCCTCAAGCCGGTGCGCGACAACGTAAGGCGCGAGGTCGAGGAGGCGCTGGCTGCCGGAGTCGTCGATGCCCACCAGTTGCAGCAGCGGATCCGGAGGGTGGTGGGGCGGTGGGTGTCCCAGACCCATCGGCGCCGGCCGATGATCCTGCCCGTCGTCGTCGAAGCCTGACCCGCCCAACCCGACTCGTTCCCCCCGTCGTGGGGAAGGGGCGAGGGCGCGACACGCGAGGCGCGTGTGACGAGGGGGAACCCTGGGACTCACGGGTAACCTCGTCCCATGGCGGGTCGATCCAGCGTGCCCACGCGCGGCACCTCATCCCGGACGGGCTCGTCCGGCCGGTCGGCCTCCACACGCTCCTCCACGCCCGCCGCCAAGCCCTCCACGCGAGCGTCGTCCACGGCGTCCCGGACTACCGCGTCGAAGACCGCCTCGCCGAAGCCCGCCTCGTCGAAGACCGCCGGGACCGCGGCTACGCGGTCCAAGTCCGGAGGCACGTCGCGATCCACGTCCTCCCGTACGAAGTCCTCCCGGCCGCGCCGCAGCGGCCCGGGACCCCTCGTCCGCGCCGTGCGTGCCTGCGGCCGAGCGCTCATGGCCGCCTGGGTCGCCGTGGCCGCCGGCGTGGGGAAGGCCGCGCGCCGGGTCGGGACCGACGCCCGCGAACTTGATCCCCAGCACCGCCGCGACGGCCTCGGCCTGCTCTTCATCGCCCTCGCGATCGTCAGCGCGGCGGCGGTGTGGTTCGGACTGGACGGATGGTTCGTCATCGGGCTCGGGACCGTCTCGGCCTACTTCGTCGGCGCCCTCGACCTGCTCGTCCCGGTGATCCTCCTGGCCCTCGCTTGGCGAACGCTCCGGCACCCGGAGGACCACGTCACCAACGGACGCCTCCTCGTGGGAGGACTCGCCCTTCTCCTGGCCGCGGCGGGGCTCTGGCACCTCAGCCACGGGCTTCCCTCGCCGACCGATGGCCTGGAGGCCCTGTCGTCGGGTGCCGGCATCACCGGCTGGGTCATCACGGCCCCGGTCGCGTCGGCCGTCGGACCCGCGGTCACCGCTGTCCTCCTCGGCCTGCTGGCCATCTTCGGACTCCTCGTCATCTCGGGCACGCCGCTCATGGCGATCCCGCGCGCGGTAGGCACGCTGCTGGCGCCCCTGCTGCGCCCCGGCACGGGATCCGCCGAGCGCGACGACGCCGACGAATACGAGGGCGAGTACGACGACGATCCGCCGAGCGACGCCTACGAGGATTCCTACGATGATTCCTACGATGACGAGTACCACGATGCCGACGCGTACGACGACGTCCCAGACACGCCGACGACCCGCGATGCCGAGGCCGA
>JAPOJD010000069.1 GCA_029978585.1 Actinomycetota bacterium
ACATACGACGACACGGTCTCGCGATGCGCCGCCGTGATGAGCGGACCCATCTCCGCGGAGTCGAGCGCGGGGTCCTCGACGCGCACTCCGGCGACCGCGGGCTCGAGCAGTCCCATGAAGCGGTCGAAGACCGAGCGCTCCACGAGAATCCGTGAGCGCGCGCAGCAGTCCTGACCCGCGTTGTCGAACACGCCGTACGGCGCGGTCGCGGCCGCGCGCTCGAGATCGGCATCCGCGAAGACGATGTTGGCGCTCTTGCCACCCAGTTCGAGCGTGACGCGCTTGATCTGAGGCGCGCATCCGGCCATGATCCGCTCGCCCACCTCCGTGGACCCGGTGAAGACGATCTTGCGGACCAGCGGGTGGGTGACGAAGCGCTCCCCCACGACCGAGCCCCTACCGGGGACCACGGTGAGAACTCCCTCGGGGATCCCGGCCTCGAGGGCCAGCTCGCCGATGCGGATCGCCGTGAGCGGCGTGACCTCCGCGGGCTTGAGCACCACGGTGCAGCCGGCGGCCAGTGCCGGCGCGAAGCCCCAGCCGGCGATGGGCATGGGGAAGTTCCAGGGCACGATGACGCCGACGACCCCGATCGGCTCGTGGAAGGTCATGTCGACGCCGCCAGCGACCGGGATCTGCCGCCCGAAGAGCCGCTCCGGGGCTCCGGAGTAGTAGGCGAGCACGTCGCGGACGTTGCCGGCCTCCCAGCGCGCATTGCCGATCGTGTGTCCGGCGTTCGCCACCTCGAGCTGCGCGAGCTCCTCCACGTGGTCGTCGATCACCTGGCTGAACTTGCGCAGGAGCCGGGCACGATCGCCGGGCGAGACCGTGCGCCATGTCGCGAAGGCAGCGTGCGCGCGCTCGATTGCGGCGTCGACCTGCTCGGGGGAACTCGCGGGCACGTCGGCGATCTGCTGCCCGGTCACCGGGCTGATGACGGCGGTCACAGTCGCTCGAACCCCCGATAGCGCTCCCAGTCGGTCACCGCGCGCCCGAATGCCTCGAGTTCCACCTGACCCATCCTGGCGTAGTGCGCCTGAACCTCCTCGCCGAAGGTCTCCCGGACCCACTCCGACGAGGACCACAGGTCGACGGCCTTGGCGAGGGAGTCGGGGACGCGGCGCGAGGTGTCGGCGTAGGCGTTGCCCGTGAAGATCGGCTCCAGGGGCAGGTCGCGCTCGATGCCGTCGAGGCCCGCCGCGATGATCCCGGCCACCGCGAGATAGGGGTTGACGTCTCCGCCGGGGACGCGGTTCTCCACCCTCAGGGAGGGTCCCCGGCCCACGAGGCGCAGCGCGCACGTGCGGTTGTCGCGCCCCCAGCGCAGCGCCGTAGGCGCGAATGAGCCCTCGACATAGCGCTTGTAGGAGTTGATGGTCGGGGCGAACAGCAGGGTGAGCTCCTCCATGTGCGCGAGCTGGCCCGCGATGAATGCCCGGCCGAGGGCGGACAGGCCCTGTGGATCCGCGTCGTCCGCCATGACCATGGAGCCGTCCTGGCCGCGGAACGACAGGTGGATGTGGCAGGAGTTGCCCTCGCGCTCGTTGTACTTCGCCATGAAGGTCAGCGACATGCCCTCCTGCGCGGCGATCTCCTTGGAGCCGTTCTTGTAGATCACATGACGATCGCAGGTGGTCAGGGCGTCGGTGTAGCGGAAGGCGATCTCGTGCTGCCCGAGATTGCACTCGCCCTTGGCGCTCTCGACCTGCAGGCCCGCACCGGCCATCGCGAGCCGGATGCGGCGCAGCAGCGGCTCGACACGCGCGCCGCCGAGGATCGAGTAGTCGATGTTGTACTGGTTGGCGGGAGTCAGGTCGCGATAGCCGGACTCCCACGCCTCCTCGAAGCTGTCGAGGAAGACGATGAACTCCAACTCCGTGCCGCACATCGCGACCATGCCCTGCTCGGCCAGGCGGTCGACCTGCCGGCGGAGGATCTGACGGGGCGAGGCAACGACGGGGCTGTGGTCCGGCCACTGGACATCGCAGAGGACGCCCACGGCACCCTCCATCCACGGGATGCGGTGCAGGGTCGCGAGGTCGGGCTTGAGGTCCATGTCGCCGTACCCGGAGTCCCATGACGACATCGCGTATCCGGAGACGGTGTTCATGTCGATGTCGACGGCGAGGAGGTAGTTGCAGCCTTCGGTGCCGTGGCCGAGGACCTCCTCGGCGAAGTGGGTCCCGTGGATGCGCTTGCCCTGGAGACGCCCCTGCATGTCGGTGAATCCGACCACCACGGTGTCGACGATGCCCTCGTCGATCTCGGCGAGCAAGGTGGGGGCGTCCAGGGGGACGGGCTTGGGCGTGGTCATGAGTTCCCCTCGGCAGCGTCGCGGCGCGGATGCGCGCCGATGCTACGCCCCCGCGTGGGATGCGCGGAGCGAGAACCGGGAGACCCACAGCCGCGCGACCTCATCGGGGTGCTCCATCTGGGCCGCGTGGCCGCAGTCGGGGAGCACGACCACCTCCGCGTCCGGGAACGCCCGGGACGCGCGCCGGGCATTGCGGGCGTGCACGAGGACATCGTTCTCGCCGTAGATGGCGAGTACCGGGCACGGGGTGAGGCGCGCCGCCGCCCAGGGCCTGCCGCGGCCCACGCGGGCGAACGACGCGAGGAGTCCGCGCAGCGACGCCAGGAACGATGGCGTCGCATAGGGCAGTCGATCGCGCATCCGCACCTCCTCGATCAGCGCCTCCCGCAACTCCGGGCTCACCCGCGACGGATCGACGAAGCACGCCTGCAGGGTGGCGTCGACCCGGGCCTGGGCCGAGAGCGCGCTGTATCGGCGCACGAGCGTCTCGCCCACGCCGGGCACGGCCACGACGGGCAGGTGCACGTTGCCCTTGCCGACCGCCAGCGTGGGGAGCGCGGGCGAGATCAGCGTGAGCGATGACGTCGAGCCCGCGCGAGCCGCGGCCTGCAGCGCCACGGCCCCGCCCATCGAATTGCCGAAGAGGTGCAGGGGCACGTCGCGACCAGTCCGCTGCCGCCATGCCTCTGCGAGGGCCACGACGTGACGCGCGTGACCGGCCGGCGAGTGGTCACCGTCGCGGGGCGGCGGAGAGGCCCCGAAGCCCGGCAGATCCGGGGCGAGCACGGCGTACTCCGGGGGCAGCCGTTCCATGAGGTCAACCCAGTTCAGCGCCGACCCGCCGAGGCCGTGGACCATGACGGCGAGGCCCGCGGGATCGGACCCTGCGGCCGGTCGCGCGCGCACGGCAAGACTGCTCTCAGGCAGGTTCCACGACTCCAGGTCGAGCACGCATCCATGAGACCACGCCACGTGGACGCAATGCACGCCCTGGGGTAGCCCCGGCGTCGCCACTAGAGTGAGCCCGTGACCGCGGCAGACGACGCATCCCCGCGCCGCAGCGCCGAGCCCACGCCTCGACTCCCGCGAGAGGAGCGGCGCGCGCAGGTCCTGCGCGCTGCCCGCGAGGTCTTCGTCGCATCGGGCTACCACACGACCGGCATGGACGACATCGCCGAGCGCGCGGGAGTGAGCAAGCCGGTCCTCTACCAGCACTTCCCCGGCAAGCTCGACCTCTATCTCGCCCTCCTCGACGAGGGGATCGCCAGCCTGCTCGACTCCCTGCGCTCGGCCCTTGAGTCCACGACCGACAACAAGCAGCGAGTGCGCGGGGCTGTGGAGTCCTACTTCGACTTCGTCGACGATCCCGACGGCGCCTATCGCCTCGTCTTCGAAAGCGACCTCATCAACGAGCCCGCCGTTCGCGAGCGCGCGGAGTCCACGGATGCCGAATGCGCTTCGATGCTGAGCCGCGTCATCGCAGAGGACACCGGGCTCTCGCGCGCGCAGGCCCACCTGCTGGCAGCGGGCATGCTCGGGATGGCGCAGATCGCGGCCCGCAACTGGCTCCGCGAGCCAGGGGGAGTCTCTCGCCCGGAGGCCGTCGACCTCATCGCGTCCCTGGGCTGGCGCGGGATCCGCGGATTCCCGATGAGCCATCCCCCACAGGACTGACCACCGCCCTGCGTGGGCTAGCCTGCGGTACGTGGAGATCAAGATCGGCGTCCAGCAGTCCGCGCGCGAGATCGCCCTGGACAGCCCCCTGTCCCCGGATGACATCGCCCAGGCCGTGAGCGCGGCGCTGGCCGACGGCGGGGTCCTCAGCCTCGAGGACGAGAAGGGCCGCCGGATCATCGTTCCCGCGGATCGCATCGCCTACGTCGAGATCGGCCCGGAGTCCGCCCGCCGGGTCGGCTTCGGCACATAGCCCGAATTCGGGCACACAGCCCGGATTCAGGCGGACAGTCCCAGCGCCTGCATCCGCCGGGAGTGCTCGTCGGTCAGCCGGCCGAGCATGCGCCCCACCCCCGCGAGATCCACCTGGCCGTCCGCCCCGCCCATGAGCAGGTCCGAGAGAGCGTCGCGCTCGGCCGCGACATGCTGGGCCTGGGACAGCGCCTCACCGACAAGCCTGCGTCCCCACAGCGCCAGCCGCCCGGCCACCCGCGGATCCTCGGCGATCGCCGCGCGAACGCGGTCGACCGCGAACGCCGACTGGCCGAGGTCCTCGCACACCTCCATCACCAGGTCGCGGGTCTGCGGATCGAGGAACTGCGCGATCTCGCGATAGAAGTCCATGGCGATCCCGTCGCCGACGTACGCCTTGACCAGGCCCTCGAGCCAGTCGCTGGGGGCAGTCATCGCATGGAACTGCTCGAGCGGGGCACGGAAGGGCTCCATCGCCTCCGCGGGATCCACCCCCAGGTCGGCGAGGCGGTCACGCAGGCGGCGGAAGTGGCGGTACTCCGCGTCGGCCATCGCGGCGAGATGCACCTTGTCGTCGATCGTCGGCGACATGGACACGTCGGACGCGAGGCGCTCGAATGCCATGAGTTCGCCGTACGCGAGGACACCGAGCAGGTCGATGACCGCGGCCCGGTAGGACGGATCGGCGGTGAGGTCCTCCGGGACTGGCATGGAGGGAGGTTAGCCCCTTCGGGGTAGACTCTTGGAAGCCGCGTGCGCGGCCCACTTTGACTGGAGTTCACCCTGATCCCGGATTCGCTTGCCCCAACGGACCCTGCCGTTCCCCCCACCTTCGCCGAGCTCGGCGCCGCCGACGACATCGTCGCCGCCCTCGCCGATGGCGGCATCGAGCGCGCCTTCCCCATCCAGGAGATGTGCCTGCCGCTCGCCCTGGAGGGGCGCGACCTCATCGGGCAGGCCAAGACCGGCACCGGCAAGACCCTCGGCTTCGGCATCCCGCTCATCCAGCGCATCACCCGCGATGACACCCCCGGGGCCACCCCCCAGGCGCTCATCGTCGTCCCCACTCGCGAGCTCTGCATCCAGGTCGCCGACGATCTCGAGCGGGCAAGCGCGCTCCGCGGACTGCGGGTCCTCAGTGTCTACGGAGGCCGCGCCTACGAGCCGCAGTTGGAGGCCCTCGCGCGCGGCGTGGAGATCGTCGTCGGGACACCGGGACGCCTCATCGATCTCGCGCAGCGACGCGCACTCGACCTCTCCAGGGTCGGCGTGCTGGTGCTCGACGAGGCCGACGAGATGCTCGACATGGGGTTCCTGCCCGATGTCGAGCGCATCGTGTCGATGCTGCCGGCGACGCGGCAGACCATGCTCTTCTCCGCCACGATGCCGGGCCAGATCGTGGCTCTCGCGCGCCGCTACATGACGCAGCCGACCCACATCCGCGCAGCCGATCCCGGCGACGAGAGCGCCACGGTCGACGCCATCGAGCAGCATGTCTGGCGAGCCCACCCGATGGACAAGATCGAGTTGCTGTCACGGATCCTCCAGGCGGACGGCCGCGGCCTCACCATGATCTTCACGCGCACCAAGCGCAAGGCCCAGAAGATCACCGACGATCTCACCGAGCGCGGCTTCGCTGTCGGGACGGTCCACGGCGACCTCGGGCAGGGGGCCCGCGAGCAGGCGCTGCGGGCCTTCCGCAAGGGCAAGGTCGACGTGCTCGTCGCCACCGACGTGGCTGCGCGCGGCATCGACGTCGAGGGCGTCACCCACGTGATCAACTACGAGTGCCCCGATGATGAGAAGACCTACCTCCACCGCATTGGGCGCACTGGGCGCGCAGGAGCGAGCGGCGTGGCAGTAACCCTCGTGGACTGGGAGGACGTCGCCCGGTGGCAGATGATCGACAAGATCCTCGGGCTGCCGTTCAAGGATCCGATCGAGACCTACTCCACCTCGGACCACGTCTACACCGGGCTGGGCATCCCGCGCGACACGACCGGTCGGCTGACCGCGGACAAGCGCACGCGCGAGGGGCTCGATGCGGAGGAGATCGAGGATCTCGGGGAGACCGGGCGCAAGCCGAAGCCTAAGCCGTCACGTGAAGGCAGCAGCAAGGACAGCGGAGGTCGCAAGCGAGAGTCGACAAAGGCCTCGACCGACGCGGCACCCCGTCGGCGTCGCCGCCGTACCCGCAAGGGCGGCGCATCCGCGTCGCCCGCATGAGCACTCCTCCCTACCTCGACCTGCCGGCTGGCGCACGCCGCCTGGACCTGCCGGTGGCACGCGGATCGCGTGCGGCGATCGCCCTGGAGCCTGACGGAGCCGTGCGTGGCACGGCGGTCCTCATCCCCGGTTTCACCGGGAGCAAGGAGGACTTCATCTCCCTGCTTGAGCCGCTCGCCCTGCGCGGCTGGCGCGCCGTGGCCTACGACCAACTCGGGCAACTGGACAGTCCCGGCCCCGACGATGACGCGGCGTACGCCCTGCACCGGCTCGGCGAGGACACGCGGGACATCGCGGACACCATCGGGCCGAGCCCGGTGCATGTCGTCGGGCACTCCCTCGGCGGACTGGTCGCGCGGTCGGCCGTCATCGATGCGGGGGCCCGGCGGCTGGCTTCCGTGACGCTCCTGTGCTCGGGCCCCGCCGCGCTGCCGCCCGAGCGCCACGGGGCGATCCCCGCCCTCGTCGCCGTTCTCCCCGACATGGACCTCTCCGACATCTGGCGCGCGAAGGAGGCGATGGATCGCGATGCTGGCTGGGAACCACCGTCTCCCGAGGTCTACGAATTCCTGCGCCACCGGTTCTGCAGCGTGAGCCCGCGGGGACTGCGAGCGATGGGCGACATGCTGCTCCATGAGCCCGACCGGACCGCGGAGCTCGCGCAGGCCGGACTTCCCGTGCACGTGGTCCACGGGGAGAACGACGACGCATGGCCACTCGACGAGCAGGACCGCATGGCACGCGCCCTGGGCACGACGCCGAGGGTCATCGCGGGCGCCGGTCACAGTCCCGCGGTGGACGATCCCGAGGCCCTCGCCGATGTCCTCGACGGTCTCTGGCGCGCCTGATCGGCAGGACCGCACGGCGGTCCGCCGTGCCTGATCGAGTTAGGGAGACTTCCGCGCCGCAAGAAGTGTCCCTAACGCGTTCCGATGGTGGGGCGGGACCGGTGGGTACGGGCCGGGGGGCACGGGCTATGGCGCGGTCGGCAGCGCACCCCAATCCCCCAGCGCTTCGATGAGGCCCGGTGACGTCGGCAGTGCCCGCAGCTCCGCCATGCCCACCCAGCGGGCATCGTCGGCGTCATCGCCCGCATGAGGCTGCGGGGAGCCCACCACATGAGCGCGGTAGTCGCGGATGTCGTACGTCGACCCGTCCGGGGCAGAGCGGGCGACCGCACCGACCATGTCCCCCACGGCGACGTCCAGGCCGGTCTCCTCGCGCACCTCTCGCTCGACGGCCGCCGCGAACCCCTCGCCTTCATGGACGCGGCCGCCGGGGACCGACCATCGGCCCCGGGACGGCTCGCGCCCGCGCTGGATGACGAGCAGCCGCCCGCTCGAGTCATGCACGATCGCCCCGACGCAGGGCACCGCCCATCTCACGGGCAGCCCGCTTGGCGGCGTGGTGGCCCGCGTCACCGTGACGCCCGCCGGCACCTCGCCCAGGGCGGGCCACGACGTGACCTCGAGGTGGAAGACGTGCTGCTCCCCTGCCGCCTCGGACACGGGCTCGAGGGCAATGTGCACCAGAGGTGCATTCGCGCTTGCCGCTGCGCCGAGGTCCGCCAACGCGTCGAGGATCGCACGGCGTTGCGCGAACGGAAGGTACATCCACATCGCGGAGTGCCACACGACCAGCGCGGTGCCCTCGCGCAGCTGCAGCGACCGCACATGGGCCAGCGCGTCCTCGGCGACGAGGTCCGCCGGCACCTCCGCCGCTACCTGAAGGGCGCCGCGCAATCGCTCGAAGCGATCCACGTGATCGGGCCAGATGAAGGACGTGAGCGCCAGGCGGCCGTCCTGCGTGGCCGCGTCGAGCGGCTCGATGTCGCAACCGACGCGCTCGACGATGACGGGAGCCGGACCCGCGCCGGGACGCTCGATGGGCACCACACCGGCATCAGCCAGGGCGTCGACGCGCAGGGAGAGGCCGGCAGACGCGCCGATCTCATGAAGACGCACAGGCAGGTGCCACGCCGCGGAGATCTCGCGCAGTACGGCGAGCAGCGCGGCGGTTCGCCCCACCTCGTTGGTCTGCGGGAACATCCGCAGGCCGCTGGCGATCTCCGGTCCGTGGGTGTGGACGGTATCCAGCAGGGCTACGCGGCAGGCGTCGCGCGCCGCGGGAGTCGTAGGAGGAGACCCACCCAGGCTCGCGTAGTAGAGCGCGAGTGCCGGGGCCTGCCTTGCCAGTGCGAGGCGCTGAACCGCGGCGAAGAATCGCAGGGGGACCATGTCCCCGATACGGGCATCGGCGTAGGGCGCCAGCAGGGCCGCCAAGTCCGATGGCGTGTCGGGATCCCCTTCCACGTCGATCCGGTCGGCGACGAAGGCCGACAGGTCGGCGTAGGTGGGAGCGCCCAGCCGGGCGCAGTTGGCGGCCATGTCGCGGAAGAGCCCCACCAGGCCGGGGCGGGCGTCCCGGGCCGCCTCCGCATCGCCTGCCACGGCGCCACGCTAGCCGGACCGCTCCGGTGCCAAATCCCCGCGGGGCGCCCCCCCGAGGGATACCGTGGCGCCCCATGACGACGTCCACCGCCACCCCGCCGGCCACCGCGACATGGAAGCGGACCCTCTTCGGCATCAACGCGGTGCTGGCCATCTTCGGATCGACGTTCTCCTTCATCCTGACGCTCCTGGGCACCTACCCGAGTACGAACACCAATCCGACGATGCTGGGCAACCCCGACCAGGGTCCCGTGGGCCGCGTTCTCGACTACTTCACCTACTTCACGATCTGGTCCAACATCCTCGTCGCCATCATCATGACGATGCTCTTTCTCAAGCCCGACCGTGACAGTTTCGTCTTCCGGGTGCTGCGGCTCGACTCGATCCTCATGATCACCGTGACGGGCATCGTCTACAACCTCGTCCTCGCGGGCACGTCGGACCTGCAGGGGCTGGAGGTCTACACCAATGCCTTCGACCACATCATCGTTCCCGCCGCGACCGTGATCGTCTGGCTCTTCGCGGGTCCGCGCGGGTGGTTCAGCTGGCGGATCGTGTGGGCCTCGCTCGTGCTGCCCATCATCTGGCTGATCTGGGCGCTGATCCGCGGGGCCTTCATCGGGGCATACCCCTACCCGTTCCTGGACGTCGCCACCCTCGGCTACCCCGCGGTGATCGTCAACGTGCTCGGCGTGGTGGCATTCGCCATCGTGCTCGCCCTCATCTTCTGGGGCATCGACTGGGTCATCCGTCGCGCGACCCAGCGGACTCCTGCGCCCGCCTGAGTCATCCCCTCGCGCGGTACTCCTCGAGCAGCCGCCGGGCGATGATCATCTTCTGGATGTCCGCCGTGCCCTCACCGATCATCAGCATCGGCGCCTCGCGGTAGAGCCGCTCGATCTCGTACTCCTTGGAGTACCCGTAGCCCCCATGGATGCGGAAGGAGTCCTCGACGACCTCCTTGCAGTACTCGCTCGCGAGTAGCTTGGCCATGCCGGCCTCGAGGTCGTTGCGCTCCCCGGAGTCCTTCTTGCGCGCGGCCATCACCATCATCTGGTGGGCCGCCTCGACCTTGGTACCCATGTCGGCGAGACGGAAGGCGACGGCCTGGTGCTCGGCGATCGGCTTGCCGAAGGTCACCCGCTGCTGGGCATAGTCGACGCCGAGCTCGAAGGCACGCTGCGCGAGGCCGCAGGCGCGCGCCGCGACATTGACGCGACCCACCTCGACACCGTCCATCATCTGGTAGAAGCCGCGGCCGGGCTCACCTCCGAGGATCGCCGATGCCGGCAAGCGAAGGTCATCCATCACGAGCTCGGTGGTGTCGACGCCCTTGTAGCCCATCTTCTCGATCTTGCCGGGGATCGTGAGGCCGGGGCGCACCTCGCCGAAGCCCGACGGCTTGTCGACGAGGAACGCGGTCATACGCCTGTAGACCGATGCATCCTCAGGGGCGTCGCCGTCGGTGCGCACGAGGACCGCGACGAGTGTGGAGCTCCCGCCATTGGTGAGCCACATCTTCTGGCCGTTGAGCACGTAGTCATCGCCATCACGGACGGCCCGGGACTGGATTGCGGCGACGTCGGATCCGCACCCGGGCTCGCTCATCGAGAAGGCGCCACGCACCTCACCCGTTGCCATGAGCGGGAGATAGTGGGCCTTTTGCTCCTCGGTGCCATGGTGCATGACCATCCAGGCGACGA
>JAPOJD010000066.1 GCA_029978585.1 Actinomycetota bacterium
CCAAGAGCGACATCACCGGCTTCAAGGTCGGCCTGTTCTACGATGACGGCTCTCCGTCATATGCCGATCCGCGATTCGTTCTCAAGCGCACCCTGACCAAGGCGGCCGACCTCGGCTTCACCTTCTACACGCACCCCGAGGTGGAGTTCTACCTGCTGAGGAACGCTCCCGGCGACGGTCCCCTCGAGCCCATCGACCACTACGGCTACTTTGACAACTCGCCGCAGTCCATCGGCCACGACTTCCGCCGCCAGGCGATCACCATGCTCGAGGCGATGGGCATCTCGGTGGAGTTCAGCCACCACGAGGGCGGCCCGGGGCAGCAGGAGATCGACCTTCGGTACGCCGACGCCCTCACGACCGCGGACAACCTCATGACGTTCCGCCTCGTCATGAAGGAGGTGGCTCTCGAGCAGGGCGTCTACGCATCCTTCATGCCCAAGCCCTTCCGCGACTCCCCCGGGTCCGGGATGCACACCCACGTGTCGCTCTTCGAGGGCGACCGCAACGCCTTCCACGAGCCGGGGGCGCCGTACCAACTCTCGAAGGTGGCGCGGTCATTCATCGCCGGGCTCCTCGTGCACGCGCCGGAGATCACCGCGGTCACGAATCAATGGGTCAACTCCTACAAGCGTCTCGCCGGCGGAGGCGAGGCCCCGGCGTGGATCTGCTGGGGGCACAACAACCGCTCCGCGCTCATCCGGGTGCCCATGTACAAGCCGACGAAGGGCAACTCCACGCGGGTGGAGGTGCGGTCGCTCGACAGCGCCTGCAATCCCTACCTGGCATTCGCGCTGCTCCTGGCCGCCGGCCTCAAGGGCATCGAGGAGTCCTACGAGCTCCCCCCGGGTGCGGAGGACGATGTGTGGGCCCTGACGCCTCCAGAGCGGCGGGCCCTCGGCATGCGTCCGCTGCCGCTCAGCCTGAACCAGGCGATCCAGGAGATGGAGCGCTCCGAGCTCGTCGCCGAGACGCTCGGCGAGCACGTCTTCGAGTTCTTCCTGCGCAATAAGCAGGCCGAATGGGAGGACTACCGTCGCCAGGTGACCCCCTGGGAACTCGATCGCTACCTCTCCACCCTCTAGTCCCCGACCCGCTGACCCCTGACCGCGATCCCGTGACCGGCCGACCCACATCGCCGAGCGGGACCCTCGCGCGCCGGGGCTTCCTGGACCCCGAGGCAGCCGAACTCCTGCTCGATCGGATCCCTGCGGCCCAGGACGCCGTGGTAGACGAACTGTCCAGGAGCGCGGATCCCGATCGCGCGCTCGCACATCTCGCGGATCTCGCGGGCTCGATGGGGCCGGAGGCCCTTGCGGGCGTGCTCGCCGATGAGAGCGATCGCACGGCGCTCGTGGCCGTCCTGGCCGCATCCGATGCGCTCGCCCGCCACCTTGTCCGTCATCCCCAGCGCGCACGCGGCCTCGGTGGAGTGCCGGCACAGCGGCAAGGTTCGCCGTCGGCGCGCGAAGCGCTACTGCGCGCCGTGGGCGCAGACCCGGCCGCGGCGGAGCCGAGGGCGAGCGGGCCGAGCCCAAGCGATGCCCTGCGCGTCGCGTACCGCGACCTGCTCGTCGAGGCCGTCGTGCGCGACGTCGTCCTGGGCGCGCCCTTTGACGACGTGGGCGCCGAACTGTCCGACCTCGCCGATGCGGCGCTGGAGGCGGGTCTCGCGATCGCGCGTGCGGAGCTCCCTCAGGATGCGGCGCCGTGCCGGCTCGCGGTGATCGCGATGGGCAAGTGCGGCGGCAGGGAGTTGAACTACGTGAGCGACGTGGACGTCGTCTTCGTCGCCGAGCCGAAGGAAGGAGTCGATGAGACCGAGGGACTGCGCACCGCCACGCGGCTGGCCACCGCGCTCATGCGCGCCTGCGGTGAGGCGACCGCGGAGGGGGAGCTGTGGCAGGTGGACGCGGCACTGCGCCCCGAGGGAAAGCAGGGGGCCCTGGTCCGGACGCTTGCCTCCCATCTCGGCTACTACGAGCGTTGGGCGCGCACGTGGGAGTTCCAGGCCCTGCTCAAGGCCCGACCTGCCGCGGGCGACCGCGAACTCGGCGAAGCGTATGTGAGCGTGGTGACGCCGATGGTGTGGTCAGCCGCTGATCGGGATGACTTCGTCGCGGATGTGCAGGCGATGCGGCGTCGAGTCGAGGAGCACATCCCGGCCAAGGAGGCGGATCGGGAACTGAAGCTCGGGCGCGGCGGGCTGCGCGATGTCGAGTTCGCCGTGCAGTTGCTCCAACTCGTGCATGGGCGCAGCGACGTGATGCTGCGCAGCCCGACCACGCTCGTCGCGCTGGAGGCGCTGGCGACCTGGGGCTATGTGGGGCGCGAGGACGGTGCGACGCTCGCGGCCGCCTACCGCTTCCTGCGCACGCTGGAGCATCGCATCCAGTTGCTCGGGCTGCGCCGCACCCACGTCGTCCCGGAGGACGAGGATTCGCTGCGGCGTATCGGGCGGTCCCTGGGGTTCCGTGGGGATCCGGTGGCGGAGCTCATGGAAGAGTGGAGGCGCCACGCGCGCGAGGTCCGCAGGATTCACGAGAAGCTCTTCTACCGGCCGCTCCTCCAGTCGGTCGCACGACTCGATGCCGGAACCGCCCGCCTCACGCCCGAGGCGGCGCAGCAGCGCCTCGAGGCCCTCGGATACGCCGATCCCGCCGGTGCCCTGCGCCACCTGGAGGCCCTGACCGCCGGGGTGTCCCGGCGCGCCGCCATCCAGCGCACGCTGCTCCCGGTGCTGCTGGGGTGGTTCGCCGAAGGCCCGGACCCGGACGCGGCGCTGCTCGGATTCCGCCGCATGAGCGATGCTCTCGGTTCGACCCCGTGGTATCTGCGCCTGCTGCGCGACGAGTCGATGGCGGCCGAGCGCATGGCCCGCCTGCTGTCCTCGAGCAGGTACTCCGCGGACCTGCTGCTGAGGGCGCCGGAGGCAGTGGCCATGCTCGCAGACGACGACGAGTTGCGGCCGCGCACGCGGGCGAGCCTCGAGTCCGAGGTCGAGGCGGCGGTTCTCCGCCACGATGACCCGAACTCGGCCATCTCGGCGGTCCGCGGATTGCGCCGACGGGAACTCTTCCGGATTAGCGCAGCCGATGTGCTCGGCCTGCTTCGCGAGGACGATGTCATGTCGGCCCTGACCGATGTGGCCGAGGCCACGGTGAGCGGCGGCCTCCAGGTCGCCTCGCGCGAGGTCGCGGCCGACGGCTCGCTTCCCATGAGGTTTGCCGTCATCGGCATGGGGCGCTTCGGCGGTGCCGAGCTGGGCTACGCCAGCGACGTGGACGTCATGTTCGTCTACGACCCCCTGCCAGGAGCCGACGAGCAGGCGGCGGGCGTGGCTGCACTGGCGGTGGCCAATGAACTGCGCCGCTTGCTCATGGTGGCATCCACCGACCCGCCGCTGGAGATCGACGCGGATCTGCGCCCCGAGGGCCGCCAGGGCGCGCTCGTGCGGAGCCTGGCGTCCTACCGGGCCTACTACGAGCGGTGGTCGTCGCCGTGGGAGGCGCAGGCTCTGCTGCGGGCGCGCCCCGTGGCCGGTGATCCCGGCCTCGGGGCCGAGCTCATCGCGATCGTGGACCCGCTGCGCTGGCCGGCCGGCGGGGTGACCGACGACTCCGTGCGGGAGATGAGACGGCTCAAGGCTCGAATGGAGTCTGAGCGGCTCCCCCGGGGAGCGGACCCGACGCTGCACACCAAGATGGGTCGCGGCGGCCTCGCAGATGTGGAGTGGGTGGCGCAGCTGCTGCAGATGCGCCACGCGGGCGAGTTGCCCGGCCTGCGGACGACCTCGACCCTGAGCGCTCTCCGGGTGGCTGTCGACGAGGGGTTGCTCGACCGGGCGGACGAGGAATCACTGGAGCGCGCCTGGCTCTTCGCGAGCAGCGTGCGCAACGCCATCGTGCTCGCGCGGGGCACCGCATCCGACTCGGTGCCGAGCTCAGGGCGTGACCTCGCCCTCGTCGCCCATCTCATGGGCGTCGACGTCACCGGCGATCTCCTCGAGCATTACCGGCGCACGACGCGGCGTGCGCGCGGCGTGGTGGAGCGGGTCTTCTACGACTGATCCCTAGACTGCCCGCATGTCCAGCGTGGTGTGGGAGACCGTCGGATGGATCGCGACCGTTCTGCTCGTCGGCGGCTACGCCCTCGTGGCAACTCGCGTGCTCTCGGCCCACAGCATGCGCTACCACGTGCTCAACCTGGCCGGTGCGATCGGGCTTGTCCTCTACTCGCTGTACAAACTGGCGTGGCCGCAGTTGGCTCTCAACGTCTTCTGGGGCGCGGTCGCCGTCATCGGGATCGTGGTGGCCTTGCGCGCGACCCGGTCTATGCGCTCGGCGTCGTCGGACGCTCCACCACCCGGATTAGACGACGAAGAAGCCGTCCGGGAAGGGTGACGCGCGCCTGTCTCGCGTTGCGGCGGCTGATGAGTTCGGCCTGCTCCTCGAGGGCATGGATGGTCGCGTAGGCGCCGGCCGCGGCGGCCGCCGCGGCATCGGGCTTGCCCTCCGAGGCCGCGGAGTCGGGGACGAGGAGATCAGCGGCATCGCCGTGGATGGTGACTCCGGTGCTGAGCATGTCGTCGATGTCGACGCGTGCCCACTTCTGCGCTCTCGGCAGGAACCGGCGCGGCAGGAGGAGGGGCCGGCCGCGGTCCTCGCGGTCGAGCAGGCCGGTGGCGAGTAGCTTCTGCTGCAACTCGTTCGTGGTGCGCCTGCTCCATCCCCGGCGCTTGGCCTCGACATTCATCGCGTGCAGGAGCAGGGCCTCCGGCTCGGTGGAGCCGATGTTGGCGACGTAGGGCGGCAGCTTGGGAGCGACCTCCGGGAGGACGTCCAGGTTCAGCGCGGTCCGGAATCTCTCCCACAGCAGCGTGGACGGAGAGCCCGGCGGGGGAAGAGTGACCACGGACACGCGCTCCGCGGGAACGAGCCTCTGCCAGCGGCGCACGAGCGCCCCGTAGGCGTAGGAGCGCCAGAACGTCTGCTCGCGCTCGGAGTCCCACACCTCCTGCATCTGGATCGGGGGCGCACTGCCGCGCTCGCGAGTGCGGCGCTCGAGGTAGGCCTTGTAGTCCTGGGTATGGGTATTACGAATGTGCTGCTGCCACGACGAGGGGAAGATCCGCCCGAGATCGCGCATGGTGATGACGACGTCGACGTTGCCGACGCCGAGCCCGTTCAGGAGCCGCTCGGCGGCGGGAGGACGCAGTCCGCCGATCATCTCGGCCGACAGGATGACCGTCCCGTCGAACTCGTCCACGGCCCTGACGAGGGCGTTCCAGTCGTCGCCCGCCTTGTCCGACCAGCGTTCGGGACGGCGCGTCTCCTCCGCGAACGTGAGGTCGTTGACGGCGCCGACGTGGTTGTAGTCCTCCTTGCCCCGGAAATCCACGGGGTAGAGCACGCCCTGTCTCGCGAGGGCGGGGGACAGTTGCTGGAGTACGCGCTGGAGGTAGGTCGTGCCGGTCTTGCGGGGCCCGATGTGCAGGATGAGACGTTCGGCCACGTCCTCAACCCTATCGGGCGGAGGGCGCTAATCCTTCGAGGTAGGCGCCGGCTGATCGCCCTCGGCGTACTGCTCCAGGATCTGCGCCTCCTTCGCCTTGCGAGGGTAGAGGGTGACGACGATCACGAGTCCCGCGATGACGGCGACGAGGCCCGCCGCGTAGGCCACATTGGAGCCATCCGTGAACGCCTGCTTCGCGGCCTCGAGCAGGCCGGCGGAGTACTGGGCCGGCAGGCTCTGGGCGGCCTGCTCGGCCCCGGTGAAGGACTGGGTCATGAGCGAGATGGCCTGATCGGACAGCTGGCTCTGCTCGTCTGCCGGGGCGGAGTTGAAGGCGTCGGTGATGTCCCGGGCGTAGCGGACGACGAGCAGCGTGCCCATGACGGCCTGCATGATGGCGCCGCCGAGGTCGCGCTGCAGGTCGTTGGTGGCCGAGCCCATACCGAGGTCCTGTGCGGGCACCGAGGACATGATCGCCCTCGACGCGGGAGCCGCTGCGATGGCGACCCCGGCGCCGAGAAGGGCGTAGGTCCCCCCGACCAGGGCGTAGGGACTGGACTCTGTCCACAGGAACATGGCGGCGAATCCGAGCCCGACGAGGATGAAGCCGAGGGCGAGGGTGAGGCGCGATCCGAATCGGCGGATGAGGATCGCGGCGACGGGAGACAGCAGGATCAGGGTCACGGCCGCGGGCAGGATCCCGACGCCGGCCTCGAAGGAGTCGTACCCGAGCACGTTCTGCATGAACTGCTGGCCGATGAACATGGCGCCCATGAGCGAGCCGAACACGATGATCCCGGCCAGCGCCGCCACCCAGAACGTCCGGCGTCGGGCCACTGCCAGGTCGAACAGCGGGTCCGCCGTTCGCCTCTCCTGCACGAGGAAGGCGACCAGCGCGATGACGGCGATCGCGGCGAGGATGAGGGCGACGAAGCCCTGTCCGGGGGTGGGCGCGAACGTGATGGCCGCGATGAGGGTGCCGATCGCGATGGCCGAGAGGATTCCGCCCACGTGGTCCACCGAGTTGCTGAGTTCACCGGTCCTGCTCGGCAGTCGCAGGCACAGGAGGAAGGCGAGGGCGGCCAGGGGGATGGTCAGGGCAAAGCCGACGCCCCACCAGGTGAAGGTGAGGAGGGCGCCGACGATGGCGGGGCCGATCGCGGATGCGCCGGCCCCGATGCCCGACCACAGGGCGATCGCCATGACGCGCTGCTTGCCGGAGTACAGGGCGGTGATGATCGACAGGGTCGTGGGGTAGACCATGCCGGCGCAGATGCCCCCGAGGAAGCGCGCGGCGACGAGGACAGCCGGGTCGGGCGCCCACGCGGCGAGGGCGGCCACCGGGATCGATAGGGCGAGGCCGAGCAGCAGGAGCCGCTTGCGGCCGTAGCGGTCGCCGATGGCCCCGAGGTAGAGCACGGAACTCGCGAGGCCGAGGGTGAACCCCACGGCGACCATGTTGAGCTCGACCTGGGTGGCGCCGAGTTCGCGGCCGATGTCGGGCAGGGCGACGTTGGCGACGGAGAGGTTGAGGTTGGCCACGGATGCCGCGAGGATGAGGGTCCACAGTGCGAGCTGGCCGGCCTGGCGCGGCGGTGCCCCCGTCGTCGTCACGGAGGCACTATCCCAGGTTGCCCCGGGCAGATGGTCGGCCGCGCCCCGGACAGGCGAAGGGCGGCCGCCGAAGCGGCCGCCCTGCCCTCCCGTGCGCGCGAGGCGATGCGACGCAAGGGGAGCTCGATCCCCGAGGGTGATCAGATGTCGTAGTAGAGCTCGAACTCGTGCGGGTGCGGGCGGAGGCGGATCGGATCGACCTCGTTCGCCCGCTTCCACTCCACCCAGGTCTCGATGAGGTCGGCGGGGAAGACGCCACCGGCCTGGAGGTAATCGTTGTCCGCCTCGAGCGCGTCGAGGACCTCGGGGAGAGAGCCGGGGACCTGGGCGATCTCGGCGAGCTCGTCCGGCGGCAGTTCGTAGAGGTCCTTGTCGACCGGCGCCGGAGGCTCGATCTTGTTGCGGATGCCATCGATTCCGGCCATGAGCATGGCAGCGAAGGCCAGGTACGGGTTGCTCGAGGGATCGGGGACCCGAAACTCGATGCGCTTCGCCTTGGGGGACGTACCGGTCACGGGGATCCGGATGCAGGCGGAGCGGTTGCGGGCGCTGTAGACGAGGTTAACCGGAGCCTCGAAGCCCGGGACCAGGCGGTGGTAGGAGTTCACGGTCGGGTTGGTGAAGGCCAGCAGTGACGGCGCATGCGCCAGCAAGCCGCCGATGTACCAGCGGGCCATGTCGGAAAGCCCGCCGTAGCCCAACTCGTCGTAGAAGAGAGGCTCCCCGTCGCGCCACAGGGACTGGTGGCAATGCATGCCCGAACCGTTGTCCCCGAAGAGCGGCTTGGGCATGAACGTCACGGTCTTGCCGTTGACCCATGCGACGTTCTTGATGATGTACTTGAAGGCCATGACCTCGTCGGCCGCCTTCAGCAAGGTGTTGAAGCGGTAGTTGATCTCGGCCTGGCCGCCGGTGCCGACTTCGTGGTGTGCGCGCTCCACCTGGAGGCCGATCTGCTGAAGAGCGATGACCATCTCGTCGCGCAGGTCGGCGTAGTGGTCCACCGGCGGGACGGGGAAGTAGCCACCCTTGTAGGCGGTCTTGTAGCCGAGGTTGCCGCCCTCCTCCTCGCGCCCGGTATTCCAGGCTCCCTCGATGGAGTCGATGTAGTAGTAGCCGGCGTTCTGCCTGGTCTCGAAGCGCACGTCGTCGAAGATGTAGAACTCCGCCTCGGGCCCGAAGTAGACGGTGTCGGCGATTCCGGTGGAGGCCAGGAAGGCCTCGGCCTTGGCGGCGACATTGCGGGGGTCGCGGCTATAGGGCTCGTCGGTGAAGGGGTCGCGGATCGAGTGGTTGACCACAAGCGTCTTGGCGCTGCGGAATGGGTCCAGGTAGGCGGTGGAGGGGTCGGGGATGAGCTTCATGTCGGACTCGTGGATGGCCTGGAACCCCCGAATCGAGGATCCGTCGAACATGAGGCCGTCCTCGAAGGCAGCCTTGAACGTATTGGCCGGGATGTTGAAGTGCTGCATGACGCCCGGCAGGTCGACGAAGCGCACGTCGACGAACTCGACGCCTTCGTCCTTGATGAACTTCAGGACCTCGTCGGCATTGCTGAACATGAATCCTCCTGCACGGCCCGGGCCGTGTCTCGATCGCCTCTGCGGGTTTGGTGGCCCGGGACGGCTTTCCCGTCCGAGATGGACGCTAGGAGGAGGTCATTTCCCGGCGATCACCCGATTGTTTCGCGTCTGTAACTTCTCGGGTCCGGTTTCCGAACCCACCCCCTACCGGCCCCGTTCCGTCACGAGGCGTCACGTCTCGTAGCGTGGGGAGGTGAGCACTCCAGCGGACGCCGCCCCGGCCCTGCCGTGGCCGGGCGCGGTCTCGGCGACGCTGGGGCGCCGGTTCGCGGCGATCTGCGTGGACTGGCTTGCCTCGCTCATCCTCGCCCGCCTGCTGCTCCCGTGGCTGTCATGGGACTCCGCGCAGTACTCCCTGGCCGTTCTCGGGGTGTTCTTCGTCGAGGTAGTCCTCTTCACATGGCTCACCGCGTCGTCGTTCGGGCAGCGAATCCTGGGCATCGCCGTCGTCGGGGTGAACGGTCGGCGGCTGGGCCTGTGGTGGGTTCTCGTGCGGACGGCGCTGATCTGCCTGGTGATCCCGGCCCTCGTCTACGACTCGCGGCGGCGCGGGCTGCAGGATCTTGTCGCGGGATCGGTGGTCGTCATGCGGGCGAGCCTGCCCGGGCTGGGGCGCTGAAGCAGGGCGCTCGGCCGCGCATCTACTCAGCCGCGCATCGACTCAGCCGCGCATCGACTTCGGGATCTTGCCGCTCTTGGGCAGCGGCCCCTTGGGCAGAGGCACGGGGGACTCGCGCTTGCTCAGGGCCTCGAGTCGGCGACGGATGTCGTTGACCTCGGCGGGGCGCAGCGCCTTGGGGAGCTTGTTGAGCTCGCGCTGGAGCTTGGCGACGCTGATCTGGGCGGGCTCCGTGCCCACCTGGATCTCGTAGATCGGCACCTCGGGAAGCCAGCGAGCGGTCTTCTTGCGCTCGTTGGCGAGCAGGTGCTGAACCCGTCCGGACGGACCTTCGGCCACGAGCACGACCCCACAGCGGCCAATGGCGCGCGAGACGAGGTCGGAGTTCTTGGTCACGGCGACCGCCGGTGTCACCGACCAGTTGCCGCGCATGCTCTCGATCACCGCGGCGGCCGCGCCGGGCTGGCCCTCGATGCTGGCGTAGGCGGCGTTCATGGCCCGACGGCTGAACCAGGCGACGGCGGCGAGCAGACCGAGGGGGATCGCGATGAGCAGGGCGGTGAGCCAGTTGATGACGAACAAGCCGAGGGGCAGCGCGATGACGGCGCTGACGGCGACGAAGATGCCGAGCATCTCCCAGCCCACCCAGCGGTGGACCTTGCGCGTCATCCGGTAGTTCTCGCGGATGGCGGCGAGGCGCTCGGCGAACTTGCCGCCGCGCTTCTTCTTGCTCCCCGGGCCGGGGTCGGTCGTCGACATGCGCTCGACTCTAGTCGGCGGGTACGCGCCGATCGGCGGCACCACGGTCAGGGCGCTTGCAGCGCCTCCCGGCGACCCGTGGCTTCTCCTGACGCCCTGATGAGAGGCGCCTTTGCTCCCCGCGCCTCTCGTGCCCTACCTGGCACTGGTGCGGGCAGCGATGACCACGGTGTTGGACTCGGTGCTGTCGTGGGTGAAGTAGACGTTGGTTTGCTTGTTGGTTTTTCGGGTCCAGGTGAAGGTGCCGTCGCTGGCGACGGTGACGGTGATCTTGCCTTGCGTGTAGGCGGTTTGGCCGGCGAATTGGAACCAGGGGGTGAGGGTGGCGCCGGCGAGGTGGGTGCTGGTGCCGGTGACCTCGATGCGTGCCCCGTTGGCGCTGCGGGTGCCCACGATCGTGATCGTCGGCGTGGGTGCGGGGTCGATCGTCACCTGGAGGGTGGAGTACGCCGACTCGGAGTTGCCGCCGGCGGTGGCGGTGATCCAGTGCCGTGTCGAGGGATACGCCTCGGCCGGGGTGCCCGAGACGATGCCGGTGGCGGGGTCGATGCTCAGGCCGGTGGGCAGCGCCGGGTAGACGGTGTACCGGGGGATGAGGGTGAAGTTCTCCAGCGTGAACGTCGAGGTCGCGGTGATCGGGGTGCCGGCGGTGCCGGTGATGGTCTGCGATGTCGGGCTCATCGCCGGTGCGGGCCGGGGCGGGACGGGCGGCAAAGGGGCCTGCGGTGTGACGGATACGGGGTCCGACGAAGCGCCGTTGCCGGCGACATTGATGGCGCGCAGTTTGATCGAGTAGGTGATGCCGTTCGCGAGGCCGGTGATGGTGACGGGGCTGGTGGTGTCGTCGGGAGCGAGCGGGATCCACGTGCTGTCGTCGAGGGTGTAGGCGTAGTTCGTGATCGGGGACCCGCCGTCGGCGCCGGGGGTGAAGGTGATGCTGGCAGAGCCGTTGCCGGGGGAGGCGGCCAAGCCCGTCGGTGCTGAGGCGACGGCGACCACCCGGGCG
>JAPOJD010000238.1 GCA_029978585.1 Actinomycetota bacterium
CCCAACTGCGTTGAGTGGCGGCTGGTGTCGCCCCGACGCGGCGGGTCGGCGCCACCAGCCGCCACTCAACGCAGGGGAAGAGGGCGGCCGGGCCACAGGAGGCGACCGAGGAATCCGGCGGCCACCCCCACGCCCAGGACCAGGGCGGCCAGCGCCAGCGCCTTCGCCACGCCCATCACCCCTCTCCCACGCCTCGGGGACCTCGTACGTCACCATAGCCGGGAGGACGGCGGCACCGTCTGGGCCGCTGCCGGGCCCGCGATGAGGAGAGGAGGGATCCGTGGTCGATCGCCCTGACACCGGCACCCGCCTCGACCCGTGGGTCGACGCCTACGCCACCCGGGCCCGCGGGATGACCGCGTCGGAGATCCGGGCGCTCTTCTCCGTCGCGTCGCGTCCCGAGGTCGTCTCACTTGCCGGCGGCATGCCGTTCGTCCAAGCGCTGCCCCTGGAGGCTCTCGCCGAGACGGCGGCGCGGCTTGTCCGCGATCGCGGGGCCCAGGTGCTGCAGTACGGCTCGGGCCAGGGCGATGCCACCCTGCGCGGCCAGATCCTCGACGTCATGTCCGAGGTGGGCATCTCCGCGCACCCCGACGATGTCGTCGTGACCACCGGCTCCCAGATGGCCCTCGACCTGGTGACGCGGATCTTCTGCGACCCCGGCGATGTCGTCTTCGTCGAGGCGCCGTCGTACGTCGGTGCACTCGGTGTCTTCCGCGCCTACGAGTGCGACATCGTCCACGTCGCCATGGACGACGAGGGACTGGTGCCCGAGGCGCTCGCCGAGGCGATCGCGCAGGCGCGTGCCCAGGGCAAGAAGCCCAAGATGGTCTACACGATCCCGTCGTTCCAGAACCCGGGAGGAGTGACGCAAGGTCCCGAGCGCCGACTCCGCGTACTGGAGGTGGCCAAGCGCGAGGGGCTCCTCCTGCTCGAGGACGACCCCTACGGGCTGCTCGGGTTCGACGGTCCTCCGCCGCGCGCCATCCGCGCCGACGACGACGAACAGGTGATCTACCTCGGGTCCTTCTCCAAGACCATCGCATCCGGCCTGCGCGTCGGCTGGGCCGTGGCGCCCCACGGGGTCCGCGAGAAGCTCGTCCTCGCCGCGGAGTCGGCCGTGCTGTGCCCCTCCAACTACGCCCAGCTCACGGTCTCGGAGTACCTCGCCACCCAGCCGTGGCGGGAGCAGGTCAAGGTGTTCCGCGAGCTGTACCGCGAGCGTCGCGACGCCCTCCTGGACTCCCTCGAGCAGTTGATGCCCGACGGCACGACATGGACCCATCCAGCAGGTGGGTTCTACTCCTGGGTCACGCTGCCCGAGGGGCTGGACGCCAAGGCGATGCTGCCGCGCGCGATCGCCGCGCTCGTCGCCTACGTCCCCGGCACGGGCTTCTACGTCGATGGCCAGGGTCACGAGAGCCTGAGATTGTCCTACTGCTACCCCGAACCCGAGCGCATTCGCGAGGGCGTACGCCGCCTCGCCGGGGTCATCGAAGGCGAACTCGACATCGCAGCGACCTTCGGCACCGGCCGGGTGCTGCGCAACGCCGAAGGCCCCGAGGGTCCCGCGCCCAACATCCTCTAACGATGGGCTGACATGCAGGTGATGGTGCTGGCCGGCGGCCTGTCCGCCGAGCGCGACGTGTCGCTGCGCTCCGGGCGGCGCGTCACCGAAGCCCTGCGCGTGGCGCGGCCGGACTGGGAGGTGGTCGAACGCGACGTCGACGCCGGACTGCTCACGGTCCTGGCGGACGACCCGCCCGACTGCGTGATCCCGCTCCTGCACGGCGCAGCGGGAGAGGACGGCGCGGTGCGCGACGTCCTGGACTGCCTCGGACTGCCCTACGTCGGCACGCGCCCCAACGCCTGCCGGCTGTCCTTCGACAAGGCGGTCGCCAAGACACTCGTGCGCCGGGCCGGGGTCACGACACCCGGCTGGGTCGCTCTCCCTCACGCGACATTCCGAGAACTCGGCGCTCCCGGCGTGATGGCGGCCCTGGACCGCGGCCTGGGATTCCCGCTCGTCGTCAAGCCCACGCGCGGCGGTTCGGCACTGGGTGTGAGCGTCGTCCACTCGCGCGAGGAACTCCCCGCGGCGATGGTGGGGGCATTCGC
>JAPOJD010000181.1 GCA_029978585.1 Actinomycetota bacterium
ACTACGAGTCGCTCATCGGGGACCAGGATCCGTCCGAAGTCATCTTCTACTGCGGCTCCGGCATCACCGCGGCCCAGAACGTCCTCGCCATGACGGTCGCGGGGCTGCCGGGCTCGCGGATGTACGTCGGGTCCTGGAGCGAGTGGATCACCGACCCGCGAAGGCCCACCGAGCTATGAGCAGGCCCTATCGCTTCGCCGTCATCGGCACCGGCTTCTTCGCCCAGAACCACCTGCCCGCGTGGGCCGAGATCCCAGGCGTCGAGCTGGTGGCCGTGTGCGACACCGCCCCGGAGCGGCTCGCCGCGGCCGCGCGGGACTTCGGCGGTCGCCCGTACGCCGACGCCGCCGAGCTCTTCGCCAACGAGGAACTCGACTTCGTCGACATCGCCACGACCCCGCCCACGCATCCACAGATGGTGCAACTGGCCGCCAACCACGGCGTCGCGGCGATCTGCCAGAAGCCCCTGGCGTGGGACCTCGAGGACGCCCGCGCCATGGTCGCGGCGATGGCCGCGAAGGACCTGCCGTTCATGGTGCACGAGAACTTCCGCTTCCAGCACCCGATGCGGCGCGTCAAGGAAGTACTCGACTCCGGTGCGATCGGCCGCCCCTTCTTCGGGCGGTTCAGCTTCCGCAGCTTCCACGACTGCTACACGCCCCAGCCGTGGCTGCTCGACAGCGAGCGGATGATCATCGTCGACGTTGCCGTCCACCTCTTCGACCTGGCGCGCTTCTTCATGGGCGAGCCGGAGTCGCTGTACGCCGAGGCCCTGCGGGTCAACCCGCGCATCGTCGGGGAGGACGTCGCCACGGTGCTCATGCGCATGCCGGGCGCTACCGCGATCGCCGACGCCAGCTACGAGACGTTCTCCGATCATTCGACATACCCCCAGGCCTTCGTGACGCTGGAGGGCACCCGGGGGGCGATCACCCTCGGGCCCGACTACCACCTGCAGGTCGTCTCCCATGCCGTCGACGTCGGGGATTCCGCGGCACGCATGAGCGGTGCCGTGGTCATTGACGAGGACCTCGAGATCCCCGAGCACGACTGGGCATCGCGACCGTGGAACGGCATCCAGGACAGCGTCGTCACGCTGCAGCGGCACTGGGTCGACTGCCTGCGCACGGGCCGCACCCCCGAGACGAGCGGCGCCGACACCCTGCGCACGATGGAGTTGACGCTCGGTGCGTACGAGTCGCTCGAGACCGGACTTCCCTACCGGGTGGGCAGCGCGCCGTGAGCCCCACTCCCCTGTCGGCAGGGCCGGTGCGCCTGGAGTACGACGGCGGAGACCTCCGCAACGTGAGGGTGGGCGGCGTCGAGATCCTGCGGCGTGTTTACGTCGTATTCCAGGACCGCAACTGGACTGCTCGCCCATGGATTCTCCAAGCCGAGTCGGTCGAGGTGACCGAGGACTCGTTCCGCATCGAGCTGCGAGCCCGGGGGACCTTCGACGCGTCGCCCTTCACCTGGACCGCGGAGATCACCGGGGATGCGTCGGGCACCATCCGCTACGCCATCGACGGCTCGGCGGCCGAGCCCTTCCTCCGCAACCGCCTGGGACTGTGCGTGCTGCACCCCATCGTCGGCTTCGCCGGACGGGCCTGCACGATCACGACCCCCGATGGCGAGGCCGTGGAGACGTCGTTCCCCGAGGCCATCTCCCCGCACCAGCCGTTCGCCGACGTCGCGGCCATGGAGTGGCCGGTCGGCCCCGACTGCAGCGCGCGCCTGGAGTTCGCCGGTGACGTCTTCGAGACCGAGGACCACCGCAACTGGAGCGATGCGTCGTACAAGACCTACTGCACGCCGATCTCCCGGCCGTTCCCGGTCGAAGTGCGCCCCGGCGACGCCGTCACCCAGTCGGCAACCCTGTCGTTCACCGGGGCCCTGCCCGCCCCGGTGCCCGCGCCGGCGCGGGTGACCGTCGCCGTGGACGAGATCGCCGTACCTCTCCCGACGCTGGGCACGCAGTCGACGGACCTGCCGTGGACCCCCGCAGAGGTCGGGGCGATCGCCGATCTCGGGCTCGACCACCTCATGGTCACAGTCGACGCAGCCGACGAGGATTGCGCGGAGCGGCTGCGCGCGGCTGCCGACCTTGCGGTGCAGGCCGGCTGTCGCCTGCGGGTGCGCCTGGCCGACGGGTCCGGTGGCGACTACGCCCGCATCCGGGACAACGTACGCGCGATGGCGCCGCTGGTGGACTCGTGGGCGGTCGTCCACGACGACGAGAAGGTCACGTCTGCCGCGCGCCTGGACGAGGCGCGGGCGGTCCTCGGCGACGACCTGCCCTGGTGTGGGGGCACGGACCTGTACTTCACCGAGCTCAACCGCCAGCCGCCCGACCAGGAGGGCCTCGCCTGGGTGTCATTCTCGGTGAACCCTCAGGTGCACGCCTTCGATGATCGCTCGGTCATGCAGAATGCCGCGACCCTGGAGGTCATCGCTCGCGATGCCGGGCGCCTCTCCGGCGGCGCGCGCGTCGCCGTCGGTCCGATCAGCCTGCGGCCCCGCTTCAATCCCAATGCCACCAACCCGGAGTCGGACGTGAGCAGCACGGACCTGCCGGCGTCGGTCGATGCCCGGCAGCGGACCTGGTTTGCCGCGGCCTGGACGTTGCTGTCGCTGCGTGCCATCGCGACTCCGGGCACGGTGGCCGCCGTCACCTACTTCGAGGCCCTGGGCTGGCGGGGGCTGCGCGAGCACGACCGCGGCTCCGCAGATCCGGGCGCCTTCCCGTCTCGCCCGGGCGAGGAGTTCCCCGTCTACGGCGCCCTGCGGGGCCTGCGCGGTGCCGACCGTCTGCTGCCGAGCCGGTCCGACCAGCCCGAGGTTGCGGACGCCGTGGTGGTCGAGGGCGACGATGGCATTCGCGCGTTTGTCATCAACCTGACCCCGGTGCCGCAGTCGGTCGTGCTGACCGGCGCCATTTCTGCCACCATCGAGGCCGCGCCGACCTCTGTCACCCTCGAACGATTCCCCCGGAGGAGCCCGTGACCGACCCCCTGTTCGACCTGGAAGGACGAACGATCCTCATCACCGGTGCGGGGGGCGCCATCGGATCCACGGTGGCGCGCGCCCTGGTCGACCGGGGTGCACGCGTGGCCGTGCAGGACATCAGCGCGGAGAAGCTGGAGTCGATCGGCGTAGGGCTTCCCATCGTCGCGGACCTCTCCGACGCGGCTGTCGCGGGGCAGGTCGTGCGCGACGCGCACGCTGCCCTCGGCGGGCTCGACGTCCTCATCAACTCTGCCGGCACCAACCGGCGCAAGCCTATCGGGGACGTGAGCGCCGAGGATTTCGACGCGATCGTCGCGGTCAATCTCCGCGCCCTGTACTTCGCCAGTCAGGCAGCGCATCCGCTCATGGCCGCGGCGGGCGGTGGCAGCATCGTCAACCTCAGTTCGCTGAGCGCGCGGTTCAGCTTCAACACCATCTCGGTCTACTCCGCCACGAAGGCCGGCGTCTCCTCGCTCACCCGCAGCTGCGCCCGCGAGTGGGCACGCGATCGCGTGCGCGTCAACTGCCTGGAGCCGTTCGTCATCAAGACCGAGTTCACCCGTCCCCTGTGGGGGGAGGAGCACCGGCAGCGGTGGTTCGACGACGTGACTCCGATGGGGCGCCTCGGCAGCCCCGAGGAACTCGTCGGCGCGGTCGTCTTCCTCGCCAGCGACGCGTCGTCATGGATGACCGGGCAGTCCCTTGTGATCGACGGCGGCCTCACCGCCGGCGCCGACTGGGACTCCTACGCCGACTAGGCACAGGCCCGGCCGTTTGAGTTCCGTGAAT
>JAPOJD010000109.1 GCA_029978585.1 Actinomycetota bacterium
CGAGATCCCAGCCATCGCCGCGGCCAGCCGCGCGCACGGCGTCCCCTGCCACGTGGACGCGTGCATCGGCGGCATCGTCCTCGCCTACTCGCGCCCCGACGGCGCGGACTCGCGCCCCGACGGCCCGCCGGACTTCGACCTCTGCGTGCCCGGGGTGACTTCGATCGCGTTCGACCTGCACAAGTACGGCTTCGCGCCCAAGGGCACCTCGCTCCTGCTGTTCGCGGAACCTGGCCTGCGGGCTTCGACGTACTTCACCTTCTCGCGGTGGCCGGGCTACCCCGTCGTCAACACGACGCTGCAGAGCACGAAGTCCGCGGGACCGATGGCGGCGGCCTGGGCGGTTGCGAGGGTCCTCGGTGACGACGGGTACCGAGAGGCCGTCGGCCGGGCGCGGAAGGCGACGGAGGCGATCGCCTCGGTCGTAGACGACATCGACGGCCTGCGCGTCCTCGGCCGGCCCGACGCCACGCTCCTCGCCCTCGCGGCAGACGGGCAACCCGGGAGCGGCATCGATCCGTTCCGCCTTGCGGACGCGATGCGCGCGCGGGGCTGGGCGTTGCAGCCGCAGCCCTCCTGCGGGTCACTGCCGCGCACGGTCCACCTCACGGTCCAGCCCGTGTCGTGGGACTCGGTGGGAGCGCTGGCCGATGACCTGCGGTCCGCGGCCGACGAGGCCCGACTGCAGCCGTGGGCGCTGGTGGGGGACGACCTCGAGGCGGCGTTCGCAGACCTGCCGGACCTCACCGGGGGAGGGCCGATGCCCGAACGGATGGCCGGGGTGCACGCGCTCATCGACGCCCTGCCGCCCGAGGTTCGCGATCCGGCGCTGGCCAGCATTCTCGGTGCGGTCTTCACCCCGCGGCGCTAGGGTCGGCCCACCGAGCACCACGCGCGCACAGGCGAGGAGAGGCCATGATCATCTATCGCAGCCCACTCCCGGACGTGGACATCCCCGCGGTCCCCGTCACCGAGTTCATCCTGCGTCGCGCCGGCGAGGTGCCCGACCGGCCGGCGCTTGTCGACGGCCCGTCCGGGCGTACCTACACGTACGCGGTGCTCGCGGAGATGATCCGCAGGTTCGCCGGGGGCCTCGCGGCGCGCGGCCTCGGACCCGGCGACACGATCGCGCTGATGGCACCGAACATCCCCGAATACGCAATCGCGTTCCACGGCGCGGCCGTGGCCGGTGTGGCGGTGAGCACGATCAATCCGACGTACACGGCCGAGGAGGTCCGCTTCCAGCTGCAGGACTCCCTCGCGTCGATGATCGTGACGATCGGGCTCTTCGTGGACACCGCGAAGGAGGCCGCCGAAGGCACCGGCGTCCAGGAGATCGTCGTGATCGGGGAGGCCCCCGAGGGCACCATCCCGGTCACCGACCTGCTCGGAGAGCCGCTCGACCAGGTCGAGGTGGATCTCGAGGAGCACGTCGTCGTCCTGCCGTACTCCTCGGGGACCACCGGCTTCCCCAAGGGCGTCATGCTCACGCACCGCAACCTGGTGGCGAACCTGTGCCAGATCGAAGGTGGCTTGGCGGTCGAGGATGACGAGGTGGCCCTAGCGGTCCTGCCGTTCTTCCACATCTACGGGATGCAGGTGCTCATGAACGGCCTGCTCGCGCAGGGCGTCACGATCGTGACCGTGCCGCGCTTCGACCTCGAGCAGGTGCTCGGGCTCATCCAGGACAAGCAGGTCACGCGCTTCTTCGCCGTGCCGCCGATCATCCTGGCCCTGGCGAAGCACCCCATCGTCGACCAGTACGACCTGTCGAGCCTGCGCCAGGTCTTTTCCGGCGCGGCCCCGCTGAGCGCGGAGCTCGCGCTCGAGGCAGGCGCCCGCATTCACTGCGAGGTCGTGCAGGGGTACGGCATGACCGAGATGAGCCCGGTGTCGCACCTGACGCCGCCCGGGCAGTTCAAGCCGGGCACGTCGGGGGTGACAGTGCCGAACGCCGAGTGCCGCATCGTCGACCCGGTGACGGGCGAGGATCAGCCCGTGGGGGGAGAGGGCGAGCTCTGGGTGCGTGGTCCGATGGTGATGAAGGGTTACCTCAACAACCCCGAGGCGACCGCGGCCACTGTGGACGCCGACGGATGGCTGCACACCGGTGACATCGCGGTCATCGACGAGGACGGCCACGTGACCATCGTCGATCGCGTCAAGGAGCTCATCAAGTACAAGGGCTTCCAGATCGCACCCGCGGAACTCGAGGCCCTGCTCCTGACCCATCCGGCCGTCGCCGATGCCGCGGTGATCGGCATCCTGGATGACGAGGCGGGCGAGATCCCCCGCGCCTTCGTCGTCGTGAAGCCGGGGCAGGAGGTGACCGCGGAGGAGATCACCGCCTTCACCCAGGAGCGGGTGGCCACCTACAAGGTGATCCGGGACGTCGTCTTCGTCGAGGCCATCCCGAAGTCGCCCTCGGGGAAGATTCTGCGGCGCATGCTCCGCGACGCCCCTGCCTGATCTGTGGCGCGCGCGACCTCTGGCCCGCCTGAATTCTCGCCGGTGCGCCTGCGAGGACACCCGCTCATCCCCTGGGGCATAATCGAGGGGCGCGGGTTCCGGGGCGCCCGCGGTCTCTTCCACTGATGTAGGGGGTGCTCCTCGTGCGGGCTCTCGTTCGGATCTCCGCGGCCATGGCGGTCGCGATCTCCGCTCTCGTCGGCGTCCCGGCGACCCAGGTCGCCTGGTCGGCGCCGGCGGCCGAGTCCCAGGCCGAGGCGGTCGGGTTCTTCGTGGACGGCAGGCAGATCGTCGACAAGGACCGTGTCGCGGCGGGGCGGGAACTGAAGATCACGAATGTCCCGGAGGGGTCGGAGATCCTCCTCCACGACTACAAGGATCCCGCCAAGACAGTGGCGGTCCACCCCACGGACAAGGCGCGGGTCTACAAGTCCGATCCGCTGCCCGCGGGCTGGCGCCTGTGGGCGAAGGTCAAGACTCCCGACGGCTCCACGGCGAAGGTCAACTTCATCGTCGGCTCACCCGGCAAGACATTCGACGTCAGCGTCTTCCCGGGGAAGGGAACGTGGGGCGTGGGCATGCCGCTCGTCGTGGACTTCGGGGTGCCGATCACGCACAAGGCCGACGTCGAGCGCGCTTTGGTCGTCGAGGTCGTGAAGTCGGGCGAGCCGGTCGATATCGGCGAGGCATCCTGGCACTGGATGGACTCCAGCACGATCGTGTTCCGACCCCGTGACTACTGGCCGGGCAACGTCAAGATCAGCCTCAAGGCCGATCTCACCGGAGTCGAGGGCGCGGATGGCTGGTACGGCCCCAAGGTCGACTCGCACTTCCGCACCGGGGATCGCGTGATCATGCGCGTGAACCTCAAGACCCACGAGATGAAGTTCGAGCGCAACGGGGATGTCGAGAAGACCTTCCCCATCTCCGGTGGCAGGGCAGGGTGGCAGACGGCCTCGGGCATCAAGGTCGTCACGGGCAAGTACTCCCCCAAGCGGCTCTACAACCCCGGGCCGAACGGCTGGGACGTCACGGTGAAGTACGGCATTAAGGTCACCGACGACGGGGAGTACATCCACGACGCCACGTGGAATGACAGCATCGGCTACGCCAACACGTCGCACGGGTGCACCAACATGTGGCCCGACGACATGGCCTGGGTCTACCGGAACACCAGCATCGGTGACATCGCCGAGTACAAGGGCAGTTCCAGCAAACTGGGCACGGGGCACTACCTCAGCGGGTACTGGAACTACGACTGGAACGTCTGGAAGCAGGGCTCGGCCCTCTTCGAGAAGTAGCGTCCCCCGCGGTCCGCTGGGCCGGCCCCGCAGATGATCCGCGCCGCGAAACCACAACTCGGCAGCGCGTAGTTGGCGTTTGGCGGCGCGAAACATGGGGCTTCGACGGTGCGGAAGGCGGGCACGGTGTCCGGCGAGATGCCCAGCACGACGTAGCCCGCCGCCTTCAGGGTGAACGCCGGCGCGCGGGCCCCAGGCGCGTCATGCCGCCACCCGCGCGCGCTCGCCCGCGGGATGGTCCATGCCCGGGTGATTCCCGGCCCTTCCCCCTGGGGCCGGAGCGACGCGGGTGATCTTCGCCACGGATTCCGCCCCCGGCGTCCCCCGGGAGCCGTCCCTTCATGTCACCGTTTACATGGCCCTCACGAAGGGTCGCGACAGGACGGCTCCGCCCACCGGCGGCGCCACAAACGCAAGGAGACGCACATGAGGTTCCCCTCCTGGCTCGGCGGGCGCGAGAAGCACCCGGCCGACGACGGCCTGACGATTCGGCAGATGTGGGACCGCGAGCGCGCCCTGGCCCTGACGCCGGCGCACCGCGCGGAGATCGACGCGATCTTCTCCCGCCACGCCTGATCTCGCGCGGTGGTCTGCTGGCCGGCCCTCGCAGGGCCGGCTAGCAGACCACGCGCAGGTGGTCGGTGAGCGGATCCACGCTCCCGCGGACCCATCCGTACGGTGAGCGGGCCGTCTCGCGGAGGAACTCAACGACTTCGGCGGTCACCACCTCCCCGGGCAGGACGTTAGGCACCCCGGGCGGATAGGCCGCCAGCGAATCCGCGGACACCCGGCCGACGGCTTCCTGCCACGGGACGACCTCGGCCGAGGACAGGAATGCCTCGCGCACGTCGAGCGCCCGCGCTCCGGGTGCGGGCAGGGACAGTTCGCGAGGGCCCGCACCATCGTCCTCGCGGGGCAGGGAGTGCAGCGCGGCGGCGATGTAGTCCGCGTCGAGCCAACTGCCTGCCCCCACGATGCCCACGATGACCGATTGAGTCGCGAGTTCGACGTGGATGCGCGCCTGCCGCTCCAGAAGGGCGCGCGCCTGGTAGCCCGACAGTCCGCCCGAACGCGTGTCTACGACCACGTGTAGCGGATCGATTCCAACGACGTCGGGTGAGTCCAGGATCGCCGGGCCCGGATCGGCGTAGCGTCCTCCCTCAGCGAGGAGGCTTCGCACTCGTTCCGCGTCCTCGATGCTCTGGGCGATCCCACCGTTGCGGGCGGCCAGGATGAGGTCCCTTCGCGCCACGTCGAGGGATCCCAGCAGTAGGGCGGACGGGCTGGTGGTCTGGAACGTCCGCAGGGCCCGGTCGAGAAGGGGCTCGAGTTCATCCGCGAACCGGCCGTCCCCCAGGTGCAGCATGGCCGACTGGGTGAGGCTTCCGGCGAGCTTGTGGGTGCTGGAGACGACGACATCGGCTCCGCAGGAGAGCGCGCTGGGAGGCAGGTCGGGGTGGAACCCGAAGTGCGATCCCCAGGCCTCGTCGACGACCAGCGGCACCCCGTGCCGGTGGGCCACCTCGGCGAGGCCCGAGACGTCGGATACGGCGCCGAAGTACGACGGTGACACCATGTAGGCCGCCATGGCCCCGGGGTGCGAGGTGAGCGCGTCATCGAGGTCGGCGGGTGTCACCCCGTGAGCGATCCCCAGGGCGATGTTCACGTGAGGAAGCACGAACTCCAAGCGAAGCCCGGCGAGGATCGCCCCATCGATGACCGAGGTGTGGACCGAGCGCTGGACCACGGCCTGCTGCCCGCGCCAGCGCAGAGCCAGGCATGCCGCGTGATTGCCCTGCGAGGCTCCGTCGGTCAGGAACCACGTCCGCCGGGCTCCCCACGCCTCGGCGGCCAGTTCCAGCGAACGGGCGTAGGGGATAGGGGACGGGCCGGCTGAGCCATCCCGCGAGACGACCTGGCGGGGCCCGCCTTCGGCAGGCAGGTCGACGCCCTCGGTGAACATGGGGATGTCCATCGCCAGGACCTCGGGTCCGGCGAGGGCGGCTAGCGCCGGATGACGCTCGGGCTGGTCCTGGTGGGCCGGGATGGCCCAGCGGGTCCAGCCGCCGAGGGCGTTGGCCCGGAGGGCATCGGCGTAGGGGGTGGCCGGCGGCTCTGGGACGCCGTCCCGAGGGATGCCCTGCGTCGCCGGGTCCGTCACGGTCCCATCCAAGCGCCCGGGGACCCCGCTTTGGGCACGGGTCGGCAACAATCCGGCGATTCCGGGCCGCCTGACGCCTGTGGCCCCCAGAATGGCGGGCACAGACCGAGGAAGGGAATGTTGATGCGTTCGTTGAAGACCCTGTGCGTGGTGGGAGTCCTGGCACTCAGCGGTGCCGTGGTCGCCGGCTGCGGATCCAGCAGCAGTTCGTCGTCGAGCGAGGCGGCGTCCTCAGCGCCAGCGCCGCAGAGCAGTGCCGCGGAATCCAGCGCTCCGGCCCCGGAGAGCAGCGCGGCCGAGCCCGCCGCCCCGGCCGAGGCCGACCTGCTGGCCAAGATCAAGGAGGCGGGAGTCCTCCGCGTCTCCACCGACCCGGCCTACCCGCCGCAGTCCTCGTTCGACGAGGCGACCCAGGAGTGGCAGGGCTTCGACATCGACGTCGCCAATGAGATCGCCTCGCGCATGGGCGTCACCACGCAGTGGGAGACCCCGGCTTGGGATGTCATCACGGCCGGCAACTGGAACGACCGCTGGGACATCTCGGTCGGATCCATGTCGATCACCAAGGAGCGCGCCGAGGTCCTCGGCTTCTCCGAGCCCTACTACTTCACCCCAGCCGGTGTCGCGGTGAAGACGGACAGCGACATCCAGTCCGTCGACCAGCTCTCCGGCAAGCGGATCGGCGTGTGCGGGGCCTGCACCTACGAGTTCTACCTCAACAGGACCCTGGAGATTCCCGGCTTCGCCTTCGAGTTCCTCGTGCCCGACGATGTCGAGATCGTGACCTACGACACCGACTCCACGGCCCTGCAGGACCTCAAGCTCGGCCGCGTCGATGCGGTGGTCTCGGCCGTTCCCACGATTGAGGAGGCCATCAAGAAGGGCAAGGAGATCCGGCTCGTCGGCGACCCGGTGTTCCTCGAGCCTCTCGCCGTCGCGGTCGACAAGAATGCCCCGGCGCCGATCGACGGCCTCGTCGGCGAGCTCAATCGGATCATCGAGGAGATGCGCGCGGACGGCACCCTGAGCGAGTTGTCCATGAAGTGGTACGGCGTGGACCTCACGCAGGGCCCGAGCGCCTAGCCACCGGATGCCCGACACATCCACCCGCGAGCCCGTGACGCGTCAGCGTCACGGGCTCGCGGAGTCACTGGAGGAAGCAAGCCTCAAGGTGCCCTTCCGGGTGAAGGTTGCCCTCGTGTGGGCGGTGATCTTCGCGCTCCTGGGCTTCGCCTTCGTCAAGAGCGGCTTCGATGTTGCCTGGATGATCGAGAAGACCCCTGCGATCATCCGCGGGGCGTGGGTCACGGTCCTGTTCTCCGTGATCGCCAACCAGCAGTCAACGGCTTCCGGGCGCTTGAGTCTTGTAATGGTCAGCAGGTTTCCTACTGCAACCGCGCTGCCTCCCATGTCGATATGCATGTCGAGCATCGACGTGAACGGTTTCAGATTCGTGC
>JAPOJD010000058.1 GCA_029978585.1 Actinomycetota bacterium
CTTGCCAACCCTCGGCGCCCTCGGGCGTCTCGATGTCGAACGGGCTGGGGAACCGGTCGGCCATCTGTGTTTCCTCTCGTATGCTCGTGTTCGGGGCACGATTCGTGGGACGGTGAACCTCTCGGGGCGATCTTCCTCTAATCCTTCTTGGTGTACAGCGGATTCATCAAGGTCGAGACGATGCTCGCCATCGGGTCCTTGTCGGCCGCTCCCACGACCGACTCCCGCGGCTTCTTGCTCCACACGGTCTCGGGCCGCGCCTGCAGCAGGATGACGTTCTCGCCGTCCGGGAGGTCGGCGTCCACGGCCCATTCGATGTCCTGGGGGCAGCCGTAGTGCTTCTCTGCGGTCTTCGCCAGGATGGCAATGGCCTTCAGCTGGGCGTCGGTGAGGCAGGGCGCGTCGGCGCGCTCAGCATCCACCTCCGCCTTCTCCACAGAGTCGTGGTCCGTGAGCCGGTATTCATGCGCCTTGTGGCTGATCTCGCGCTTGCTCACGGCCAGCATCACCTTGTCCACGAGGAAGTTGTCGGGCGTGACCTCGCCCGAGACGACGCCTTCGCCGAAGCCCCAGGCCGCATCAACCGCCACCTGAGAGCGATCACCGTTGGCCGGGTTCAAGGTGAAGGCCACGCCTGCCGAGATGGGGCGAACCATCTTCTGGATGACGACCGCCATCTCCACGGAACGGTGCTCGTAGCCCATCTCCACCCGGTAGCACGTGGCCCGGTCCGTGAAGAGGCTCGCCCAGCAGCGGCGCACCGCGTCCACGACTGCGTCCCCGCCGCGGATCCACAGGTAGGTGTCATGCTCGCCCGCGAATGAAGCATCCGGGGAGTCCTCCGACGTTGCGGACGAACGCACGGCAACGGGCAAGTCTTCTACCTCGCATTTGCGACACAGCTGCTCGTAGTCATCGCGTATCTGGCGCTCGACACCGTCGGGCAGGGGCATCTGGCGGATGATGTCGCGGATCTCGCCGCATACTGCGCTGACCTGGGCGGTGTCGGACACATCGAGTCCGTGCAGCAGCCGGGCCAGCGTTGCATCGAGGTCCGCCGCATCGTGCGCCGCCCGGTAGCCCGCAGTGGTCACCGCGAAGCCCGGAGGCACCGGCAGGCCGGCCCCCGTCATCTCGCCGAGGCTCGCGGCCTTGCCGCCAACCTCTGCCTTGAGGCCGGGCCAGTAGCTCTCGAACCACATCGTGACGCTGGTCATCACACACCTTCCCGCAGGCGAGGCGGCAGGGCCCGTCCCTCGAGGCGCGCCCACCAGTCGGGCAGCGCATCGAAGTCGGGGACCGCTACCTCCTGGACTCGGTTCCGGTACAGCACGAGCGCGCTCTCCCCGCCCTCGAGGAGGCGGACGCGCACGAACTCGGTATTGAAGGGCTCCCCGGGGTCATAGCCGAGGGCCCACGTAGCGAAAGCGCGGATAGGCCCTGAATGGGTGGCCACGATGACGGACTGGCCCGGTGTCTCGTGGTGGATCCGCATCAGCCCGGCCCAAAAGCGGCGGACCGCAGCGACCGGTGGCTCGAAGGTGAGCATCGGCATGGTGAGCCAGTGCGTGATCGGGTCCCCGCCGGCCTGCTGGATGCCCCAGAAGCGGTCAACCTCGACCAGCCAGGTGGGCCGGCCGCCGAGCCCGATGCGCTCGTACTTCTCGAGCTCGGAGTGGTACAGGCGGAACGCCTGGGTGACGTCGCGGAATCCATCCGGGGTCATCACCTGGAAGTTGCGGAACTCCTCGTACGCCGTCACCTCGCCGACTGTCGCCTCCCGGCCGAAGAGCACGAGCTGGTCGAGGAGGCCCTTGCGGATGCCCTCCGCCGTCTGCCGCGCGCGATTGGTGTCGGCGCAGGCCATCGTGACGTGATGGCCCGTCATGACCCGACGCGCAAGTTCCTGACCCCGCCGGTGCGCCTGCCACGAGCCGAGCGGCGTGAGACCGGACTCCGTGGAGTAGCCCTGGGTCTCGCCATGGCGGACGAAGTAGACGTCGGTGACGGCTCCCTTCGTCTGGTCCTTGCGCTCGGGGATGATCTCCTTGGTTCTCGTGACCTCCGCCCAGGCGCGGGTGGCGCCGAGATCGGCGCCCTCCCAGAGCGGGACGGGGGCGTCCAGGGAGGTCTCGCCACTGCGCCGGTCGCGGAAACGCCTGAGGTAGAGAGGCGTCTCGTCCTCGGGTTGGGCCGGTTCTGCGACACCCGGCCGGCCACCGCGTGCCTCGCGATCCAGGTAGCGCTGAAGGTAGGCGGGCGCGTCCGGCCGTTCGGTGCGCGGCAGCGCAACGGGGCTCGCCTGGGGCTCGGTCATCGTCATGCCATCTCCTAGCTGTGCACTGTGAGGAAGCGCTGATTGACGACGCCGTCGTAGTAGAACAGCGCCCGGCCCATCTCGCCCTCGGTCCAGGTGACGGGCGGATCGTCAGGATCGGCCCAGTAGCCGCCGGTGAAGACCTCGTTGCGGTTACCCGCGGGGTCGAAGAAGTAGATGCAGTGCCCACGGGTCGCTCCGTGACGCGTGGGATTGGTCTCGATGCGAACCCCGTGGTAGGCGAGGACGTCCGACGCGGTACGGATTTCGTTCCAGTCGTCGACCCAGAAGGCGAAGTGATGAAGCCCGCCATCAGACCCGGTGACCAGCGCGATGTCGTGGGAGGAATGCGACACCTCAAGCCACGTCGCGATCTGGAAGCCGTCGTCCCCGATCACCTGCTCGGTGAGGTGGAAGTCGAGGACATCCTGGAGGAATCGGGTCATCCCGTTGACGTCCTCAGCCGTGATGAACACGTGATCGATGCGCGGCGGGGCGATGCCCACGAGCCCCAGGGGACGCGGCGGCGGATTCGTCAGGGGCAGCAGGTTGCCCACCTGCTCCATGCCGTGGATCAGCTCCATCTGGTGGCCCGAGGGTGTCTCGAACCGGACGACGGCGCCTCCCCCGACTCCGACCTCATCACCCTCCAGCCGCTTGACCGCGATGCCGGCCGCCTCCAGGCGCGCGGCGTAGAAGTCGAGGTCTTCAGGGGTCTCGACCTTCCAGCCCATATGGGCCAGGCCATAGGCGGGTGAGTACGTCAGCACCACCGAATGGTGCTGCTGCTCATCCCAGCACTTGAGGTAGACGCGGTCCGGCTCGCGAGCGGTCTCGACGAGTCCGAGGACCTCGGTGTAGTAGGCGGTGGCGAGTTCGAGGTCGGGAACCTTGATCTCGACGTGGGAGAGTCGCAGGATGGCCATCAGGTGTGCACCTTCATGAATCGCTCGTTGAGTTCGCCCTCGTAATAGAAGACGGCCCTGCCGATGTTGTCCTCGGTCCAGGTGATGGTGGGGAAGTCAGGGTCCGGACGGTAGCCGCCGGTGAACACCTCGTTGCGCGTGCCCAGGGGGTCGAAGAAGTAGATGGTGTTGCCGCGCGTGATGCCGTGGCGCGTCGGGCCCACGTCGATCTGGATCCCGTTGTAGGCGAGGATGTCCGCGCTCTTGCGGACGTGGTCCCAGTCGTCCAGCCAGTACGCGAAATGGTGGAGTCCCCCGTTGGGCCCGGAGACGATGGCGAGGTCATGCGGGGAGTGCGAGCGTTCCATCCAGGTGGCGGCCTGGTGGCCATCCCCGTCCAGGAGCTGCTCGGTCACCCGGAAGCCGAGGACATCCGTGAAGAACTTCGTCGACTCCCCCACCTCCTCGGCGGTGACGAGCAGGTGGTCCATGCGGGGCGGCGCGATGCCGCGGAGGCCCTCGACGAACGGCGCGGGATTCAGTGTCCCGGTGGCCCGCCCCACCTTCTCGACGTCGTGGACGAGTTCCATGACCTGGCCTGACGGAGTCTCGAATCGAATCGACTCGCCCTGGCCGACGGCGGTTCCCCTGCTGATGCGTTCCACGGGCAGGCCGTAGCGGCCGACCGCATTCTCCAGGTCCGACAGGTCATCCTCGCGCAACACCTTGAAGGACATGAGATCGAAGCCCACGCGCGGCGCGTACGAGATCCGCAGCGAGTGATGATCCACCTCATCCCAGCACTTGAGGTAGACCGAATTCTCATCACGCTCCACCTCGAGCATTCCGATCACTTCGGTGTAGTACGCAGCCGCAAGATCGAGATCCGTCACCGTGATGTCCACGTGGGACAGCCGCAGGATTCCCATCAGTGCTCCCTTCCGCCGCTGGGGCCATCGGCACGGCCTCCGGGGAGGCCGTCCGCTGGAGTGAACCTAGAGCCTCTGCGTCCCGCATGGAAGGACAACGTTCCCGCATGCGGGACGTGTCTGCTACGGTCCGCCGCATGGAGGATCCAAGCCCGGAAGCGATGCGCCAGGCCATGGCCTCGTACGTCCGCGCCCTGCACCAGGCCTACCTCGACGCCGTCGTCACCCTGCCGCCCGCGGAGCGTGCCCGGCTGCCGCTGATGTCGGCCGACAAGCTCACGGTCGCCGCCGTCGGCGTGCGCAACCTCCATGTCGTGGGCACGGTGGAGAGCCTGCCCGAGCCGCGCGGGCCCGAGGTGCGGATCCAGGAAGACCTCGAGGACCTGTCGTGGAACCTGCGCTTCTTCGACCCCGTGGTCGTGCCGGCCCTCGGACTCATCGACGAGTCCTCCGGACCGGATCATGAGGAGGTTCGCCGCGCGCTGGGCATTCGTACCGTCGTCTACCACCTCGCCGTCCCTCCCGGCGGGAGCCTCACCTCCCACCACGCACTCCACGCGGGCACCGGACTGGCCCACAGCCACGCTGCCGCGGCGCGCGACTTCGACGCACTGCGGGCGCATGCGCCGGGACGTGAGGACCTCCTCGATGAGATGCAGGGCGCCAGCATCTCCGGCCTGGCCCGCGCCCAGGTCCTCCTCGCCCAGGCGATCTCCCCTGGCATCGCGGGCCTCACGATCGAACCGCCCACCGATCCTCAGGAGACCCGCCGGCTCCTGCTCCGGCACCTGAGAGCACCGTCATGAACGACTCCCCCGAGCGCCGCCAGCACTCGACGCTGTCGAGTGTCCGCAATGCCGCACGCCTGCTCAAGGAATTCGGACGCGGCGACCGAGAGATCGGCGTGACCGAACTATCCCGTCGCCTCGGCATCGGCAAGAGCACGGCGCATCGCCTGCTCAGCACGCTCGCAGACGAGCGACTACTGGAGCAGGACCCGCATACCGGGGCATACCGACTCGGGCTCGCCATGTACGAACTCGGTGCGTCCGTGGCCCTTCACACGGATCTGCACGAGGCGTGCTCACCGGTGCTCGACCAATTGCGCAATGCCACCCGCGAGACCGTGCAGGTTGCCGTCCTCGACGGCCGGGAAGTGGTGTACATCGAACGTCGCGAGAGCCCGCAGACACTTCGACTCTTCGGCAGGGTGGGCCATCGCAACGAGGCGCACTGCACCAGCACCGGGAAGCTGCTGCTCGCCTTCCTTCCCCCGGACCGCCTCGAGGTGACCCTGCGCGGCTGGAGGCTTGCGAGAAAGACTCCTTTCACCGTCCCCGATACCCGCGCCCTGCGCACGGCCCTCGAGACCGTGCGGCAGCAGGGCTGGGCCGAGAACATCAGCGAGTCCGAACTGGGCGTGGCCTCCATCGCCGCGCCCATCCGCAATGGACGAGGCGAGGTGATCGCCGCAGTGTCGGTGGCCGGCCCGGTTCAGCGCCTGGGCAACGACTCACTGCGGCGCTTCGCCCGACCGGTCGTTGAGGCCGGACTCGCGATCAGCCGGCGCCTGGGGTACCGGGATGTTCGCGGGGGAACGCCTGCCGGGGGGCGCCGACCCCAGCCCAGCCCCGCGAGACCATGATCGGCAACGAGAGGAGCTCCCTGTGACGAGACCCGCGACTGCGGACATCGCCGAGATGTCCACCGCACTGCTCAACGCGCGGCGCGATCGCGTCCCGATTCCCCCACTCACGGACCGCTTCCCGGACATGACGGCCGATGACGCGTACGCCGTCCAGCAGGGACTGGTGGCGAGCCTGCTCGCCGACGGAGACTCGATCATCGGCTACAAGCTCGGGCTCACCAGCCGACCCATGCAGGAGATGCTCGGCGTCGACCAGCCGGACTATGCCCCCGTCCTCGGATCGACGGTCTACGCCAACGGTGGGACGGTTCCCTCCGACCTCTACATCGCCCCGCGCATGGAGGCGGAGATCTGCGTGATCCTGGACGCTCCCCTCTCCGGCCCGCACTGCACCGCCGCCGAGGCCTGGGAGGCCACGCGCGGCCTCGTCGCCGCGCTCGAGATCGTCGACAGCCGCATCGAGGACTGGAAGATCAAGCTTCCCGACACCGTGGCCGACCTGGCCTCCAATGGCGCCGTTGCCTTCGGCAGCCAGGTGGTTCCTCTGGGCGACTTCGACCCCGCTCTCCTGGGCATGGTCTTCACGCGCAATGGCGACCTGGTGGCGACCGGTGCGGGCGCCGCAGCGCTTGGCGGCCCGCTGGATGCGGTGGCCTGGCTCGCCAACACTCTGCACCACCTGGGGGTCACCCTCCCCGCAGGCGCGATCGTCATGACCGGTGCCCTGCACGCCGCGGTCCCGTTCTCTCGAGGCGATGTCTTCCGCGCCGACTTCGATCGCCTCGGCCCCATCACCCTGCGGGTCAGCTGACCCGGGAAGGACGCTCCATGTCTCTGCGTTGTGCCATCGTCGGTTCGGGGAATATCGGTACCGACCTCATGATCAAGATGCTGCGAAGCGACCGGCTCGAGCTGGGTGCCCTGGTGGGAATTGACCCGGACTCGGAGGGGCTGGCGCGGGCGCGGACGCTGGGCGTCGAGGCGAGCCACGAGGGCCCCGACTGGGTGCTGGACCACGCTGATGACTTCGATGTCGTGTTCGATGCCACGAGTGCCTATGTGCATGTGCGGTATCACAAGAAGTACGCGGAGGCGGGGATCACGGCGGTGGACCTCACTCCTGCCGCGCGGGGCCCGAAGGTCATCGCGGCGGTGAATCTCACCGAGCACTTGGACGCGCCGAATATCAACATGGTGACCTGCGGGGGGCAGGCCACGACGCCGATGGCCTACGCGGTCCGGCGGGCGGTGGAGCGGCTGCCGTACTGCGAGATGGTGTCGACGGTGTCGTCGAAGTCCGCTGGCCCGGGCACGCGGCAGAACATCGACGAGTTCACCAAGACCACGTCGACGGCACTGCGCGAGATCGGGGGCGCGGAGTTGAGCAAGGCGATCATCATCCTCAATCCTGCCGAGCCGCCGATCATCATGCGCAACACCGTCTTCGGGGCGCTGCCGGAGGGCACCGACCATGACGCGGTGCTGGAGTCGGTCTACGACATGGAGAAGGCGGTCGCGTCCTATGTGCCGGGCTACCGGCTGAAGAACCAGCCCGTCATCGAGGAAGGCCCCTACAACACCCCCGGCGGGGTCGTCCCCCACCGCGTGGTGATCCTGCTGGAGGTGGAGGGCGCGGGTGACTACCTGCCCACCTACGCCGGCAACCTCGACATCATGACCGCCGCCGCCATGCGCGTGGGCGAGGCGATCTGCGACCACCGAGAGGCGAAGACCGCATGAGTGCCACGACCACCACCGACTACCGGCTCATCGACTCCACCCTGCGCGACGGCTCCCACGCCATCAGTCACCAGTACTACGCCGAAGACGTCATCCGCATCGTCGCCGGCCTCGACGCCGCAGGCGTGCAGGTCATCGAGATCGCCCACGGTGACGGTCTCGGCGGCTCCAGCTTCAACTACGGCTTCTCCGCCGTCCCGGAGAAGGAGCTCATCGCCCAGGCCTGCCAGACCGCACAGCGCGCCCAGATCGCCTGCCTCATGCTCCCCGGCATCGGGCTGGCCGATGACCTGCGCGAGGTCCGCGAACTCGGCGTCTCCGTCGCCCGCATCGCGGTGCACTGCACCGAGGCCGACATCACCGAGCAGCACATCAAGGTCGCCAAGGACCTCGGCATGGAAGCCATCGGCTTCCTCATGATGGCCCACATGAACTCCCCCGAAGGCCTGGTCGAGCAAGCGCTCCTCCTGCAGTCCTACGGCGCCGACACGGTCTACATCGCCGACTCCGCCGGCGCCATGACCGTCGAGGACGTGCGCCGACGCGTGAACGCCCTGGTCAACGCCCTGGACGTCCCGCTCGGCGTCCACGCCCACAACAACCTGTCCATGGCCGTCGCCAACTCCATCGCCGCCTACGAGGAAGGCGCCAAGAACCTCGACGGCACCTCCGCCGGCCTCGGCGCCGGAGCGGGCAACTGCCCCACCGAGATCCTCGCCGCCGTCTCCACCAAGTACGGCATCGAAACCGGCGTCGACCCCCTCGCCCTCATGGACGTCGCCGAAGAGGTCGTCCGCCCCATCATGCCCCGCCAGCAGGTCATCGACCGCGCTGGACTTCTCCTCGGCTACGCCGGCGTCTACGGGTCCTTCCTCCTCCACGCCGAGCGAGCCGCCGAGCGCTACAACGTCCCCACTTCGGAGATCCTCCTCGAGCTCGGACGCCGCCAGGTCGTCGGTGGACAAGAGGACATGATCATCGACGTCGCCCTCGAACTCGCCCGCAAGCACGCCGAGCAGGAGATCACGACATGAGCACACTCGACCACGACGCAGCCGTTGAAAGGCTGACTAACGCCGTCCGCGAGCTCACCGCCACCACGCCCCTGACCGAGCATCACGGTCACTTCGATATCCCGACGGCGTATGACCTGCAGGCGCGGGTTGTTGCCCACCGCCTCGAGCAGGGTCATCGCGTCATCGGGGCCAAGCTCGGGCTCACCAGCGAGGCCAAGCAGAGGCAGATGAACGTCGAGGAGCCCCTGTACGGGTGGTTGACCAGCGACATGCGTGTCGAGCCAGGCTCGCCCCTCATCGTCAATCAGTTCATTCAGCCGCGCGTCGAGGCGGAGATCGCGTTCCTCATCGGCGATGACCTCGAGGGTGACGACATCGGGGCCGCCGACGTGCTCGCCGCAACCGCGGCCGTCATGCCCGCCATCGACGTGCTCGACTCCCGCTATGCGGGCTATTCCTTCACCCTCCCCGACGTGATCGCCGACAACTCCTCGTCGGCAGGCTTCGTCACCGGGTCTGTGCTCGTCGATCCCACCGGAATCGACCTGCGCCTCTGTGGCGTCGTCCTCGAGGTCAACGGTCAGGTCATGGCCACCGCTGCGGGCGCCGCGGTCCTCGGCCACCCCGCCGCCTCGGTCGCCTGGCTGGTACGCGCCCTCGCGCGGCGCGGAGAGGGCCTGGAGGCTGGCATGACCGTGCTCTCTGGCGCGTGCACCGCCGCCTTTGCCGTGAGTCCCGGCGACACCGTCGTCGCGCGTATCGATCGTCTCGGCACCGTGGAGGTCCCATGCCGCTGATCCAGGTGACGCTCGTCGAGGGGCGAACCACCGAGCAGAAGCATGCACTGATCCGGAGCCTCAGCGATGCCATGGCTGAGAGCCTCGAGGTCCCGCTCGAGCGGATTCGCGTGGCGATCTACGAGGTCAGCGCCGACGAGTGGGGCATCGGCGGCCAGCCGTTCTCCGCCGTGCGCCCCGCACCGGGGACCCCATCCGGATGAGTGATGACGCCATCTGGGTCGACGCCGGGTCCAGTAGCGACCTGAGCGAGCGCCCCCGAGCACTCCGGGCCCAGGGGCGCGATGTCCTCGTCGCGGTAGTCGATGGTGAGCCGACGGCCGTCGACAACGCATGCCTTCACCGCGGAGCGTCCCTCGAGGGCGGCGTGTGCCGTGATGGTGTCGTCACCTGCCCGTCGCACTGGTGGCGCTATGACCTGCGCACCGGGGCACTACTCGGCCATCCGGGAAGCGCGCTTGCCACGTACCCCTGCCGCGTGGCCGGGGACCGGGTGGAGGTACTGCTTACTCAGGCTCCGCCCGCTCTCGGGATGCGCGAGATGCTGCTTGCCCATGCCCGCGGAGAGACAGTCGACGATGCCTGACTCCAAGCGCTTCCCCATCGAGGCATTCACCGACATCCTCGAGGCGAACACCGAGTATGCCGCCCAATATCGGGGCAGTGACCTCACCGGCACAGCCGCCCAGGGCCTTGCGATCGTGACATGCATGGACTCGCGAATAGACCCGCTCAGGGCCGTGGGCATGAAGCCGGGCGATGCCAAGATCCTGCGCAACGCGGGCGCGCGCGTCACCGAGGACGTGCATCGCACGCTCATTCTCGCCGTGTACCTCCTCGGGGTGACCCGCATCCTCGTGATGCCCCACACCGAGTGCCGGATGGTGGGCTCGACCGAGAGCCAGATCCACGCGGGTATCCGGGACGAATACGGCGTCGACACGCGCAGCATCGAGTTCCGCACCACGGATGTCGTCGATGCGGGCCTGGCGCAGGACGTGGTCCGACTGCGAGCCAGTCCGCTGCTGCCGCGCACGGTGTCGGTGGGGGGCGCCGTGTACGACGTGAAGACGGGAATGCTCCGGCCGCTGCAGGTCTGAGTCGCGCTCAGTCGCCGCCGGCAGTGCCGTCGTACCGGGAGGTGCGCGCGACGCTAGCGTCGTACTCCCAGGCGGTCACGGCGTAGCGCGGGAAGTACTCCTGCTCGAGGATGGCCCAGATTCGCTTCGCGGTATCCGGCCCCACGAGTGTCTCGATGCGCACATTGCCGCCCTCGAACCCGGACACGCCGTGGTGGCCCGGTCCGTGCCCGTGGCCGACCATCGCGGTCCATCCCTGAGCTCCGCAGCGCGCAAGGTCGTCCACGATGCGGCGCTCGAGGAGCGCTTCGGCGACGATGGTGATGCACACGATGCGACCGCGAGCTGTCATGGTGTCTCTCCCTCTCAGATCCACCGGCTGAGGAACTGCGCGATGGCGAAGTACAGCGGAATACCGACGATGAGATTGAAGGGGAAGGTCATGCCCAGGCTGCTCAGCAGAGTCACGCCCGGGTTGGCGTCCGGGAGCGCCAGGCGCGTCGCGGCCGGGGCAGCGATATACGACGCGCTCGCACACAGCGTGCCGAGGGCCATCGCACCGCCCACGCCCATACCGACGGCGAGACCCGCGGCCACGCCCAGCGTCCCCGCCATCACCGGGAACACCAAGGCGAAGGCGACCAGGCCCGGACCCGCCTGGGCCACGGCCCGCCACTGCTGACCGGCCAACAGGCCCATCTCGAGCAGGAACAGGGTGAGGACGCCGGTGAAGATGCCCCCGAAGAAGGGTTCGATGCGGGCGTATCCCACCGGACCGGTCGCCCACCCCAGCACGAGGCCGCCGAGCAGCAGCAGAACGGACCTGCCGAGGATGACCTCGCGCAGTGTCTCGCCCCAGTGGGGCCGCGAGCCCGCGTTCGACGCCGCCCCACCGAGCGCCAGCATGAGACCGACGATGATGCCGGGGATCTCCAGGACCGTGAGCAGGGTGGTCACGTATCCCTCGAAGGCGATGCCGGCCCCCTCGAGGAACACCAGCGCCGCCGTGAAAGTCACCAGGGATGTCGAGCCGTAGTGCGCGGCCATGGCGCCGCGATTGACCCTGTCGAGCCTTGTCCACCACCGCAGAAGCCAAAATGCCGCAACAGGGATGACCAGGCCCAGGACCACGGTGATCGCGATGGGGCCCACGACATCCGAGGCCTCGGTGTCGCGCAGCGCGACACCGCCCTTGATGCCGATGGCCAGGAGCAGGTACATCGAGGTCGCCTGGTAGACGGCCTCGGGAAGGCGGATATCGGCCCTGAGCCCCGCGGCGACGAGGCCCAGGACGAAAGCGAGCAGCGGAGGCGACGTGAGGTTGACCAGCGCCAGGTCCAGCGTCGCGCCGCCGTCCATCGCCTGAGCTCAGCCCTGCAGGTGTCCGCGCCAGTGAGCCCGGATCAGCCCCGGTACGCCGGGATCCCGGTGAGCGCCTGTCCCACGACGAGCGTGTGCATCTCGTTCGTGCCCTCGTAGGTGTACACCGACTCGAGGTTGTTCATGTGCCGGATGACGGGGTACTCCAGCGTGATGCCATTGCCGCCGAGGATGCCCCGGCACTCGCGTGCGATGTCCAGCGCCTCCCGAGCATTGTTGAGCTTGCCGAGGCTGACCTGCTCGGGCGTGATCCGCCCCTGGTCCTTGAGCCGACCCAGGTGCAGGGCGAGCAGCATGCCCTTGTCGAGTTCCAAGGCCATGTCAGCCAGCTTCCGCTGGGTGAGTTGGTAGCCGGCGATGGGCCTGTCGAACTGGTCGCGGTCGATGGAGTAGGCGATCGCGGTCTCCAGGCAGTCGCGGGCGGCCCCCATGGTTCCGAACACGATGCCGAAGCGCGCCTCGCTCAGGCAGGACAGGGGTCCCTTGAGCCCGCGCACGCCGGGGAGCATCGCAGACTCGGGAAGTCGGACCCCGTCGAAGACCAGCTCGCTGGTGACCGATGCCCGCAGGGACATCTTGCGGTGGATCTCGTGGGCGTCGAAGCCCGGAGCGTCCGTGGGGACCACGAAACCGCGGATCCCGTCGTCGGTCTGCGCCCACACGACGGCGACGTCGGCGACATTGCCGTTGGTGATCCACATCTTGGAGCCGTTGAGGATCCAGTCGGTGCCGTCTTGCTTGGCCACGGTGCGCATGCCGCCCGGGTTCGAGCCGAAGTCTGCCTCGGTGAGCCCGAAGCAGCCGATCGCCTCGCCCGTGGCCATGCGGGGA
>JAPOJD010000115.1 GCA_029978585.1 Actinomycetota bacterium
CTCCTTCTTCGACGACGTGATCGGCGGGCACGGGCGCCCGGCGACCGCCGAGGGCTACCCCGAGGACTGGGACCTCGAGCAGTTGTGGACCGCTCTCAAGCAGCTGTACCCCGTGGGCATCACTGTCGAGGAGGTCGAGGAGCAGTCGGGCTCAGGCAGGAGCGGGCTGTCCACCGAGTTCCTCGTCGAGGAACTCACCAACGACATCCACCTCGCCTACGACCACCGCGAGGCCGAGTTGGGCGAGGAGGTTGCCCGTGAGCTCGAGCGCCGCGTCATCCTGAGCGTGCTCGACCGCAAGTGGCGCGAGCACCTCTACGAGATGGACTACCTGCGTGACGGAATCGGTCTGCGCGCGATGGCGCAGCGCGACCCGCTCGTCGAGTACCAGCGCGAGGGCTACGAGCTGTTCAACGCCATGATGGATGCCATCAAGGAGGAGACCGTCGGCTTCCTCTTCAACGTCGAGGTCCAGGTGGCACCACAGCCCGCCGCCGAGGTCACGGAGGCCGTCGAAGGGCTCGAGGATGCCACCGCCAGCGAGGCCGTCGCCGCGATCGCCGCGGCCGCCCGGGGTCAGGCGGCAGCGTCGGGAGGGGCACCGGCCCCGCGCCTCGCACCCCCGGCACCCGCGCCCGCGGTGACCGCCAAGGGCCTCGGACCGTCCCGGCCGCGGCTGCTGGAGTACTCCGCGCCGACGGTGGAGGGCGGAGTGGCCCATGAGTCGCTCCAAGCGGATGGCGAGGAGCCCATCGACGTGGATCCGAACGCGAGTCGTGCTGAGCGCCGTCGCGCTGCGCGCGCGCAGCGCAAGCGCAAGTGACGGTTCCCGTGGATGCGGGCGGCAGCGCCATCGTGTGGCGCGAGGCTCCGAACCGCCCGGTCTTCGTGGGAGGCACCGGGCGCAGTGGCACGACGATCGCCGGTCGACTGCTCGGCCATCACCGCGACCTCGGGTCAACCAATCCGCGCGAGTTGCGCTTCGTGGCTTCGAGCGGCGGGGTCGCCGATGCCTATGCAACCGCGACGGGCGCCCTGACGGGTGCTCTTGCGGTGCGCCCGGAGGCCGTCGTCGACAACCTGTGGGCGCACTGGTACCAGCGGGTGAAGCCATCGGGGGCCCACGGTGGTCTCTACCGCAGGCTGGACCGCGACCAGATGGCCGACGTGTGCCGGCAGTACGTGGCGGACTTCCCCGCGGATCCCTACGCGGCGTCGCGGCGCTTCACGGAGACGATCGTGTCCGCGAATGTTCGGCGGGATCCCGGCTCGAGGTGGGTGGACACAACGCCGGCGAACGCACGGGCCGCAGATCGTGTCCTCGCCCTCTTCCCGGACGGCGTCGTCGTGCACATGATGCGCGACGGTCGCGACGTTGCCGCTTCCTTCGTGTCGAAGCCCTTCGGCCCCAAGGAGGTCTTCGCGGGCCTGGACGCGTGGCGCGAGCGAATGATCGAGGCCTGGCGGGCGGAGCAGGCCAGCCCCCCGGGCAGGGTCGTGCGCATCGACCTGCAAGAACTGGCGGTGACCCACCGCGACGAGACGCTCCAGCGTCTGCTGTCGTCGATCGGAGTCGACGACGACCGCCGCATGCGCCAGTGGTTCGACGCGAAGGTCCTCCCGCAGCAGGCCCACGTGGGCCGATGGCGCCGGGATTACGACGACGAGACCGCGCGGCGCATAGACGAGCGCTACGCGACCATCATCGGCGAGTTGGACGATCTGGGGGTTCCTCGTCCCGCCTGAGGAAGGTCCATCCGACGATCGCGCATGCGGTCGTGGCCAGGCTGAGGAGCAGCGCCCAGGACAGGGTGCGGAGCAACACGGCGGCGAGGACTCCGAGGGCGGCGTAGGCCCAGCACGTGACGCGCGCGGCGCGGCGTCGCCCGGGAATCGCCAGCGACGCCGGCCGGGTCAGGGCCAGCACCACGATGAAGGCGAGCGTCAGCACGGCCGCGATCGGGCCGAAGAACAGCACCGCGGTCTGCACCGTGCTGAGCCCTGCGGCCTCGTCGGGCTGCTGTGCGCCCGCGGAGAAGACGGCGAGCACCAGGCCCACCCCGAGCGCCGCGAGGAGTACCGCCGCGACTCGGAGCAGGGCGACTCCCGCAGCCTGCGCGTTCATGCTGTGACAGCGGGAAGGGCGACTGCGACTTCGAGCGCGCTGAGCAGGCGGCGGCGCTGCTCCTGGCCGCGGCGCGCGAACTCCCGCTGGTACTCGACGAACTCGGCTCGTCCCTCGGGCGTCTCGATGGGGATGGGGGAGTAGCCCAGGGAGGAGAGGTCGTACGGCGCCGCCCGCATGTCCACCTCGCGGATATCGCGCGCGAGCGCGAAGAGATCGGCGGTGAGGTCGGCCCCCACCACGGGGTAACAGCGGTAGGCCCACTTGTAGAGGTCCATCGCGGCATGCAGGCAGCCTGGCTGCTCGTGCTCGGCCTGCGTGGCACGCGTGGGGTGGACGATGTTCAGCGGGATCGCGTCGGGCGCGTAGAAGCGGAAGGCGTCGAAGTGCGTGCAGCGCAGCGGCGAGGACTCCACGACCTGCGCGATCGAGTCAGGGGGCAGTCGCAGTGGCCAGGAGGCGTGGCGCACCTGGTCCTGACCCTGGCGGTAGACCATGGCCCACTCATGGCGCCCGAAGCACCCGAGTGCCTCGGGCCGCTCTGCGGTGCGACGCAGCAGATTCGCAACGGAGCCGATGGTGGCGTGGTCGATGGCGTCGGCCCGCACGCGCGCGCCCTCGTGGTCGACGGCGTACCCCCGCACGCTGTCCCACTCCGCGACATCGCCCGTGAGCAGCGTGCCCGCTCCCGGATGCCAGCGGGCGAGCTGGGCCGGGCGGAAGGAGTAGTAGTCGAACAGGAAGTCGTCGACCGGATGCCGCGCCCCGCGCCGGCGGCGCTCCAGCCGCGGCGCGATCCACGGACGCACCCGATCGGCGTGTGCCCGCTGTCGCTCCCGCCATTCCGCCTCGCGCATCTCGCCCGGGGGCATCAGGTCACCGGTACGAGGCCCATGTCAGCGCAGCCTCGCTCGAGAGCATCGAGGCCGAACGCGTCGACCGGACCGTGGGCGCCCGCGGTCATGTCGTGCGTCGCGGCCATGGCCGCGCCCCAGGCCAGGAGATCGGCGGTGAGGTCGTACGGCGAGGGACCCTCCAGGCGGACCGACGCGAGCAGCCTGCCGACGGCATCGCTGGCATCGGCCTGAACGATCGTGCGGGCACCCCCGCGCGCCGCGGCGTCAGGTCCGCTCCCGGTGGTACGGGCCACCCGCCGGCTTGCTCCGGAGAGCAGCCGATCCCCTACTCCCGGGAGGGCGGCGACTGCCCCCAGCGCGGTCCCGGCGTAGGCAGCCGCGGGGGTCCATCGGCCCGCCCAGCCGAGCCACACCTCCACGTCGGAGAGCGCGGGATCCAGTCTCGGCAGCGCGAGATGCTCACTGCCGGCCACCGGCATGCCCTTCCACGATCGCCCGCGGCCGAGGTCGAACTCGCGCACGCGCCCGCCCGAGGATCGACGCGGCGTGACCACGCCGCTGCGGTAGGCGAACGACGGCGCGAGCAGCACCCCGAGTGCGCTGGCCCGGGTCCCTGAACTGACCCCGAACCGCCCCTCGATGAAGTATCCGATGTCAAGCCGCGTCGCCGGCCGGCCCGCCTCGCGGCAGCGGCGCAGAGCGAGGGCACCGGCGAGGTTGCCAGGGACGTAGTCGTAGCCGAAAGCCGTGACCAGTCGCGCGCCGGTGTCCTGCGCGCGCGGACCGAACTCGTCGAACACGCGGCGAATGAATGGCGGCTCGCCCGTCGAGTCCAGGTACGCCGCCCCCGCGTCCACCGCGGCCTCGACCGCGGGCAGGCCGAGTTCGAGGAACGGCCCCACGGTTGTGACGAGCACATCCTGCGGTGACCGAATGAGGGCGCGCACCGAAGCCGGGTCGGTGACGTCCGCGACCGCGATGCGCGGCTCGGCCGACGGGGACGGAGCCAGCGGCGCCAGGCGGTCGGCGAGCCGTGCGACCGCATCGTGGTGGCGGCCGGCGAGGACCGGGGCGAGTCCCGCGCGGACCATGGCGGCGGCCGTGAGACGACCGGTGTACCCCGTGGCTCCGAGCAGCACGATCCGCATGGCGGTCACGCTAGCCTGCGCCCGTGGACCCTGCCCGCCCCGCTGCCCCATCTACACGGACGCGGCTGTGGCATCCCTTCGCGGACATGGCCGCGGTGAGCCGCACCGGCGAGCTCGTCCTCGCATCCGGTGAGGGCGCCTACGTGGTCGATGAGTCGGGTCGGCGCTACCTCGATGCAGCCGCCGGCCTGTGGTACTGCAATGTCGGGCACGGGCGCCGGGAGATCGCGGATGCCGCGGCGGAGCAAATGCGACGCTTGGCGGCGTACTCGGCCTTCGGCGACCTGGCCACGCGGCCGGCCCTCGACCTCGCCGAGCGACTATCCGCGATGGCGCCCATGGCCGATGCCCGGGTCTTCCTCACCAGCGGGGGGAGCGACAGTGTCGACACCGCCGTGAAGCTGGTTCGTCGCTACTGGGCAGAGGCGGGCCAGCCGGAGCGCACCGCCATCGTGACGCGACTGCATGCCTACCACGGCATGCACCTCGCCGGCACCAGCCTGGCCGGGATCCAGGCGAATCGCGACGGTCATGGCGACCTCGATGCCGCGGTAGTGCAGGTGGAGTGGGATGACTCGGCAGCGCTCGAAGACGTGCTCGATGCGCGCGACGATGTCGCGGCATTCTTCTGTGAGCCGGTGATCGGTGCCGGAGGCGTCTACGCGCCGCCGCCGGGATACCTCCGCGAGGTCCGCGAACTGTGCCGGCGTCACGATGTGCTCTTCGTCGCCGACGAGGTCATCACCGGCTACGGCCGCGTCGGCAGCATGTTCGGCAGTGATCGCTGGCACCTCGAGCCCGACGTCATCCTCACGGCCAAGGGCATCACCTCCGGCTACGTTCCCCTCGGCGCCGTCCTCGTCTCGTGGCGTGTCGCGGAGCCGTTCTGGGTCGATCGCGGGTCCCCCGTCATATGGCGGCATGGCTACACCTACTCGGCGCACGCGACGGCCTGTGCCGTGGCGATGGCCAATCTCGACATCGTCGAGCGCGAGGGCCTAGTCGCTCGCGTGGATGGCCTGCAGCACGACCTCGGCCGGGCACTGGGACCGCTGGCGGCGTACGACGCGGTCTCCGAGGTGCGCGCGGGCGTCGGACTCCTCGGCGCGGTGGAGTTCACGCCCGACGCTGTCTCCGAGGGGATGCCGCCCCGGGTGATCGCCGGGCTGCGCGAGCGCGGCGTGCTCACGCGCACGCTCGCCTCCGGGGCCATCCAGGTCTCGCCGTCATTCGTCGTCTCCGAACGCGACATCGCCGGGATCGCCATTGCCCTGGAGGAGACCCTGACCTCCCTCGGGGCCGTGCGCACCACGACGCAGCGATCGGACGTCGCGTCGCTCTCAGGCGCGTCCTTGCTCAGCGACCCGGCCACCGGCGAGCGCGCGGTCGCCTTCGACGATCGGCACTATGCCGACCAGCGCCCGCCCCACCACTGACGATCTCGGGCGCGTGACACCACAGACGCGCTCTCCTCCTCTTGCGTGTCGGGTTAACCGAACGTGGGCGCCCGTCCAGCCCCGTGGAGCGACCTAGGCTCACACCGCGTCCGAAAGCTCAGGGCGCCGAGGGGAGCGACATGGACCAGGGAACCGTCCGCGAGTTCGTCCGGCCCTCGGTGGAGGACCCCACCGCGGAATGGCGCCCCGGAGACGCGTGGCTGGCGGGCGGCACCTTCCTCTTCTCGACGCCCCTGCCGGAGTTGCGCCGGCTGATCGACCTGACATCGCTGGGCTGGCCCAGCCTCGTCGTCGGCCCGGAGGGACTCCGGATCGCGGCGACCTGCCGGGTGGTCGAGCTGTACGACTTCGTCCCGCCGAGTGACTGGACGGCGGGTCCCTTCCTCCGCGAGGCGGTCGACTCCTTCCTGGCCGGATTCAAGATCTGGAACACCGCCACGGTCGGCGGCAATATCTGCACGTCCCTTCCTGCCTCGCCCATGACCACCATGGCGGCCGCTCTCGACGCGACCCTGGAGCTCTGGGGTCCCGGGGGGGCGCGCCGCACGATGAGCGTCCCCGACTTCATCCTCAGCAATCACGTCAATGCTCTGCAGCCGGGTGAACTGCTGCGTTCCATCGACATCCCGGTCGACTCGCTGAAGCGTCGCTACTCGTACCAGAGGTTCACGCTCACAAAGCACGGTCGCTCGAGCGAGTTCCTCGTGGGCACTTCGGATCCGTCGCGCGGGGACCTCGTGCTTACCATCACGGCCGCCACGTCAAGGCCGTTCGTGCTGCGCTTCGCGTCGATTCCATCAGCCGCCGAGCTCCGGGATGCCATCACCGCGACGGTGAGCGATCCGGACTACTTCGACGATCCCAACGGCAGCCCGGGTCACCGCAAGCACATGACCTACTACCTGGCAGAACTCATCCGCGCAGACCTCGCAGGGGAGGCATCGTGACCTACACGATCAATGGCAGGGAGTTCCACTCGTCGCCCGCTCCCGGCCAGTGCCTGCGCACCTTCCTGCGAGACCTCGGGCACATGGGCGTCAAGAAGGGCTGTGACGCGGGCGATTGCGGCGCCTGCACCGTGTGGATTGACGGGAATCCCGTGCACAGCTGCATCACCTCGGCCGAGCAGATGCGTGATCGAAGCGTCACGACGATCGAGGGCCTGGCCGACGGCGATTCCCTGCACCCGATGCAGGAGCAATTCCTCAAGGCCCCCGGCTTCCAGTGCGGCTTCTGCACCGCGGGCATGATCATGACCTGTGCGTCCCTCAACGACGAGCAGCGTGCCGACCTCCCCTCGGCACTGCGCGGAAGCCTCTGCAGATGCACCGGGTTCCGGGCCATTCACGATGCCATTGATGGCGTGGCCCATGTCGAGTCGGATGTGTCTCCGGGCAAGGAG
>JAPOJD010000253.1 GCA_029978585.1 Actinomycetota bacterium
GAGCCCCTCGTCATTGCGGGCAGCGACCCCGATCTGCAGCAGGACCTCCTGACCCTCGCGATCGCTCGCCATGATCTCGATGCGATCGGTGAGGATCCCGGCTGCCGCGGAGTAGGGATCGGCGCGGTCGAAGGCCTCGATCAGGTCCCACGTCCAGGCATAGCGGTCCGGCTGCAGTTGCAGGAGGAGCACGTCGGCGATGAGCCCGGACTTGCCCTCATACCGCCGGTAGAGGGCACCGGTCGTGACGCCGGCCCGGGAGGCGATCTCCCGCGCACGCGCGGCGCTGCCACCCCGTTCAGCGAGGACGATCCGGGCGGCCTCCAGCAGCGACAGGGCAACCGGATCGTCGCGGGACAGCGGCGGCACCTCCGGCAGTTCGGTCCCGGCGACCAGCGCACCGTCGCTGACGACGTGGCCACCGCTCACCTCGATGCGACAGGCATCCGCGAACGCCGGACAGCCGGCAGGATCGTCCACTTTGACGCCCATGAGTGACATGAGCGCGCCGCCGATCCCCAGCATGCTGAGGTACCACGCCATGCCAGGTCCCATCCAGCGCTGCAGTTCCCGGCGGACCTCGTCATACGCCTGCCGCGCCGGCTCGGCCACCGAAGGCATCGTGCGCGACGCGAGAATGCACTCGCCGAGAAGGGTCATCAGCCGGCCTTCGTCGTCGAGAACGACCCGGAGCGCACCCTCTTCGGACTCGACGGTGCCGAAGCGCGTCCGCAGTGCGTCGATGAGGAGTCCCCGCGCCACGTCGGCGATCAGCGACTCACGGTCCGGCCATCGCTCGTACAGGGAGCCGACGGAGAAGTACGCCCGGCGCGCCACAGACTCCATGGCGAACTCACCCTGGCCCACGTCGATGAGCTCCTCAGCGCCGGCGAGGAGCAGCGCCGACGTGGTGCTCCCCCGGCGGCCAGGCGTTTGCCGTGCCATGCCGGAAGTCAACCACGGCGGCTCACCGGATATCGCCCGGGCGCAGGCGACGTGGACGGACGGGTAGACGGGCAGTGTCCGCAATCGGCTCGGGCCCTCCTAGCGGGGGCGCGCGATGAACCTCCCGGCCGCGCTGCACAGGGGACCGGCATTGAACGTCCCGCGGATCGCATTGCCGGCGTATCGACCGTTGACGCTGACGATCTGATCAAGATCGGGCACGGGCTGCGCGGCACCGATGATCGTGCGGCCCTTGATCTCCACTGTCTTGATGATCACGGAGTAGAGCCCGCAGGAACTCGTTACCGCCTCGATCTTGAAGTCGGTGATGACTCCCCGCCCGACAGTGAAGGTCACCGGTCCGTAGTTGAATCCGCCGCTCGGGGACGTGGAGGTCCCGACCCACGGTCCCCGGGGGATGCCGGCGAGAGGAAGTGACCCGGGTTCAGGGGCGGCGTGAGCGGGCAACGCTGTCACCAGCACTGCCAGCGCGGCTGCACCGATCAACGCGCGAACGGTCCACGCGCGTGCATTGGACTTCAGCATGGGGGCACCTCCTGGTTCCCTGTGGCGGCACCGTACGACGGCTCGGGCGGTCGGGGCCATGAACCGCGCGATAACGCCGCCTCAGATCGGTCCGCTCAATCCGCGACGTCGGC
>JAPOJD010000185.1 GCA_029978585.1 Actinomycetota bacterium
CGGGAGTGGAGGTGACCGCGGTGCCGCTGTCGAGCAACCCCGATTTCGACGCCTTCCGGCTCCCCGAGGAGCACGAGGAACTCCGCCAGGCGGTGCGGTCACTCGCCGAGGACAAGATCGCCCCGCGGGCGGCCGAGATCGACGCGACGGGCGAGTTCCCCCGTGATGTGTACGACGCCCTGGTCGCGTCCGGCTTCCACGCGGTCCACATCCCCGAGGAGTACGGCGGCGAAGGCGGCGATGCACTCGCGGTATGCCTGGTGATCGAGGAGATCGCCCGAGTCTGCGCGTCGAGTTCGCTCATCCCGGCGGGGAGCAAGCTCGGGACCATGCCCTTGATGGTGGCCGGTGACGAGGACCTCCTGAGGCGTTACCTGCCCCCGGTTGCGAGCGGCGATGCGATGTTCGCCTACTGCCTTTCGGAGCGTGAGTCGGGCAGCGACTCCGCGGCCATGAAGACGCGTGCGGTGCGCGACGGTGACGACTGGGTGCTCACGGGCCAGAAGAGCTGGATCACGGGTGCCGGGCTGGCGGAGTACTACACCGTGCTTGCCAAGACCGATCCAGACGCCGGGGCGAAGGGCATCTCGGCGTTCGTCGTCCACCGCGACGACGAAGGCGTGTCGTTCGGAGCCCCTGAGCGCAAGCTGGGCATCCACGGCTCGCCCACGCGCGAGGTTATGTTCGATCGTGTGCGCCTCCCGGGCGACCGCATCGTTGGCGAGCCGGGCACGGGGTTCCGGACGGCGATGACGACCCTGGACCACACGCGCATCACCATCGGAGCGCAGGCCCTGGGCATCGCTCAGGGGGCGCTGGACGCGGCCGTGGCGTACGCCAAGGATCGCGAGCAGTTCGGCCGGCCGATTGCGGCGTTCCAGGGCATCCAGTTCATGTTGGCGGACATGGCGATGAAACTCGAGGCCGCCCGGTCCTTGGTCTACCGGGCCGCGGCGAAGAGCGAGCGTGGCGACAGCGACCTCACGTTCTTCGGGGCGGCGGCCAAGGCCTATGCCTCGGACGTCGCCATGGAAGTGACGATCGACGCGGTCCAGGTCTTCGGCGGCAACGGCTACACCCAGGACTACCCGGTCGAGCGCTACATGCGCGATGCCAAGATCACCCAGATTTACGAGGGCACGAACCAGATCCAGCGCATCGTCATGGCGCGTCAGCTCCTGGGTTCTTGACATGACTCTCGATCGGACCCCGCGTCACCCCCCTGACACCCCTGTCCCACCGTCGCGGTCGCGCACCACCCTGGCGCGGGTGATGGGCGTGATGGACGCCAACAACTACGGCAATGTGCACGGCGGCGTGATCATGCGTGCTGTCGACGAGGCTGCAGCGGTCGCGGCCGTGCGGCACTCCGATGGTCCGGCCGTGACAGTGTTCATGGACTCGATGGAGTTCCGGGAGCCCGTCAAGCAGGGGGACCTGCTCACGACGTACGCGCAGGTCAACTGGACCGGCACGACCAGCATGGAGGTCGGCGTCAGGGTGACCGCCCAGCGCCTGGACGTCGACGGCGAGATCCATGTGGCCACGGCGTACCTGGTGTTCGTGGCCATCGATGCGGATGGCCGCCCGCGCCCCGTCCCCCAGTCGGTTCCCGAGACGGACGAGGACCGGCGTCGGGCCGGTGAGGCCCGGATCCGGCGTGAGACGCGCCTGCACCGCCGCGAGGCGATCAGGGAACTCCGCGAGTCCCCCTCGACGTAGCCGCCCACCAGCCGCGAAATCGGGCGGGAAATCGCGGCTGGTGGGCGGCTAAGCAACTGGGTCAGCGGGCGCCGAGCAGGAAGCCCGCGCCCCAGGCCCCGTGCATCGTCGCGAACACGGCCGGTAGGCGCCGGGTCCCCCGCCACGGCAGGGCCCGCGAGGCCCTCGCGGTCGCCACCGCCGTGGCCGCGGCGTACACGGCGGGCGCGGAGAGCCCGAGCGCCGCGATGACGGGTCGTCTCGTGACGACGCCGGCCAGCCCTAGAGCGGTGCCCGCAGCAACCGCGACGAGGGTGACCGGCGGTGCGAGATAGCGCACGGAGATCGTCTCCGGGTACCGGTCCGCGACTTCGCGTCGCCAGCGGCCGTACTCGAAGTACTGGCGAGCGAGTGCGGCGAGGGTCGCGCGGGGGCGATAGGTGACGTGCAGGTCCGGGGTGAACCACACGGTCCCTCCCGCCGAGCGAATCCGGTGGTTGAGCTCCCAGTCCTGCGCGCGGACCATGGTCTCGTCGTAGCCCCCGGCGCGCTCGAGTGCGGAACGGCGAAAGCAGCCGAGGTAGACCGTGAGTGCGGGCCCCGCCGCGCCACCGATATGAAACGCCGCTCCGCCCACGCCGAACCACGAGCGCATGGCCGCAGCGACCGCCTGCTCGAACTCGGTGACCCCCTCCGCACCCATGACGCCGCCGACGTTGTCAGCGCCCGTTTCCGCCAGGGTGCGCACCGCGACCGATAGGTAGTCGCGAGGGATGACCGCGTGCCCGTCGACTCTCGCGATGATGTCGTACGTGGCTGCTGCGATGGCCGCGTTGAGGCCCGATGCTGTGCGTCCCGAGGGGTTGGCGACGAGGCGCACCCGGGCATCGGAGGCCGCCAGGCTCGCCGCGACCTGGTCGGTGTCATCCGTCTACGGACCGAGGGCGAGGACTACCTCGATCTGGCCCTCGTACGCGCTGTCGAGGATGGCGCTCACCGCTTCTGAGAGGTGGATTCCCTCGTTCAGGACGGGCATGACCACGGAGACGCCGCCTGCGGATGGAACGGAAGCACCCGCGTCTAAGGCCACGGGGGAAGGGTAGCCTCGTGCAATTGCGGTCGGGGGAGCACAGTCCAGGACGTCCCGTGAGATGGGAGGAGCGATGCGCAGTCGTATCCCGGCCCTGGTGGGCGGGCTCTTCGGGATCGTCGGGCTCGTTGCGCTCGGCCTCGCGGCGGGCTGGAACGCAGCCACCACTGTTGTCGCGGCGGTTCTCGGACTCGTCATCGGAGCCGCGTCGGGCCAGGCACTCGCGTGGTTGCGGATCACGGCGGGCAGGGTTGCGCGGATCGAGACTCAGCAGGCGCGTACGACGACCCTGATCCAGGATGCCGCGATCAAGGGCCAACTGACCTCCCTGCGTGACGCCATGACCGAGGCGCGCAAGGAGACGCGCGAGGCCCGTGCTGCCGTGGGCAAGGACATCGAGCAGGCGCGCAAGGCGCTCGGCGACGCAGTCACGGCGACGTCGGCGGCCTCTGAGAAGAGGGTCGTGTCGGCTGTCGAGTCGAAGGTCGAGTCGGCTCGGGTGAACCTGCGCACTCGCATGGAGGAGCTCGCCCATCGCCAGTCGGTCGAGCGACGCCAGGTGCGCACGCTGTCCGCGGACCGGACGGTGCTTCAGACTTCTCTCCTGGAGTCCTACCTGCAACTGCAGCGCCTCGTCCCGATGCCCCTGCCGATGCCTCGCCCGGGAGCCTGGGCGGCCTCGGAGGACCTCCTGCTCTGGCTGGTCGGCGACGTCCTCGAGCGTCGGCCGCGGGTCGTGCTCGATCTCGGCAGCGGCCAGTCCAGCGTGTGGATGGCGGGGGCGATGCGGGCTGCCGGCTACGACGGGATCGTCATCGGGGTGGACCACGAC
>JAPOJD010000194.1 GCA_029978585.1 Actinomycetota bacterium
ACGCGGCGCACGAGGGCCACCTGCTCGGCGAGCCCGCCGTCGATGAGGCCGGGGTCCGCCGCGGGCCACGCCGCCAGGTGCACGCTGATCGGGGCCGCGGGATCGACCGGGCGCACCATGTCCTGCCACACGCGCTCGGCCACGAACGGGGTGAAGGGGGCCATGACGAGTGTCACGATGCGCAGCGCCTCGTCCAGTGTGGCGAGTGCGGCCGGGTCACCCTCCCAGAATCGGCGGCGAGAACGGCGGACGTACCAGTTCGACAGGTCGTCGACGAACTCCGAGATGAGTCGTCCTGCCCGCTGCGTGTCGAACGATTCCAGAGCCCCGTCGACATCCCGCGCCAGGCGGTGTGCCTCGCTGAGCACCCAGCGGTCGAGTGCCCCTCGGTCGGCGACCGCGGGCGCGTCGGCGGCCGTGTCCGGGCTCCACCCGGCCGCCCGCGCGTAGAGGGAGAGAAAGGAGGCGGTGTTCCAGTAGGTGAGGAGGACCTTGCGCACGACCTCCTGGATCGCGGCATGCCCGACGCGCCGGGCCTGCCACGGGGATCCGGAGGCGAGCATGAACCACCGGACGGCATCGGCGCCATGCTCGTCCATGAGCGGGATGGGCTCCAGGACGTTGCCGAGGTGCTTGCTCATCTTGCGGCCGTCCTCGTCGAGGATGTGGCCCAGGCAGACGACGTTCTTGTACGACGACTCATCGAACACGAGGGTGCCGACCGCCATGAGGGTGTAGAACCATCCGCGGGTCTGATCGATCGCCTCGCAGATGTAGTCGGCGGGGTAGCGCTGGGTGAACTCCTCCAGGCCGCGATGCGGGTAGCCGAACTGCGCGAAGGGCATCGCGCCGGAGTCGTACCAGCAGTCGATGACCTCCGGTACGCGCGCGGCGACGCTTGCGCACTGCGGGCAGGGGAACGTCACCTCATCGACGTAGGGACGATGTGGATCCAGGTCGGCGAGGTCGCGGCCCGAGAGCTCCCCGAGCTCGGCGAGGGAACCGACCGCCGTGAGGTGTCCTTCATCGCAGCGCCAGATGGGCAGGGGAGTGCCCCAATAGCGATTGCGGGACAGGGCCCAGTCGACGTTGTTCGTGAGCCAGTCGCCGTAGCGGCCCCACTTGATGGTCTCGGGGTACCAGTTCGTGCGCTCGTTCTCCCGGAGGAGGGCGTCCTTGATCTGGGTGGTGCGGATGTACCACGACGGCTGCGCGTAGTAGATGAGCGGAGTGTGGCAGCGCCAGCAGTGCGGGTAGGAGTGCTCGTACCCCACGTGCCGGGCCAGAAGGCCGCGCTCTTCGAGGTCCCTTACCAGCAGGTCGTCGGCCTTCTTGAAGAACACCCCGCCCACCAGGGGGACGTCGGCCTCGAAGGTGCCGTCGGGGCGCACGGGGTTTACGACGGGCAGCCCGTAGGCGCGGCAGGTGATGAGGTCGTCGGCGCCGAACGCGGGCGCCTGGTGCACGAGTCCGGATCCGTCGTCGGTGGTGACGTAGTCGGCGAGGATCACGTAGTGCGCATCCGGGATCTCGACGAGGTCGAAGGGTCGGCGGTACGGCGTGCGCTCAAGATCCGTCCCGGGGAGCCGCTCGAGGATCTCGGCGTCCTCCCCGAGCAGGCCGGCCGCGAGGTCCTCGGCCACGACGAGCGTCTCCCCGTCCGCTGCCCGGGCGACGACGTAGGTGGCCCCCGGATTGACGGCGACGGCGGTGTTCGAGACGAGAGTCCACGGCGTCGTCGTCCAGACCAGGAGGGCCACGCCCGGGAACCGATCCGCGAGCGGTCCGCCAGCAACGGGGAATCGCACGAAGACGGAGGGATCGACCACCGTCTCGTAGCCCTGCGCGAGCTCGTGGTCGGACAGCCCCGTGCCACACCGGGGGCAGTAGGGCGTTACGCGGTAGTCCTGGACGAGCAGGCCCTTGTCGAAGATCTGCTTGAGCGACCACCACACGCTCTCCACGTACTGGGGGTCCATGGTCCAGTAGGCATCGTCCATGTCGACCCAGAAGCCCATCCGGCGGGTCATCTGGTCGAACTCGTCGACGTGGCGCAGGACCGACTCGCGGCACCGGGCATTGAACTCCGCGATGCCGTACTCCTCGATGTCCCTCTTGCCGGAGAATCCGAGCTCCTTCTCGACGGCGAGCTCGACGGGCAGCCCGTGGCAGTCCCAGCCGGCCTTGCGGGGAACGTGGTAGCCCTTCATCGTGCGGTAGCGCGGGAAGATGTCCTTGAATGCCCGGGCCTCGATGTGATGGGTCCCCGGGGTCCCGTTGGCTGTGGGCGGGCCCTCGTTGAAGGCCCAGAGGGGGCGCCCCTGCGAGGCGGCCAGGCTGCGGTGGAAGACGTCCTCGTCGGCCCACAGTGCCAGGACGCCGCGCTCCATCTCCGGCAGGTCGACATGCGCCGGGACCTGGCGGTACATGGACTACCTCCGAATGACTGGGGATCGACTGAGCAGCCTACCGGCCCGGCCTCCGCGCCCTCTCGCTCGCGGCGTCGGGCAGAGTAGGGGCGTGCGCATCGCTCTGGTCTGCTGGCGCCCGGTGGCCGCCGAGATCCTCCTCGGGTGGGCGGCGTCCCGAGGCGATGACGTGGTGCTCGTGGAGACGACCAAGGGGCGTCCCAGCCTGCGGTCGGACGGGTGGAAGTCGGTTCTGGAGCAGGTTCCCTTCGATGTCACCTCGGTCGTCGCACGGCATCCCGGTGATGTTGCGCACGTCGTCGAGGCCGCGGAGCCTGACCTGCTCGTGTGCTTCACCTACCCTCATCTCCTGGACGACCGCACCATCGCCGCCCCGCGGATCGCCGCCCTCAACGTCCACCCGGGGAGGCTCCCCGAGTACCGCGGACCCAACCCCCTCTGGGCGATCTACCGCGGTGACGACGAGATGGGCATCACCGTCCACCGCATCGCCTCCGGATTCGACACCGGACGCGTGATGGCAGTGACCTCGGTCGCCGTCGACGGCATGATGTCGCCGGCGCGCCTGCGCGACATCTACACGGCCGCCATCCCGGCCACGCTCGACATCGCCGTGGGCCGGGCTGCCACGGGCGACGAGGGGGAGTCTCAGCCCGAGGGGGACTACGAGGTCCTTCCGCTGTTCACCCAGGGCGACGGGGACCTCGACTGGGACCTCACGCCCCGAGATCTCATGTGCCGCTGGACCGCGTGCGACTTCGGGGGGATCCACGTCACGCTGCCCATGCCGGAGGGCCGGCGCAGGGTGAATGCGATGAGCGTCGTCTACCACGCCGCCTCCGATCAGGAGCCGGGCACGGTGCTGGCCTCGCTCGGTC
>JAPOJD010000189.1 GCA_029978585.1 Actinomycetota bacterium
AAACGCGAAGGTCGCGCCGAGAGCGCCGATGAGCTTGTTCGAGTGCTCGGCAAGCTCGGTCCGACGCTCATCGCTGGCGAATCGCTTGACGCACCAGCGGGCCGTCACGGCGACCGCCGAGATGACCGCGAACCAGAAGGCGATGACCAGCCATGGGGGAGCCTCCGCCACGAACAGGCTCAGGCGAGTCACCGGGACCGTCCCTTCACGACTTCCTCCCCTTCACGACTTCCCCGCGGAAGAGCCCGAGTCTCGCACTGCGGGCCATGACCGTCCGCACGCCAAGGCAAGGCGACGCACCGCCGGAAGCGACACCCCGATCACGTTCCCCGGGTCGCCCCGCACGCCCGCGACGTACGGGGCGCCGAGGCCGTCCAGGGTGAATCCGCCGGCCACCTCCAACGGCTCACCGGTGGCGATGTAACCGGCGATCTCGTCGTCATCGGCGTCTCCCATGTCCACGATCGTCGAGATCGTCTCGCCGCACGCCCGCCCCGAAAGGCGGTCGATCAGCCAGTGACCGGTGTGCAGGGTGCCGGACCGGCCGCGCATGCGCTGCCATCGCCGCAGCGCCTCCTCCGCCGTGGGCGGCTTGCCCCATCGCTGCCCGTCAACCTCGAAGATCGAGTCACAGCCGAGGACCAGCGAATCCTCGGGTGCCGCGGGCTCCACCGCCTCCGCCTTGGCCCTCGCCAGCGCCAGCGCAACCTCGGGGATCGGACGATCGCGCATCAGCTCCTCGAGGGCCTCCTCGTCGACGCCGCTGACCAGCACGAGGGGGTCGATCCCCGCCTGGCGCAGGAGCCGCAGGCGGGCCGGGGACCCCGACGCGAGGATGAAGGGCACGCGCCCACTGTGCCAGGCACCTGACCGACGCCACCACGGGCTCCCTAGACTTCAGCGCGTGCAGAAGGTCCTCATCGCCAACCGGGGCGAGATCGCCGTGCGGGTGGCCCGGGCCTGCCGCGACGCGGGCCTTGCCTCCGTTGCCGTGTACGCCGATCCCGACCGGGACGCCCTCCACGTCGAGATGGCCGACGAGGCCTACGCGCTCGGCGGCGCCACCGCGGCAGAGACCTACCTCGACATCCCGAAGATCATCGACGTGGCCCGCAGATCCGGCGCCGATGCCGTGCATCCTGGCTACGGCTTCCTCTCGGAGAACGCCGACTTCGCGCAGGCCGTGATCGACGCCGGGCTCACCTGGATCGGGCCTCCGCCACAGGCGATCCGCGATCTCGGCGACAAGGTCTCCGCCCGGCACATCGCCGCCCGGGCCGGGGCGCCGCAGGTCCCCGGGACCCCCGACCCGGTGACCGGAGCGGATGAAGTGGTCGCGTTTGCGAACGAGCACGGCCTTCCGGTGGCGATCAAGGCGGCCTTCGGGGGCGGCGGTCGCGGCCTCAAGGTCGCGCGCACGCTCGAGGAAATCCCCGAGTTGTACGACTCGGCGGTCCGCGAGGCCGTCGCAGCGTTCGGCCGGGGCGAGTGCTTCGTCGAGCGCTATCTGGACAACCCTCGCCACGTCGAGACCCAGGTGCTCGCCGACCAGCACGGGAATGTGGTCGTGGTGTCGACGCGAGACTGCTCCCTGCAGCGCCGCCACCAGAAGCTCGTCGAGGAGGCGCCAGCGCCGTACCTCTCCGAGGCCCAGGTCGAGGAGCTCTACCGAGCATCCAAGGCCATCATGCGCGAGGCGGGCTACCACAACGCCGGCACGTGCGAGTTCCTCGTCGGCGAGGACGGCACGATCTCCTTCCTCGAGGTCAACACCCGCTTGCAGGTTGAGCACCCGGTCAGCGAAGAAGTCGCCGGCATCGACCTGGTGCGCGAGCAGTTCCGCATCGCCGAGGGCGGGGTCATCGACTATGACGACCCCGCACTGCGCGGACACAGCATCGAGTTCCGGATCAATGGCGAGGACCCTGGCCGCGGCTTCCTGCCGGCCCCGGGAGTCCTCACCCGGTGGGTGCTTCCCAGCGGTCCCGGCGTGCGCGTCGACACCGGATTCCGGCAGGGCGACGTCATCGGCGGCAACTTCGACTCACTCCTCGCCAAACTCATCGTGACCGGCCGTGATCGCGAGGAGGCTCTGGAGCGGTCCCGTCGCGCTCTGCGGGAGTTCGAGGTCGAGGGGATCGCGACGGCCCTCACCTTCCATCGCGTGGTCGTCGACGACCCTGCCTTCGCCCCGCCCGCTGACGAGGCCTTCCGCGTCCACACGCGCTGGATCGAGACGGACTTCGACAATGCCATCCCGGCGTACTCGGGCACTGTCGACAGTTCGGTCGAGAGCGTGGAGCGCGAGACACTCGTCGTCGAGGTGGACGGCAAGCGACTGGCGGTGACCCTCCCTGCCATGACTGTCGCCCCGCGCCCGGCCAGCAATGGCACCAAGCCCCGCCCCCGCGCGAGCAAGTCGACGGGGAGCACCGCCACGGGCGAGGCGCTCGTGGCACCGATGCAGGGGACGATCGTCAAGGTAGCGGTCGAGGAGGGCCAGGAGGTTGCCGTGGGCGACCTCATCGTCGTCCTCGAGGCGATGAAGATGGAGCAGCCGCTGACCGCCCATCGCGCGGGCACGGTCACCGGGCTCGCGGCCGAGGTGGGCTCGACCGTGCCCACGGGCACCACCCTCTGCGAGATCCGCGACTGAACGACGGGTAGGGCCACCGCGAGGTCACCATGCCGCTGAGGCTGGGGGTACCTTCAAGGCTATGACCGCATCGCGATCCCGGTTGGCTCTCCTGCTGGTCCCCGCGCTGGGCCTGGCCCTGACGCTCCTCGCGGCCCCGGCAGCACAGGCCGCGACCATCGACTCCGTGGCGGCCTCCTTGCGCAGCGACTCGGTCTACAACGATCCCGCCGCCGAGAACGCACTCACTGCCGGGCAGGCCGACGACCTGCGCGCGCAGATCGCCGACACGGGCCTGCCGATCTTCATCGCCGTCGTCCCCGCGTCCATGGCGGCATCGGCCGGCGGCCCGGACGCGCTGCTGCGCAGCCTGCGCGACACCGTGGGGCGCAACGGCGTCTACGCCATCATCGCCGGCAACGCCTTCCGCGCCGGGTCCACGAGCGGTTCCGTGACGTCCATCGCGGATGATGCCTTCGCCGCCCAGTCTTCCGCCGGACCGTACGCCGTGCTCGAGGCATTCGTCGCCGGCGTCGACGAGTACTACAGCTCCGGGAGTGGATCCAGCGGCACGTCGTCCACCAGCTCGAGCGGTGGTTCGGCGTTCAGCGGTCTTATCATTCTGCTCGTCATTGCGCTCATCGCGGGCCTCGTGATCTTCTTCGTCGTGCGCCGGTCCCGACGCACGAAGGCCCGTGAACTCGCGCAGATGCGGGCCGTCCTCGACTAGGACGTGACGTCCCTG
>JAPOJD010000222.1 GCA_029978585.1 Actinomycetota bacterium
AATGCGATGCCGGGTGAGTCGGGCATGCGCAGGCCCATGAGGTCGGTCCAGTTGGACGACGAGCCGCCGAGGCCGTGAACGTAGAGCGTCCGCGTCGCGGTCTCGGACAGGACCGGCGTACGGCGCACGAAGATTCCTCGCGCCTCCTCCTGCCCCGGCCAGATAGGGAACGGCGTGAAGGCAACAGGCTCCACCACGGTGGACTCGATGATCGTGGCCATGGGCTCATTGAACACCCGGACAGGTCAGGTGACCACCGTGGGAAAGCCGAAAGTGGTGTGGACCCCGGGCGCGAACAGCGGCCGCAGGGTGGGCTCGCCACTGACCTGCAGGCCGGCCCGCTCCACGAGGTCCTCGTCCAGGCGCAGCAGGCGCGCCTCGTGGAGCACCCAGGGTCCGTGCTCGTTCGGGGTCCAGACGGTGCGGCCGGCGATGGTGGAATGCAGGCCCCAGCGCGCGGTGAGAAAGACCTCGACGTCGCTAGCCTGCGTGACAGGACCCGACTCCGCCTCCATCTGCAAGGATCCCCCGCCGCGCGGGTATCTCCGGTCCGAACGCCACCACCAGCGTTCGCCGCGCCGCCGCAGGCGCATGTGCGCCCATGTGTAGGGGAGGCCATAGCCCCAGCGTGCGGACATGCCAGTGATCCATCGCGACGCCTCGAGGCTCCGGAACACCACGCCGTGCCGTCCTTCGTCGTCAACCGAATACAGCCGCACGTTGCACTCCAGGAAGGTGCCGAGGTACGGCGTGGGCAGGCGGCTGCCCAGTCCGGCGCCCACCATCCGGAAGGGCACGAGTCCGACGTAGGTCGCCCCGTCGAGCACGTCGGGGCGGACGCCGCGGGGCAGCAGCGGCGCCACGTCGCGCGGCTCGACGGCCCAGTGCAGGAAGAACAGGTCACGCCAGTCCTGGGCGAACAGCGCCGGACCGGACAACGCCGGCGCCGTGGGGCTGACCCCTCCGTAGCGCTCGCCCGCAGTCATCGCCCTAGGCGGCCGGTGGCAGCGCGCACGCGGGCGTGGACCCCGGGAGCCTCAGGCGGTTCGCGGCGATCCAGCGGTAGGCACGGTCCGCGACCCACGCCACCCCGGGCAGGTCTCCCACCATGCCCACGGCCGGCCAGGGCACGGGTGCCGTGCGCAGCATCGCCATGACTGCCCGGCTCCCCGAGGTCACGCGCCGCTCTGCGTCGACGAACTGCACGGCCTGCGTGCACTGCGCGGGCGTGAGGTCGTAGAGCGGGAGGTCGGTGCGCTGCCAGGGCTCGATGTCGCATCGCGGCCGGATCCAGCGGCGGATGACGTTGACGGATGCCGTGCAGAAGCCGCAGTCCCCGTCGAAGATCATGAGCGGCCGCATGGCGTTCAGAGTACGTCCCTACTCGAAGCGCGACTGAGACCGCCAGAGGTCGATGCCCACCTCGACGGCATGCTCGTCGATCGCGGCGATCTCCGCCGGGGTGAAGTCCGTGCGACCGGCGGCAGCGGCTGTCTCGCGCAACTGATCGGCGCTGCTCGCTCCGAGCAGGGTCGACGTGACGCGGGGGTCGCGAAGCGTCCACGAGATCGCCATCTGCGCCAGGGACTGCCCGCGCTCCGCCGCGATCGCGGCGAGGCCGCGCACCCGGGCGATCACGTCGTCGTTCGCCATCGCCGGGTCGAGGGACTTGCCCTGCTCGGCCCGGGACCCGGCGGGGACGCCCGTCGCGTAGCGGTCGGTGAGCATCCCCTGCGCGAGGGGGCTGAAGGTGATGATCCCGACACCGAGCTCGCCGCAGGTCTCGATGAGGCCGTCGGCCTCGATCCAGCGGTTGAACATGGAGTACGACGGCTGGTGGATGAGCAGCGGCACTCCCATCTCCGCGAGGATGGCGGCTGCAGCCGCGGTGCGTGCGGGGGAGTACGACGAGATTCCGACGTACAGCGCCTTGCCCTGCTGGACCGCGGTCGCCAACGCCCCCATCGACTCCTCGAGCGGCGTCTCCGGGTCGGGGCGGTGGTGGTAGAAGATGTCGACGTAGTCGAGGCCGAGGCGCTGCAGGCTCTGGTCGAGGGACGCGAGAATGTACTTCCGCGAGCCCAGGTCGCCGTACGGCCCGGGCCACATGTCCCAGCCGGCCTTGCTCGAGATCACGAGCTCGTCGCGCAGGCCCGCGAAGTCCTCCCGGAGGATCCGGCCGACGTTGATCTCCGCCGAGCCGTAGGGCGGGCCGTAGTTGTTGGCCAGGTCGAAGTGGGTGATGCCGAGGTCGAAGGCCGTGCGCAGCATGTCCCGCTGGGTATCCAGGGGCGTGTCATCGCCGAAGTTGTGCCAGCAGCCGATGGTGACGGCAGGGAGCATGAGCCCGCTGCGCCCGCAGCGGCGGTAGGGCATGCGGCCGTCGTAGCGGCCGGGATCGGGGACGTACTGGTCGAGGATCGGCATGCGCCGATTCTGTCACCGTCGCCAGCTCGACA
>JAPOJD010000251.1 GCA_029978585.1 Actinomycetota bacterium
CCAGATGGCGATTCGCCACGTCGGCGTCGTGCGCTACGACGCCTTCGGCGACATGGGCGGACGCATGTCCTTCAGCGCGGCCCTCGTCGACGACCACGGCAATGGGTTCGTCCTCACCTCGGTGCACGCGCGAAGCGAGTCGCGCAGCTACATCAAGCAGTTGCGTGGCGGCATGGCCGAGGTGTCGCTGTCCCCGGAGGAGTCATCGGCCGTGGCCGACGCCGTGGCCAGCATCCCGCGCGGACGCCTGGAGTAGGACCGAGCCAAAGCGACGACTACGTCGGAAGCTTCACCCGTCCCATGCCCGTGAAGTGGGCATTAGTCCACGGCGTGCCCTTGACCACGCCCTTCACGACTCCGATTCCGTAGTCCGAGGCGTGCACGACCTTGCCGTCGCCGATGTAGATCGCGACGTGGTGGGCGCCGTTCTCGAAGTAGAACGCGAGGTCGCCTGGGCGCGCCTCCTTGAGGGAGATGCGCTCCGTCTGGTCGTACTGGGCCTTGCTGTAGTGCTCGAGCTTGACCCCGAACGCACGCCAGGAGTACACGACGAGGCCGGAGCAGTCGAAGACATTGGGTCCCTCGCCGCCGGCTCCATAGGCGTCACCCACCTGAGCCAGGGCGCGCTCGACGACCTGCTCGCGGATGCGGTCGCCAGCCTCAAGCGAGTCGCGTTCGCGCTGGGCCTTCTTGCGGTAGTCGGCGGCAGCCTGTCGGCTGGCGTCCTCATGGATGCTGCCGCGGGAGGTGTCCTCGGCGGTGACCGGAGCGGCCGAAGCGACGGGTGCGCCCACGATCATGGCGGAGGCGCCCAGCGCGGAGGTGAGGAGTGCCGGGGCGATGAGTGCGGTGGTGAGTCGGGTCGTCAAGCGGGTGTTGCGGTGAGTCGTGCGGCGCATGCGCTCCCTCTTCCGTCCGCCTCCCAGGTGAGCTGTCGGGCTCGGGCTGAAGAGCGCCCTACCCGCGTGCCGGAGCACACGGGATTCGCCCCAGGAGGGCCTTGCCCTCCCGGCCGCGACCGGCTGTCGCGTCCGTCTCGTCAGGGCTGGGCCCTGACGTGGGTCCCCGGTACGGCGCCCCTCGGGATCCGGGTCTGATGCCCTCGGAGACGGCTGGGCCGTCTCCGTCTGGCTGCCCCGGGCGAGGCTTGCCGATTCGGCGGTCCGCTCGTCGGGGGCGGTTGCCCCCATCTGCCGAGCGACTCCGTGACCCTGCCATGACCGGTCGGGCAAGGGTCAAGCTCGTGTCCGGATAACGGAACGGTAACGGCATGCCACACGGGTATCAGCAGTAACGGATCCCCGGCGGGATCCGGGTCACGGCGGCCTGACGGACCTGGCCCCCCTGGGGCCGGAGGCGAATGTCAGGCGAGGGGGCGGCGAAGGAGGACGATCACCCGTTCCGGCCTCATCCCCGCACGCTCGTAGAGGGCGGTGGCGCCCGTCGTGTTGTCGCTGTCGACGGTGAGGCCTAGGAACTCACGGCCGTCGCGCGCCGCCTGGGCGAATGCCGACCGCAGGAGCCACGTGGCGATCCCCCGCCCACGCGCGTCTGGCACCACGCCCAGGACGCGCACGTAGCCGCCCCCGCGATCGGCGCGCTAGTCGTCGAGGATGCACA
>JAPOJD010000225.1 GCA_029978585.1 Actinomycetota bacterium
CGGGTTCACGGAGATCGCCGTCATTTCGGCGACCTCGGGGTACGCCGAATCCTCGGCTGCGTGCGGCTCTCCGGGCCGGCGTACGCGCACGACCTGCCACCCCGCCTCGCGCGCGGCATCGAGTTCGGCCACCACGTCGGAGCAGAACAGCAGCGTGGACGGGTCGGCCCCGATTGCCTCGGCGATGGCGCGGTACGACGACACCTCGCGCTTGGGCCCGGCATTAGCGGTGTCGAAGTAGCCGCTGATCCACGGCGTGAGGTCACCGGCGGGGGAGTGGGCGTACCAGTTGCGCTGGGCCAGCACCGATCCCGAGGAGTAGACGGAGATCGGAACTCCGGAGTCGTGCCAGGCACGTAGGGCATCGAGGGCGTCGGGGTAGAAGTCGGAGATGAGTTCGCCGCTGTCGAAGCCCTCCTGCCAGATCAGACCCTGCAGCGTCTTCAGCGGAGTGACCTTGCGGTCCTCGGCGACCCACTCGGTCAGGGCCTGAACGACCTGGTCGCGAGCGGGATCCGCGACGCCGATCTCGATGCCCACCTGGTCCACGACCTGGCGCACCGCTGGGTCCTCCGCGTGCGCGGTGAGCCAGCGGTCGAAGCGCGCCGTCGCGTAGGGGAAGAGGACGTCGTAGACGTAGGTGGAGCGGCTCGTGGTCCCCTCGATGTCGACCACGATGTGAGCGACGTCGCGGAACGACGCCTCCGCTACTGTCATGGCCGGGAGGGTACATGTCCGCGGAGCAGCAGCTCGCGATCACGTCGCAGCGCATGTTCGGCCTGGGCTGGATGCGGGGGACGTCGGGCAACGTGTCGGTGCGCGACGGTGACGACCTGCTCGTCACGGCCTCCGGGGTCGACAAGGCCGCGCTCGACGCGACGCACGCGGTGCGCACCAGCATGCTCGGGGAGGCGCTTCCCGGCCAGCCGTACCGGCCCAGCGCGGAGGCCCGGGTGCACGCTGCCGTCATCGCCGCGACGGGCGCGAGTGCCGCCGTTCACGTGCACGCGCTCTCGGCGGTAGTGGCGGCGTCGCGGTGGCCGACGGGTGTCACCCTCGCCGACGTGGAGCAGCTCAAGGGCATCGGGCGCGCAGCCCACGGCGACCGCGTCACCGTGCCGGTCGTGGCGAACTCCCAGGACATGGCGGAGTTGTCCGACCGCGTCCTGGGTGCCCTCGGTGCAGGCGTGCCGGGTGTCATCGTCGCCGGGCACGGTCTGTACGCCTGGGGCGGCGACCTCGACGAGGCGGTCGCGCGCACCGAGAGCCTCGACTGGCTGTGCGAGTACGCCCTGCGCATCGACGCCCTTCGCCCCTGACCGCGCGAGCGGGCTCCCGGGGCAGGCGCCCCCGCCCTGGGACACAATGTGCCCAGCAGCGCTGCGCCCAGCGGCCCTGTGCCCAGCAGCCTTCAGGAGGAGCCATGACCCTGCTCACGGTCTGGGACGACGATCGCCCCGACGCCCCGGTGGTCCAGACCTCGGACCGCGACGCCATCGCGGACACGCTTGCCCCGCTCGGCGTCGTGTACGAGCACGTTCCTGCCGCGCCACCGCAGGTGCCGGCCCCGGCACAGGACGAGGTCCTGGAGGCACACCGCCCGCTCGTCGACCGGCTCGTCGCCGAGCACGGCTACCGGCTCGTCGATGTCGTGCAACTGCATCCGGTCGACTCCGATGAGTGGCGCGCCAACGCGGCAGCGGCCCGCGCGAAGTTCCTCAACGAGCACACGCACGACGAGGAGGAGATCCGCTACTTCGTCGCGGGCTCCGGGGTCTTCTACCTCCACATGCGCGACCGGGTTCACGCGATGCTGTGCACCGCGGGTGACCTGCTGAGCGTCCCCGCGCTCACCACCCACTGGTTCGACATGGGCGACTCGCCGGACTTCATCGCGGTGCGCTTCTTCCACGACGAGGACGGATGGGTCGGGACCTTCACCGGCAGCGATATCTCCACCCGGTTCCCCACCTTCGACGAGCTGTCCCTGGTCGCGCTCACCACGACATGAGCCGGGGATCGCTCGGAATCATCGCGGGCACCGGCTTCTCGCGGCTGGACCTGCTCGCCGACGCCGAGACCCGGGTCGTGGAAACGGCGTACGGCCCGGCCCAGGTCACGTCGGGGAGCCTGCACGGGCGTCCCGCGCACTTCGTCCCGCGACACGGACCGGAGCACTCGGTCCCGCCGCACATGATCAACTACCGCGGCCTGGTCCAGGCGCTGGCCGACCTGGGCGTCACGGAGATCCTCGCCGTCAACGTGGTGGGCGGCATCGGGCACGAGGCGGGGGAGATCGTCGTCGTCGACGACTTCATCGACTTCACGCACCAGCGGGTCGTGACCTTCTTCGATGGCAGCACGCCGGAGGGCGTCGTC
>JAPOJD010000135.1 GCA_029978585.1 Actinomycetota bacterium
AGCGAGAGGGGTGTCACGGAATCGAGGGCGGTGAGTCTGCCCAGGCCGTCCCAGGACGCGGTCGCCTTGCCGTCCTTGGGTGCGAGCTGCGGGTCCGACGTCCACGCCAGCCGCCCGCGCTCGTCGTAGCACGTGGTGAAGGGCACACCATCGCGCGCTCCTCCGGTGCGGTCGAGGTTCTTGCCTGCCTGCGAGGGGCACTCCTGCGACGGCGCATAGTCGTAGGAGAACGTGCGCTTGTCACCCCCCGAGGCGGTGGTGTCACCCGAGGTGTCGAGCTTGGCGTCCACGAGTCGGCCCGCGTCGTCGTAGGAGTAGGTCCAGGTGGACGACGTGGCCTTTTTGCCGCCGTCGTCGACCGAGAGGTCGGTGCTCAGGATGCGCCCGGCGCTGTTGCGGATCACCCGGTGCGCGAATGACCGGCCCTTGGTCGAGAGGTCGACGGCTGCCAGGGCTCCCGACGGGTCGTACTCCAGCGTGCGGGTCACGCCACCGGCGTAGGAGACCTTCCGCACGAGCTGGTCCTCGGCGTAGGAGACGGAGGCAGCCTCCTTGCCGTTGACCGTGACCGTGCTCAGGCTGCCGAACTGGTCGTAGGCGTACTCGACGTCAAGCGCGGGTGCGCTGGCGCCCTGCGGAGTCACCGTGCGCCGGACGACATTGTCGCCTTCGGCGTCGTAGGCGAATTCGCTGCGGTTGCCCCAGGCGTCGGTGTAGCTCACCAGGCGTCCCAGGATGTCCTGGATGGCCACGGTCGTGTAGTCCGTGTCCTTTACGCGGTCGACCGTGGTGACGACGAGTCGGCCGTCCTGCCAGACGTACGTCGACTGGGTCGAGCTCAGCACCGTGCCGGCCAGGTCGGTGAGGGTGGAGGTGAGCACACGACCGGCCGCGTCGTACGTCGTGCAGAGTCGCTCGCCTACCTCCGCGCCGTCCTGCTGGCCGACGGTGGTCTGGGAGAGGGGCTGCCCGGAGGGACCGTAGACGACGGTGATCTGCACGCCGTCATAGCGCGTGAGCGTCTTCGGCAGGCCCGCCTGCGGGTAAGAGCCCTGACTGCACGGATCGGTCGCGTTCTCCTCGTCCCCGTAGTACGTCTGCTTCTGGACGGACCCGCCGGGCGTCGTCATCTGCACGGTGCGGCCCCACTGTCCGGCTCCGGGATCGATGGGCTCGTAGGCATACGCGGTAGTGAGTCCACCGCTGGCGGTGACCGTGTCGGGCTTGCCCGTCCACGGCTGGCTGATGCCGAGGACCTGGGTGGACAGCGAGCGGCCCTTCACCTCGTCGTTGACCTTGATCACCGTGGCCGACCCGTAGTTGGGGCTCAGGGTGGTGGGATCGATGGAGACGGGGCTGTCGATCCCGGCGCGGATATCGAAGGAGCCGGCGCCCTTGCCGCGCAGCACGAGGCTGAAGGCCTGCTGGCCCTTCTTGAGGTCGATGACGCATCCGGCCTGGCCTTGGTCGTCGGTGCACTGCACGCCGTTGATGACCGGGGTGACGGACAGGTTGTCGCTGCCCGTGGCTTCGATGGTGTAGCGACCCGACTCGGCGATCGTCCACATGCCCGTCGCCTGCGCCGTCCAGTTGCCGGGGAAGTCCAGTGTGGCGCCGACTCCTAGGTTGTTCCCGAGGCGCAGGACCGACCTGTCCCACCATTGCGAGACGACGCCGTCAGACGTCCAGATGGAGGCCGCCAGGCCCTCCCACGGCTTGACGCCGGTGTCGGCGCCCGCGGCGGGATCCGTCGGGGTCGCGTCCATGATCCGGTCCGTGCGCATCGCCGAGTCGGTCGAACCGAGGAAGGGGCCGACGGACGACGTCATCATGGAGTCGCGGTCGAGGTCGACGGCCATGCTGCGACCGGATACGTCGGTGCCCTGCGTGAGCGCACCACTGCTCTCGTCGTACTTCACCGTGGCCGTGCGCCCGGTGGCATCGGTCCGTGACAGCACCTGCCAGCTGTCCTGGGCCGCCTCGATCGTGAGGATGGTCGAGCCCTGGCCGGACCCCGTCGAGAGCTGGATCGATGCGCGCAGCTTCTCGCCATCGGCACCGACCGGGTAGGTGTAGGTGCGGGTGGTGCGCTGGCCGTCAGGCTGTGCAGCGGCGGTCGTGATCGACGCGACGCGCCCACGATCGTCGTACGAGATCTGGGTCGTCGTCTCCTGGCCCTTCCATCCCGCCGTGGCCGCCGCCGATCCGGCATCGGAACTGCGGACCGCGGACAGTCGTCCGCTGCCGTCCCATCCGAAGCCCGCGCTGATGCCGCCGGCGTCGGCGATGAGCCCGATCTGGTCTCCCACGTAGCCGACGTCGGTGACCGAGCCGTCGGCATTGATGAGCGCGCACCACAGGCCCTCGCGCGTGCCGAACCCGTTGCCCCACGCGTCGGCTCCGCACGTGCCGGAGCCGGCGTACGTCATCGACATGGTCCGGGACACGCCGTCGCCGACTGAGACCAATCGACCCTTGTCATCCCAGGCGTACGTCGCGACAGGGATCCCACCGGCCCATTCCGCCACGGGCCGGCCACCCTGATAGCGCGTGACAGTTCCGTCGGAGCTCATGAACTGCCAGATGCCCGGCTCGACTCGACTCAGCACGCCGCCCGATGCATATTGCGTGGCGGTCCCGTCAGCGAGCCCGGGGACGTAGGCCCCCGATTCGGTGCGCACGTAGGTGGTGCCGGCGCCCGTGGAGGAGAAGAGGGTCACGCTCAGTGGGCCCGCGGCATCGCCCTCACCACCGGTGAGCTGCGACTCCACGAGGCTCAGCGCTCCGGATCCGGGAAGCACCCACGACCAACCCGCGGGAAGTCCCGGTGACTCGGGCAGTCCGGGGCGATGCATCACCGACACCTGGATGGGCCCGTTCGCCCCGGCCGTGGACTTGCTCTGCCAGCCCACGGTCGCGAGCCCGGAGAGGAGGTTGACGACGATTCCATTGACGTCGTCGGTGGGCGCGGTCTGGCTGCGCACGGAGTCGACGTTGAAGGCCCAGGGTCCGGCCCACGTGTCGCCGTCCTCGCTCACGCGCCAGGCGTACGTCGCACCCTGGGCGAGTGCACCGCCCGGGATCTCGATGCGCTCCGCGTCCGCGGTCCCCTCGAAGACGACCTCTGTCGCCTCACCCTGCCCATCGGCCCCGAAGCCGCCACCCTGCGTGAGGCTCACCACCTGGACGTCGACGCGTCCGGAGGCCTTGGGAGCCACGAGCGTGGGCGTGAGAGATGTGGAGGTGCCCGAGCCCGCAATGACGGCGGAGGGCCACGTGTCGGGGTAGGTGATCCCGGAGCCATTGCCGCCGGGAACAGGACCTGCCGTCCACGGCTGCACGTCGGCGGCGTTGACGCCCGCGCCGGCCACCTCGCCGGTGTCCTCGGAGGCGGATTCGATGGGGGCAGGCGACGAAGTCTCGGGTGCGGATGCGCCGGAGGTGCACCCTGCGAGCAGGGCTACGGAGGCGAGGCAGGCGATGACGGGGAGCGGGCGCATCCAGGCATCGTAAGTAGCCGCGAGTCCCCACGTGAGGCTTCGAGTGAGTAAACCGAACATAGGCGGGCGATCACCCCACCTATCGGCCTATCGTCGCTGGCGTGACCCGTCGTCTGGCCCTCATCGCCGCTCTCTCCGCCGCCGTGGCACTTGCGGGATGCGCCACCTCCGCCTCCCCCGCGCCCGTGGAGTCGGCGTCCTCCGCCGGGGCACCCGCTGCGCAGTCGCCGACCCCCGAGACGACGCCTGAGCCCACCTCCGCCGAGCCGACTCCGGCGCCCGCCGTCCCGCGGGTCGTCGCGTTGGGCGACAGCTACACCGCCGGCTTCGGCTACTACGACGACGGCGTGGAGTGGGAGGACCTCTTCGCGTGCGCTGACCTCGAGGAGACGAGCACCGTCAAGAACAACCCGTGCTCGTCCAACTCGACCCTGCGCACGGCGAAGGGCGAGCTGTCCTTCGCTCCCGACTACGGCTTCGCCAACCAGGTCTCCTGGGCCGCGCAGGTCGCGAGCGCGCTCGGCATCACCCAGGAGACGGCTCCCGATCTCTACGCCAATCTCGCCATCTCCGGATCGACGGCGCGCGAGTGGGCGGAGGACAAGCTCACCTTCCCGACGTTCGACGACGCCAACGGCCTCGACGCCGTCACCTCGCTCGACCCCGACATCGTGCTCATGACACTGGGTGGCAACCCCACGCTGTCGAAGGTGTTGCTCGGCGGTGGTGCGCGCTGCGCGAAGTTCGACAAGCCGGTCCAGAAGGAGGCCTTGTCGGAGTGCTTCAGCGAGCTTGTGTCCGCCGACGGCACCACCCCCGCCCTCGTCGCCGTCTACACGCGATTGCTCGATACGACCGACGCGCAGGTCATGGTGCTCACCTATCCGCAGGTGGTCCCCCAGATCGGCCTCACGATTGGCGGCTGGTCGCCTGAGGCCCTGCTCGTCGCCCGCGACTCGCTCAACTCCGCGGTCATGGCGGCCGTTTCCCAGGTGCGTGCGGAGCACTCCGAGGGATCCCGCATCCTCACCGCCGACCCTTCGTTCGCCGTCGGCCTGCCCCCCGGCGACTTCACCTCGGAGACCGACTGCTCCGGTCGTGCCAAGGCCACGGACGGCACCGATGGGCCGAGCAATCAATCCACGCTCACCCAGGAGCTCTTCGCCGAGGATTACGCCGAGTCCGGCTGGTGCGCGGGACCGCCGTGGATGATCGCCGCCGACACCGGCGTGCATCCCAATATCACCGGGTACGCCGAACTCGCGCGTGTCGCGCTGGCCGGACTCGGACGCAACTAGCCATGCGCGTCGCCCTCGTCGCTTCCCTCGCCGCTCTCGCGCTCGCGGCGTGCGGATCGTCTGCCCAGCCCGCTTCCTCGCCCGCTGTCATCGACGCTTCTGGCTCTGGTGAGGTCGCGAACGCGGCCCGCACTGGCTTCGTCGGATGGGACGCCGTGCGCCCGGAGAAGGTCGAGGAGGGGTCCGTCATCAGCAACGGCGATGAGCCCTTCGTCGCCGTGCTGAAGATCCGCTCGACCACGGGCGTGAAGGACAGCACGCGGTGGGCCTGGGTGACCGATACGCCCGAGTGGATCAAGGACTCGGCGGAATCCAATGAGGAGCGCACCATCGCTGATGGCAGCGGCGATGCATGGTTCACAGGAGACCTCGCTGTCAGGCCTCTCGAGGAGACGCAGCTCATCGGGATGGGCACCAACCTCAACGCCGACATCATGGCGACGGTCGCCTTCGTCTTCGAGAAGGACAACGGCGACACCGCGGCTGACGTGCGAGTCCTCAAGAGCCTCACGGATCCGGTCGTGCGACAGGTCGCCACGATCGTGGAGGGCGCCAAGATCCCGCTCTCCGTCAGCACGGTCGCCAATCAACAGCCGACGATCGATGCCCTCAACGAGCTCTTGTCCACGGCCGAGAAGATCCAGGCACCGACCATCACCGTGGACATCCTCATCCAGCTCCTGCAGCGCTTCGTGACGGCCTACGGTGACGCCAACGATGTGGTCGGCGTGGCGACGACCGCCTTCATCCCCACCTCCGGCCAGCTCATCGCTCTCCTTGAGCGCGTCGGGATCACGCCCCAAACGCTGAAGCTCTTGGGCCAGGGCGAGGGCGATGGCAACCAGGCCTGGACGAACTACAAGACGTGGCGTAAGCCGATCGATATCCCCTACACCGGAAGCATCGGCAAGGGCTTCATCGCCGGTGAGGTCTGGTACGGATTCCTCACCGACCGCTGGGTGGACGATTGGCTGTACGTCGAGAGCGAGTTCCCGTGGCAGTCCCGCGTAAAGTACTGGCTCAGGGCGACCGCGTCGATGCGAAGCTAGGTGTCGGCATGAAG
>JAPOJD010000084.1 GCA_029978585.1 Actinomycetota bacterium
CGACACGACAAGAGCCTGGTCATTGAGGGAGTCCGTCAGTTCTTCGGGGTGAAGGGCTCTCAGGTCCAGGCCTTGTCGCGCATTGATCTGGTGATCGAGCCGGGGCAGTTCGTGTGTCTTGCCGGACCCTCTGGGTGCGGCAAGACCACACTGCTCCGGCTCGTCGCCGGTTTCATGACCCCCTCGGAGGGCAAGATCACCATCGAGGGCAAGGCCATCAAGGGGCCCGGGCCCGATCGCGGCATGGTCTTCCAGGCCGCGACGCTCTACCCCTGGATGAACGTGCGCAAGAACGTCGAGCTGGGGCTGAAATTCCAGGGCGTCGGCAAGTCCAAGCGCCAGGAGGAGTCCGACAAGTACCTCAGCATGGTTGGCCTCTCCGACTTCGCGGAGCGCCGCCCGTACGAGCTGTCCGGCGGCATGCAGCAGCGCTGCCAGATCGCCCGGGTGCTCGCCAGCGACCCCGAGTTCGTGCTAATGGACGAGCCCTTCGGGGCCCTTGATGCCCTGACGCGCGAGCGCCTCCAGGAGGAGCTCCTCACAATCTGGCGGGAGACGGGCAAGACGATCCTCTTCATCACCCACAGCGTCGAGGAGGCCGTCTTCCTCGGCTCCCGCGTCCTCGTCATGAGCCCGCGTCCCGGCAAGATCGTCCTGGACATCGAGTCGAGCCTCGAGGAGGGGAGCGAGCGCTTGCCGGTGTCGGAGCTCCGGTCCCAGCCTGAGTTCATGAAGCTCGTCGACCAGGTGCGCGACTCCATCCACGGCGGCTCACACGTCTGAGCCGGTCGCCGCTCGGGTAGGCAGCAGCGGCGGGGGTCTCGGCCCTTCCTACCTCATCGCTTGCGAGCGAGGCTGAGAAGATGTGGGCGGCGCCCGTAGCTCAATGGATAGAGCAACCGGTTTCTACCCGGTCGGTTGGGGGTTCGAGTCCCTCCGGGCGCGCTATTGGACCTTCGGGGGGATCAGGAGTTGTAGTCGAGGCGTCGCGGATCGATGTAGAACGGATCGGTAATCCCCTGCCTGCGCGCGGCGATGCCCGCCAGCAGCGACCGGATCAAGCGATCGACCAGGACCCCCGTCGTCTGGTGTGCGTCGTCCATTAGCGGGTTGTACTCAATGAAGTCCGCCGCAACGATCTCGCTGTTGATGGCGAGGGTCCGTACGAGTTGGAGCGCCTGGGCCGCGGTCATGCCGTCGGGGTCCTGGGTCCCCACGCCCGGTGCGTAGGCCGGCGAGATGGCGTCGACATCGAAGGACAGGTAGACCATGCGCCCCTTGACCTCACTGAGGACCCGCTTTAGGGCGTTCTCCCAGCCGATGGTGTCGGCCTCGGCCTGGAAGTGGGTGCGCACCTTGTTCTCGCGCAGCCAGGCGAGGTTCGCCTCCCCGGGGCCCTGCCCGCGCAGGCCCACCTGCACGAGGTCGTCGCCCTTGAGGATTCCCTTGTCGACGGCGACCCTGAGGAACGAGCCGTTGTGCACGGTCCGCCCGAGGTCGGCGACATAGGTATCGACGTGGGCATCGACGTGCACGAGCATGATCTGCCCCGGGCCGTACTTCCGTGCCAGCGCGGTCACGTAGCTGTACGACTGAATGTGGGTCCCGCCCACCCCGATCGGGATCGTGTCTGCCGCCAGGATCTCGGAGATGACCTTGTGAATCTCCTCGAGTGAGCGCTCATTCTGGTTGGCGTAGGAGGCGATGTTGCCGTAGTCGGCGACGCGCAGGGAGCCCCAGTCGACGCCGAGGTACTGGTCGGTGCCGCCGGGAGGGAAGCTCATCCAGTCACGCAGCGTGCGCATCTCGTTCGCGGCGTAGCGCGCTCCGGGGACGGGGTTGTCATCGACCGTCAGCCCGACGAGGGCCGCATCGACCTTGCCCGCCTTCAGGTCGGCGGTGTTCATCGCCAACGGCGCGCCGAGGAACGTGGGGAATCCGCTCAGGAGTACGAGGCCGCCGGCGTAGCGCTGCGGGTTGAACAGGCCGGGCTCGCGTGCGGGGTCGGTCGACACGTCGCGCCGGGTGGTCATGGCGTCGTACTGGGCGCCGAGGCGATTCACCGCGGGATCGTCGGGGTCGCGCCACGGCCACCAGTCGGCGGGCACCGCGCCGTCGAGGAGTCGCTCGCCGGGCTCGTCGTTCGCCATGCGCCAAAAACTAGCAAGGAGGCCGCGCGCACCGCCTATGAAGTTGACGAGTCCGCGCGACGACGGGTTGCCAAAATATTTGGCAGGTGCTGCCCGTGCCTCAGGGCTCGAGGTTCCCGAGGACTACGCGAGCAATCCCCCGCTCGAGGCTCGGACGGCCAGGCTCACGGGCACCGTGCGCACGAGGCCACGGTCTGCCTGCTTGTCGTCGACGAGAAGGTCCACCGCTGCATCGAGTTGGCCGTTGATGTTGAGGTCGATGGCGGTGATCGGGGGGTCGTTGACCTGGGCCACCACACCGTCGATGTCCTGGGCCACGAGAAGGTCCCCGGGGACGCTCAGCCCGAGTTCGCGGGCGGCACCGAGAATCCCGCGCCCGAAGTCCTCGAGGAGGCCGATGACAGCGTCGGGTCGATCGGTGGCCGACAGCATGCCGAGCGCGGCACTCTGGCCTGCCGCCGCCGCCTCCGCGCGGGAACGACACGAGCTGACGTTGGCGACGGCCACAGCCTCGGTCACATCTCGCGCACGGCACCAGTCGCGGTATGCCACCAGCGTCTCATCACCGGCCGCCCACGCGATATCGGTGGCCACCACGCCGATCTTCCTCGCGCCGCGTTCGTGCAGGTGATCCAGGAGCGCGCGGATGCCGTGAGCGAGGTCGGCAACAACCGATGGTCCCAATTGCCCGGATGGGTCGATGCCGAGGAGCACCATCGGCATCGAGGAGTGGACGAGCGCGGGCCAGCGCGGGTCGTCGACGATGGGATCCAGGACGATCACTCCGTCAAGGGCAAAGGCCGACAGGTCAGCGGGCGTCCTGATCGGCGGGAGGACGGCGAGCGCGCGCTGGTGCCGGAGCGCCGCGTGGCTGGCGGCCGCTGCGGCCCGCCCGTACCAGTCGGTGCCGAGGAGCTCATCGAGGGGCATCTGGGCGAGCTGGGGAAGCAGGAGCCCGATCGTGTCCGAGCGCCCGAGGGCCAGGCTCCGGGCGGCCCGGCTGGGAACGTAGCCCAGCTCATCGGCGATTCGGCGCACCTCGGCCCTGGTGCGCTCGTCCACGCGCCCCTTGCCGCTGAGGGCGTGGGAGGCCGTGGTGGGAGAGACGCCGGCCGCCCGGGCCACGTCGGCCAGGGTGGGACGAGGGCTCATAGCCGCAGGGTACCGACGAACCATTGACAGTGGCAAAGCGCTTTGGCACACTTCGCCGCATCGCGCCAAAGCGATTTGGCATTCCTGAAGGGAGCCTCCGTGGCGACCACCGATCCTCGCTCCGCGACGACGCCCGAGACCCTGTCCCGCAATGCCCTGGGCGCCCGCCACATCGTCTTCTTCGTCGTGGCCGCGGCCGCTCCCCTGGGCTTCGCAGTCGGCGCCATTCCCCTCGCCATTGGCCGCGGCGGGATCGGGACCGCCGCGATGTTCATCGTCACCGGCGTCATCCTGCTCATCTTCGCGGTGGGCTACGTCGCGATGGCCAAGCACGTCCGCCGCGCGGGAGGGCTGTACATCTACGTCACCGAGGGCCTCGGGCGGACGGTCGGCCTCGGAGCGGCCTTCCTCGTCACCGTCGCCTACGCCATCGCCGCCACTGGCGCGGTCGGCGTGTTCGCCATCCTGGCGCAGGCGCTCTTCGTGCAGTTCGGCCTGGAGACGCCCTGGGTCCTATGGGCGCTCATTGCCACGGTGGTCATGGGTACCCTCGGCATCCTCAAGGTCGAGCTCAACGCCCGGGTCCTGGGCGTGATCATGATCTGCGAGGTGGCCATCCTCCTCGTCGTCGGCATCGCCGTGGTGATCGCGGGAGGAGCCGACGGACTGAGCCTGGCACCGTTCAATCCCACTGAGATCCTCGCCGGCAATCCCGGTGCCATGCTCGCGATCACGATCGCGGCCTTCGCCGGATTCGAGGCCACCGTTCTCTTCGTCGAGGAGACACGCAACCCCGACCGGTCCATCCCCCGCGCCACCTACGGCGCCATCGTCCTGCTGGTCCTGCTCTACGCCTTCGTCGCGTGGTGGATCGTGATGGCCTTCGGCGCGCAGGGGGCCGTGGAGACCGCCAACGCCGATCCCATCAACATGTTCTTCACCGCGGCCACGCAGTACGCCGGCGAAGGAGCGCTGGCCCTCATGGCGATATTCGTGGTGACGAGCTGGTTCGCGTCCGTCCTGGCCTTCCACAACGCCGCGGCGCGCTACCTCCTGGCCCTCGGCAGAGACGATGCCATCCCGCGCAAGTTCGGCGAGGTGTCCCAGCGGTTCGGGTCGCCCTGGGTCGGCAGCCTCACCCACTCCACCTTCACGCTCATCGTGGTCCTGGCGTTCTTCCTGCTCGGACTCGATCCCTACCTCGATCTCTACGTGCTGGGGTCCACCCCGGCCGTCATCGCGATTCCCCTCATGGAGTGCCTGGCCGCCATCGCCATCGTGGCCTACTTCGCCCGTGACCGTCGCGGCCAGTCCGTCTGGAAGGTCGTCGTGGCACCCATCGTGGCCGCCGTCGCCCTCGCCACACTGACGCTGCTCATCATCAGCCAGATCGACGTATTCACGGCCCGCGGCGGGCTCGTGAACTCCGCCCTCGTCGCCGTCGTCTTCGTGGCCCTGTTCGGAGGCGTCCTACGGGCCCTCTACCTGCGATGGCGCCGCCCCCGGGTCTATGCGGGCCTGGGCTCCTCGACACCGGTCACCGAGGCCGAACTGGAGGCGTGATCGTGATGGAGGCGCGGTACGACCCCTTCGCCCGGGGACCCTTCCCCGTGGGGGTGGAGACCCAGACCTGGACAGATGCCGCGCGCAAGCGCACCCTCACCGTCGAGATCTGGTACCCCGGCGCCGACGACTACAATGGGCACGACCTCGACCCCGCGACCATGGACTGGTTCGTCCCCGGATGGGCCGCAGATGGCGTGTCGACACCCGAGGAACTGGTCCCTCAGCAGGCCGTGCGCGGCGCCCAATGGCGCGCGGCTGTGGAGCCGTTCCCCCTGGTCCTCCTCATCCACGGCTGGGCCGGCTTTCGACGCGAGTCGACGTTCCTGGGCACCCACCTCGCGAGCCACGGCTACGTGGTCGTGTCCCCCGACGTCGCGGGGACGACGTTCGCCGACGTGGACGCGTTCCTCGGGCAGCAGGAGCCCCTGGGAGAGCCCGAGGCTCTGCTGCGCCACGCGCGTGACAACGCCGAAGCCAGGGTGGGGGACGTGCCCTTCCTCATCTGCGAGTCGATCGCCCGCCTGCCGGTGCGCCATGACGGCGTCGGGGTCACCGGCGCGAGCTTCGGGGGCTACTCAAGCCTGGTGGCCCCTACCGCAGACGCGCGAGTCGCCGCCGTCGCGGCCATGTGTCCAGCCAACGACGACTCCCCCATCGTCAGGGGATCCGAAGTGTTCAACGACCTCATCCTCGCTCCCTGGCTGAGCGACCCGGCAACCATGATTCTCGCCGCCGACCGCGACTCGCTCCTTCCCCTCTACGGCCAGTTGACCCTCGCGGCGCAACTGCCGGCAACGCGAAGACGGGTCGTCTCCCTGGCCAATGCCGACCACAATCACTTCGTCGATGACATCGAACTGGGCCAGGCGTGGATGGGCGAGTTCGTCGGCCGGGTTGCCGCGATCTTCCCTGACGGCCCTGGCGACTGGCCCCTCGTCGCGCGCTCGGTGCAGCCCATGGAGCGCTTGATCCCCGGCGACTTCGCCAAGCGGGCTTGGCAGGGCGCCGTCCTCGCGCACTTCAACGCGTGGCTTCGGGATGATCCCGACGCACTCGAAGCGACTCGCGACATGGACTCGCTCCTGTCGGCAGCAGGCGTGCAGACTCACACCTACGAAGTCGGCTATGCCTGAGCCCGACGATTCGATCGGACGCATCGTCGATAAGGCCTACGACGCGCTTGCTTTCGATGCGGGTGGCCAACCGGACTGGGCGGCCTTCGCGGCGGTGTTCGATGAACAGGCACTGCTCGCCCTGCGCGTGTTCCCGGAAGACACGGCCGTCTCCCTGATGACCCTGGCGGAGTACGCCGAGGCTCAGATGCGCCACGACCTCGGATCACATGGCTACTCGGAGACGCCCGGCGAGAGGAGCACCGAGGTCATCGGCGACGTCGCGTGCGTCCGCCAGGCGTTCACCATGAACTTCGTCGATCGCTCGGTGGCGGCCGTCGACGTGTTCCTCCTGCTGCGGCAGGCAGATGGGTGGCGCATCTTCAGCGTGGCGAGTGACATGGAGCAGGCGACGCCTCGCGCGTGACACGCCGGCGCATCAGGCATCTCAGCGCGCAGCGACAAGCCTCAGGGCGTTCGATCGGATGTCACCCGAGGAGACGTAGACCCAGACCACCTGGCCCCTGACTCGGCGCGACCACGCGAAGTCTCCCTCGCTGTCCACGAGGACCTCGCGCCCGGCCTCGTAGGGACTCGCACCGCGGCGGAACCATGGCGTCACCCTGCCACCCATGCCGAAGCCGGTCGTGCTTCCGCTGATGGCGACGACATGGTGCATGCGCGTGCCGGAGATCACGATGCTCGGCCGGGGTCGTCGCGCCGGGGTGACCGGGTTGCTGGGTTCCGAGGCCGCTCCCCAGCCTCCCCCGCTGAGCGCCTGCACCGTGAAGGTGTACGTCATGCCGTTGGTCAGGCCCGTGATGTCGCACGAGAGGGTTGAGACGAGGCAAATTCGTCCACCCGGCTTCGACATCGCGAGGTAGGTGCTCACCGGGAACGACCCCGCGGAGGCCGGAGGTCTCCACGACAGCGATGCCGCCGCGTCATCGGCTACCGCGACCACCTCGGTGGGAGGACCCGGCGGAGCGGGCGGAGGGATGTCCGAGCACGCCCATCCCCTCTGGCCGGCGTACCACTGCAGGAAGGGAAGGCCGCCCTGATACTCCGGGCAGCTCCCCCAGACCGAACCCGTGGGAGCGCGCGCCGAGATGTCCCAACCGGCGCCCGCGTAAAGGGTGCCGGAGCGCATGGCGCTCGCGGTGGACTCGGTGCCGTAGGGGCTGGAGGCTGACGCGCCGGAGTCCGTGGGATTCCAGAAGGAACTGCCCACTGTCCCGCCACCGAGCGGGACGATCTCCGCGACAATGCCTCCGGTGGAGTCGTCCGCGCCCTCGAGGAATCCGGCTGAGTACGTGCGCGTGATGGCCCAGTCGGCCGGGTGGCCAGCGGTGATCTTGCCGACCACGCCGCCGGCCCAGTACGTGCCATGGGCAGAACCGGTGGCATAGGAGTCGGTGATGGTGTTGGCCACCAGGCCCAGCGATCCCTGGTCGTCGAGCTTGCCGACCAGGCCGCCCGCACCGCCGAAGTTGTTCCACGCCCGGCCGGTGGCGAAGGACTGGGAGATCGTCACGGCGGACGAGTCGTCGCCGATCAGATAGCCGACGAGGCCCCCTGCCTCCGCCCCCGCCGTGTCGTCGCCGGTGGCATAGCTGCGATCGATGCTGAGCGGGGCGAAGCCCCCGCCGACCAGGCCCCCGGCCCCAGCGAAGGTCACCGCATGCCCGCTCGCCGATGAGTAGGCGATGACCACGGGGCCGCCCGCGGACTGCGCCCGACCGACGAGTCCCCCCGCGTTGGTTGCGAAACCCGTCGCCACATCCACTTCCGCCGACGACGCTGAGATCCGGGTGGCGTCGAGCGCGAGTCCCACGAGGCCACCCGCGTCGGACCCGGCGGATCGCACTTGGCCGCTGGCTCGGACGTTGCTGATGACCGTCGTGTCGTCGGCGGTGCCCACCAGCCCGCCGACCTGGGCGGTGCCGGAGATGGAGTCGTCCACCAATGTGATGCCGCTGAGCGTGGCTCCGGAGGTGACGCCGAACATGCCGACCGAATTGCCACCGGAGACCTGCAATCCGGTGATGGTCTTGCCGTTCCCGTCATACGTTCCATCAAAGGGGAGCCCGGAGTCCCCGATCCCCACGGTCCAGACGGCCTCGCCGACCAGGCTGATGTCATCGGTCTGCTTGAAGTAGAAGCCGTGATTCCAGTAGTCGACGCTGTTACTGCGAAGGCACACCAGGTTGCTGAGGTTCTGGATGAGGTAGGGGTCATTCGCCGTGCCGGCAGCGGGAGAGATGCAGCCGTTGGCCGACGCGGTGCCGGACGTCGCGACTGAACCCGCAGCAAGCCCTGCGAGGACGAGGAGAGCGGCGAGGAGGCGAAGTGCAACAGCGGGACGGGTCACTGCCCTCTCCACGGACGGAGCCGAGGCTCCCCCCAATCCCCTGACCCAGCGCGAATTCCTTCGCTCTGCCGCGAAGGTACCAGTCCGCAGTGGCCGTCAGGACGTTCAGGGCGCAGGAGACGGGACCTCGCAGGCGCGACCGGCCGCCAGGCACATCCGCAGCCACCCGTGCCCCCAGATCGCGGCGACGAAGCGGTCGGCCACCTCGGCCTGGCTCAGGTCAACAGACGACGCGACCGACGCGATCGACGCCAGGGTCTCGGGGTCGTGCTCCTGAGGACGACGCACGGCACCGTCGATGTCCGCGGCGATGCCCTCCCACTCACCGGACACCGCGTCGAGCTCTCCCATGAGCGGCTCCGCCAGCGGCGGCACCACCGCCGCGATCGGCGACCCTCGGTTCGCCCACCCTGCGAGGAGCCGGCCAGCGACATTCGGGTTGCGCAGGTGGTCGATGACCTCCTGCCACTGGTGCGCGTACGCCGTCGCGCCCCCGTTGGTCGACGAGATGGACAACTCGACCACTTCCTCCGAGCGGGCCATGGCGCGCACGCTCTCGGCCTCGAGCCCCGCGTGCACCTCCCCGCCGATCACCAGGCTCGTCACGGCGTCCCGCAGCAGGCGTGTCAAGGTGCGCACGGCATCCGACACGTTCGCGATCATCCCGGCGAGCACGCCGCCCGGCCACAGGAGCAGGGCGACGATGATGCTCACGACCGCCCCGACCG
>JAPOJD010000071.1 GCA_029978585.1 Actinomycetota bacterium
ACCAGCGTGGTCACGGGTCCATCCTGCCCCCTCTCCCATTGGCCGCCGTCGGGCCGCGTTTTCGGGGTGGTTTCCGCGGTTGGTGGGCGGCTAGCGCGATGGCGTGCGGGGGAGGGGCTCGCAGGTCGGCGCGGGGGCGTAGCGTCGGGCCCCGTGTGGATCGCCCACGTCTCCGACTGCTACCTCCCGCGGACCGGCGGCATCGAGACCCAGGTCCGGGGATTGGCGATGCGCCAGGCCGCCGACGGTGACGACGTCAGCGTGGTCACGGCCACGCCCGCGCCGGGCGAGGACCGGGGTCGCTCCACCGAGATCCTCGACGGAGTGCGCATCGAGCGGGTGACCGCGCGCATGCCCGCCGATATCCCCGTCCACCCCCGAACGTCGGCCCACCTCCGGCAGCTGTGGCAGGACTGGCCGGTGGATGTCGTGCACGTGCACGCGGGAGCGGTCTCACCGTTCGCGTGGGGCGCGATCCGCGCGGCCCGCGACCTGGGCCTGCCCGTCGTCGTCACGGTTCACAGCATGTGGGGACCCCTGGCGCGGGCGGGTCTCGGCGGAGCCGACCGCCGGCTGCACTGGTCCTCGGCGGGCGTGGTCATCACGGCGGTGAGCGCGGTCGCGGCACGCAGCGTCGCTGACGCCCTCGACTGCGAGGTCGGCGTCCTCCCCAACGGGATCGACCTGGACGAGTGGCGCGCGCCGGAGACGGCCCTCACGCCCCCGCCCCCGGGACTGCGGGCGGTTTCGGTGCTGCGCCTGGCCCCGCGCAAGCGGGTCGGCGCTCTGCTGCGCGTGGTCGCGAACGCCGCGAAGGCCTCAGGACCCGGCCTGCCCATCTCGCTCACCGTGATCGGCGACGGCCCCGACCGTGGGCGCGCGGAGCTCATGGCCCGCTGGCTCGGCCTTGACGTCACCTTCACCGGTCGTCTTCCCAAGGACGCGATCCGCGAGAGATTCGCGCACGCCGACGCGTTCGTCCAGGCCTCGGTGCGGGAGTCGTTCGGCATCGCCGCCCTCGAGGCGCGCACGTACGGCCTGCCCGTGGTGGCCCGGGCCCAGAGCGGGACGGGGGAGTTCGTGGCGAACGGCGTCAACGGCCTCCTCGCGGACGACGACCCCGGGCTCGCGGGTGCTCTGGTCGCCATGGCCCGCGACCCGCAGCTGGTCGAGCGGATGCGCCGAACCAACGCCGGGACCCCTCCGCCCCAGGCCTGGCCCGCGGTGCTCGAGCAGGCGATGGGGTTCTACCGCCGCGCGCTCGCGACGAACACCTAGTCTGGTCGCGTGAGCAACCCGGGGACGCCGTTCGCCAAGGGGCATGGCACGGGCAACGACTTCATCGTGCTTCCCGACCTCCACGGCGAACTCGATCTCAGCGACGCGATGGTCCAGGCCCTGTGCGACCGCCGCACCGGCATCGGCGGCGACGGTGTCCTGCGCATGGTGGCGGCGTCGGCCACCGACGACCCGGATGCCCGGGGCGCGGACATCTTCATGGACTACCGCAACGCTGATGGCTCGCTGGCCCAGATGTGCGGCAACGGGATCCGGGTCTTCGCCGCGTGGATGTTCGCGCACGGCCTGGCCGACCCTGAGGGGGTCGACATCGCCACGCGCGGGGGAGTGCGCCGAGTACGCCGCCTCCCCGACGGCGACTACGAGGTCCGCATGGGCCATGCCACGCCTGTGCACGGGACCGTCTCCGTCACCCTCGGTGCCATGACCTTCCCGGGAGTCGGGGTCCTGGTCCCCAACCCGCACGCGGTCGTCTTCGTCGGCTCCCTCGACGCCGCCGGCAGCCTCGCGCAGCCGCCGAGGCTGTCGCCGGGGACCTATTTCCCCGAGGGCGCGAACGTCGAGGTGGTGCACGAGGTGGGCCCCGCCCACGTGGCCATGCGGGTGCACGAGCGCGGCGTCGGCGAGACCATGTCGTGCGGCACGGGAGCCTGCGCGGTCGCGTGGGCCAGCCGGCGTCGCCCGGGGGCCTCGGACGAGGACACCTACCGGGTCGACGTGCCCGGCGGCCACCTGCGCGTGCACGAGGCGGCCGACGGCGAGCTCAGCCTCATCGGCCCCGCCGTGCTCGTCGGGGAGGGCGTCCTCGACGCCGGCTGGGTCTCCCAGTGGAGCTGACCCCTCCCGCCACCGGCGACCTCGACCTCGCCGACCGCCAGGCGCTTCGGCGGGTCGCGGGCCTGTCCACCGAGCTCACCGACGTCACCGAGGTCGAGTACCGCCAGGTGCGCCTGGAGCAGGTGGTCCTCGTCGGCGTATGGACCGCGGGCACCGTCACCGAGGCCGAGCGCAGCCTGCGCGAGCTCGCGCTGCTCGCCGAGACCGCGGGCGCCATCGTCCTCGAGGGCCTCATCCAGCGCCGCGACCGTCCTGATCCTGCGACGTACATCGGATCGGGCAAGGCGCAGGAGCTCCGCGAGATCGTGGTGGCAACGGGCGCCGACACCGTCATCTGCGACGGGGAGCTGACCCCCGGGCAACTGCGCCACCTGGAGGACATCGTCAAGGTCAAGGTCGTCGACCGGACCTGGCTGATCCTCGACATCTTCGCCCAGCACGCGCGCAGCAGGGCGGGCAAGGCGCAGGTCTCCCTGGCGCAGATGGAATACCTCCTCCCGCGGCTGCGCGGCTGGGGCGAGTCCCTGAGCCGGCAGGCCGGCGGGCGCGCCGGCGGGGCGACCGGCGGGGTCGGCACGCGCGGACCGGGCGAGACCAAGATCGAGACCGACCGGCGACGCATCCGGACGCAGATGACCGCGCTGCGGCGCGAACTCCGCGACCTCGACCGCGTGCGCAGCACCCAGCGCAGCGGCCGACGGCGTTCCGGGGTGCCGGCGGTCGCGCTGGCCGGCTACACCAACGCGGGCAAGTCCAGCCTGCTCAATGCGCTCACCGGCGCGGGCGTCCTGGTCGAGGACGCGCTGTTCGCCACCCTCGACCCGACCGTCCGGCGCCTCGACCTGCCCAGCGGCCGCGCGTGCACGATCGCCGACACCGTCGGCTTCGTCCGCCACCTTCCGCACAACCTTGTCGAGGCCTTCCGCTCCACCCTGGACGAGGTCATCGACGCGGACCTCATCCTGCACGTCGTTGACGGCGCCGACGAGGACCCCGAGTCGCAGCTGGCCGCCGTACGCGAGGTGCTCGCCGAGATCGGCGCTGCCGGCGTGCTCGAACTCGTCGTCATCAACAAGGCCGACATCGCCGACCCGGACTGGGTCGACCGTCTGCGTCGACGCGAGCCGGGCGCCGTGCTCGTGTCCGCGCGCACCGGGGAAGGGATCCCCGAACTCCTCGAGCAGGTGGACTCCCGCCTGCCGCGCCCCCAGGTCGAGGTGGACCTCGTCATCCCCTACGACCGCGGCGACCTCGTGGCGCGCGCTCACGACAGCGGGGACGTGGTCGACGTCGAGCACCTCGCCTCGGGCACGCGCCTGCACGCCCGCGTGAGCGAGGGACTGGCCGCGCGGCTGCGCGACGCTGCGGTCGAGACGTGAGCAACGACGTCGACGAGGCGCTTGCCCGCGTCGTCGCCTCGGTCGGCGGGGAGCCGCGCGAGGGCCAGCGGCAGATGGCACGAGAGGTCGACCGCAGCATGGCGGAGGGCCACCACCTCCTCGTGCAGGCGGGCACCGGCACCGGCAAGTCGTTCGGCTACCTCGTGCCCGCAGCCCTGCAGGCCGCGCGCAGCGGCCCCGTCGTCGTCGCCACCGCGACGCTGGCCCTGCAGCGGCAGCTCGTGTCCAGTGACCTCCCGGCCGTGCGCGAGGCGCTGAGCGGCCACGTCGACGAGGAGGTCACGTTCGCCGTGCTCAAGGGCCGCAACAACTACGTGTGCCTGGAGCGACTCAACCGCGATGCCGGGGACGACGACGAGGGGACCCTGCTCCCAGCGCCCACGGGGACGCTGGCGCGCCATGCCCGCGAGGTGACCGCGTGGGCGCGCGAGACCGAGACCGGGGACCGCGACGAGTTCGACGGCCCCATCGACGCCCGTGTCTGGCGCGGCCTCAGCGTGAGCCGGCGCGAGTGCGTCGGCGAGACGACCTGCGCTTACGGCAGCGAGTGCTTCACCGCGCTGCGACGGGAGAAGGCAGCGTCCGCGGACATCATCGTGACCAATCACGCGATGCTCTCGGTCCACTACCTCGAGGGAATTCCCGTGCTCCCAGAGCACTCCGCGGTCGTCATCGACGAGGGGCACGAGCTGGTGGACCGGGCCACCCAGGCGCTCACCGTCGAGTTGGGCCCACGAGCCCTGGACAACGCCGTGGCGCGTAGCCGGCGATTGGTGGAGCCGGAGCTGCACGACCGCCTGGCCGAGGCCGTCGACGACCTGGTGGCGGCGATCGGAGTGCTGCCGTCGGGGAGGTTCCGCGAGCCGGGACGTGACCTGCTCCTCGCGCTCACCGCGACCCGGGACGCTGCACGCGCGGCACTCAGCGGGATGGTGGAGGCGGAGGCCGACGCGGGCCGTCGCCAGCGGGCCCGCGCCGCGCTCGACGAGGTGTTCGAGGTCGCGGGGCGGTTCGTGGCGCTGAGCGAGGATGAGGTGGCCTGGGTCGATGCCTCCAGCCAGACGCTGCACCTGGCCCCGCTGGACGTCTCGCAGCGGGTGGCGCGCGAGATCTTCGACCGGGTGCCCACCGTGGTGACCAGCGCGACCCTCACGGTGGGAGGTGGCTTCGAGCCGTTGATGCGCGGACTGGGACTCGACGAGACGTCGGCGACGTGCCTCGATGTCGGCAGCCCCTTCGACTACGCCCGGCAGGGGATCTTGTACGTCGCCGCGCACCTGCCGCCTCCCGGCCGAGACGGGATCCCGGAGGAGGCCCTGGACGAGATCGGCGACCTCGTGGAGGCGGCCGGCGGCCGCACGCTGATCCTGTGCTCGTCGTGGCGGGCGGTGGATCGGGTGGCGGAGTACCTGGGAGTGAGGTGCTCCACCGGGGTGCTGGCACAACGACGCGGTGAACCCGTGGGGGCGCTGGTGGAGCGGTTCGCGGCCGACCCGAGCTTGAGTCTCGTGGGCACCATGTCGCTGTGGCAGGGGGTGGACCTTCCCGGGGGAACCTGCATCCAGGTGATCGTCGACCGCATTCCGTTCCCGCGGCCCGACGATCCGGTGTTCTCCGCGCGCCAGGAAGCGGTTGACGCTGCTGGCGGTAGCGGGTTCGCGGCCGTGGCGGTCCCGCGCGCGGGCCTCCTCCTTGCGCAGGGCGCGGGACGGCTCATCCGCACGGAGCGCGATCGGGGCGTGGTCGCCGTACTCGATCCTCGTTTGTCCACCGCTGGCTACGCCGCGAGGCTTCGGGCGAGCCTGCCCCCGCTGTGGCCGACCACTGATCGCGGCCAGGCGCTTGCGGCCCTACGCCGGCTATCGGAGAGCCTCGACTCTGAAGCAACGGGGCAGCCCGGTGAGGCTAACAGGGGTTGACGAGAGCGAGCCTCAGACGCGGCGCATGACTGCGACGACCTTGCCGAGGATGGTGGCGTGGTCGCCGTCGATGGGGGAGTACGCCGGATTGTGGGGCAGCAGCCAGGTGCGGCCGTCGCGACGACTCAGGGTCTTGACGGTCGCCTCGTCATCCAGCAGAGCTGCGACGATCTCGCCGTTGTCGGCGCTCGGCTGGCGGCGCACGGCGACCCAGTCGCCGTCGCAGATCGCCGCGTCGACCATGGAGTCCCCGACGACGCGCAGGAGGAACAACTCACCGTCGCCGACGAGCTCCCGCGGCAGCGGGAACACCGTCTCCACGGCCTCCTCCGCCAGGATCGGCCCGCCCGCGGCGATGCGGCCGAGGACGGGGACGTAGGCCGCCTGGGGAGTGGCGTCGCCGATTCCCGTCTCGTCGACGGGAGCCGCCGCGGCGGAGGGATCGGATACGACGAGGGCGCGAGGGCGGTGGGGGTCGCGGCGCAAGAGGCCCTTGCGCTCGAGAACCCCCAGCTGGTGGGCCACCGATGACGGGGAGGTGAGGCCCACCGCCTCGCCGATCTCGCGGACGCTGGGGGGGTAGCCGCGCTCGTCGACGGTCGAGCGGATCACCGCGAGGATCTCGCGCTGGCGCGTCGTCAGCGACTGGGCCGGGGTGGCGGACTCGGGTGCGGGATCGGGGGTCCGGCGGGGCATCGCTCCTCCTCGGGTGGGCGGGGCCGGGTCGGGATCGAGGGGATTGTCGGACCCCTCTGCCAGCCTCGGCTCGTGACCGCGACGCTACCCGCCCCCTCGCACGAATTCAAACACCTGTTCGATATGTGCTGGACGTGTCGCGCCGGCCGTGCTATCAATAGTACAGGTGTTCGATCGAACACTGGTTCGACCAACCGGGATGCCCGTTCCCGGGGAGGGAGGTCCGCCATGGCCATCGCCTACGCCCCCGTTGCCATGAGGCGTACGCCGTCACCCGTCGGCGTCGACCGGACCACGACGTCCGCGCGGCGCCCGGGTGGTAGGAGCCGGGGCCGGGTGACCGCGAGCCCCGCGATCAGCGAGCCTGGGCTGCGATTGACGCCTCGGGGGCGACGTGCGATCGCCGTCGTGTTCGCCGGTGCCGTCCTTGTGGCCCTGGCGGTCATCCCCTGGCGGGCGGTGGCCGACCAGCCGGCCGGAACCATCCCCACCGGCTGGGTGACCGTCACGGTCGATCCAGGCGACACCCTCTGGAGCCTCGCCCAGGCGGCCGATCCAGGTGCTGACCCCCGGCCCCTCATCGCGGAGATCCGGCGGGTCAACGGGCTGGGCACGTCGACCCTGCAGCCGGGGCAGTCCCTGGCCGTGCCCGTGGCCTGAGATTCGGCTCGTGCGCCGGGTGTGACGAGAGGGGCGGGCGAGGACGACACGCCCGACCGCCCGCGACACGCGGCGGCGCATCTTGCGCGGATGCCCGGCACGGTCTATGGTCCCCCTACATCTAGTAGTCACACGGGTGTAGTTCCTCCACAGGTTGTGGTGGTTACCCACACCCCCATCCAGAGGAAGTCCACAGACTTGTCCACCGCGTCGAGACCGGTGGGGCAGGAGTGACGGGAGGGAGGATCCATGCGCTGTCCGTTCTGCCGTGGCGCCGAATCCCGGGTCCTGGACTCCCGCACCGCCGATGACGGCCTGGCGATTCGTCGCCGCCGGGAGTGCCAGGGCTGCGGGAAGCGCTTCACCACCGCGGAGATGGCCGTCCTGTCGGTCGTCAAGCGCTCCGGGGCCACCGAACCCTTCTCGCGGGCCAAGGTCATCTCCGGGGTCCGCAAGGCCTGCCAGGGCCGTCCGGTGAGCGACGACGCGCTGGCCCTGCTCGCCGAGCGCGTGGAGGATGCCGTGCGCGCCAGCGGTGCCTCGGAGGTCCCCGCCCAGGAGGTGGGCGTGGCGATCCTGGGCCCCCTCCGCGATCTCGACGAGGTCGCCTACCTGCGCTTCGCCTCCGTGTACCGCTCCTTCGAGACCCTCGAGGACTTCGAGTCCGAGATCGCCCTGCTGCGCTCCGAGGCCGACATCGCGCGCCTGCGCGGCGATGGCGACCCCGACGCGGCCCCCTTCCACTCCGCCATGACGGAGCCGACCCTGCCCACCACCACCTGAGGAGACACCCGGAATGACCGATACGACGAACGGCACGGCGCCCACCGGCACGGGCACGGGCCTGACCCTGCAGCGACTGTTCACCACGCCGGGTGTCCATCCCTACGACGACGTGACGTGGGAGCGTCGCGACGTCGTGCAGACCAACTGGAAGACCGGAGACGTCGTGTTCGAGCAGCGGGGAGTGGAGTTCCCCGACTTCTGGAGCATCAACGCCTCCACGATCGTCACGACGAAGTACTTCCGCGGCGCTGTGGGCAGCGACACGCGGGAGTCCAGCCTCCGCCAGCTCATCGACCGCGTGGTGCTCACCTACACGCAGGCCGGGCGTGAGTACGGCTACTTCGCCACACCGGAGGACGCGGAGATCTTCGAGCACGAACTCACCTGGATGCTGCTGCACCAGGTCTTCAGCTTCAACTCGCCCGTCTGGTTCAACGTCGGGACGCCGGCGCCGCAGCAGGTGTCCGCCTGCTTCATCCTGGCGGTCGACGACACCATGGACTCGATCCTCAACTGGTACCGCGAGGAGGGGCTCATCTTCAAGGGCGGCTCCGGGGCCGGCCTCAACCTCTCCCGCATCCGCTCCTCCAAGGAGCTCCTGTCCTCAGGTGGCACGGCATCCGGCCCGGTGTCGTTCATGCGTGGTGCCGATGCCTCCGCGGGCACCATCAAGTCCGGCGGCGCCACCCGTCGCGCCGCGAAGATGGTCGTGCTCGACGTGGATCACCCGGACATTGAGGAGTTCATCGAGACCAAGGTCCGCGAGGAGGACAAGATCCGGGCGCTCCGCGACGCGGGCTTCGACATGGACCTCGGCGGAGCCGACATCACCAGCGTCCAGTACCAGAATGCCAATAACTCCGTGCGCGTCTCCGATGAGTTCATGCGCGCGGTCGAGGAGGGCACCGACTTCGGCCTGCGCGGTCGCAAGGCCGGTGAGGTCATCGAGACGGTAGACGCGAAGGACCTCTTCCGCAAGATGAGCGAGGCGGCGTGGGCGTGCGCGGATCCGGGCATCCAGTACGACGACACGATCAACGACTGGCACACCAACCCCGAGACCGGCCGGATCACCGCGTCCAACCCGTGCTTCACCGCCGAGACGCGCGTCCACACCGACAAGGGGCTGATCCGCTTCGACGACCTCATCGCGCGGGCGAACTCGGGCGAGGAGTTCCAGGTTTACACCCACGACGCGACGAATCCAGATGCCCCCTCCCACGAGCTGCAGCTCACCAGCCCCAAGGCCTACCTCATCACCGGCCGCAATCCCATCGTGCGCCTGCGCCTGTCGGGCGGGCAGGAGATCCGCTGCACGCCGGGCCACCGCTTCTGGACGGTCAACCGCGGCTACGTCGAGGCGGGCGAGCTCACCGCTGAGGACCGACTCCTGCCGCTGGACCTCGTGGCGCCCGCGGTCAACGCCGACTGGTCCATTCTCGATGCCGCCCGCGTGGCCGCCGCTCCCGCTGTTGGGGAGAGCCGTGACGAGATGAGCTTCCCGGAGGTCTGGAGCGAGGAGCTGGCCCACTACCTCGGCTGGCTCATCGGCGATGGCTCGACGTCGAGCACGGTCTCCACGATCTACGGCTCGGCCGAGGACCGCACCGAGATCCTGCCCCGGCACCAGGACCTCGTCGAGGCCATCAACGGCGGCCGGCCGATCAAGGTCAGCGAGCAGGCCAACGGGACCGCGCAGCTTCGGCTGGCCCGCGGCTCGTTCCGCCGCTTCCTCGCCGCCCTCGGCGTCTCGAATGCCACCGCCGCCGAGAAGTCGGTGCCAATGCGGGTCTTCGAAGCGCCCGAGCAGGTCGTAGCCGCGTTCCTGCGAGGCCTGTTCGACGCCGATGGCACCGCGGTGCGCAACGACGCCAAGGGCTCCTACATCGGGCTCGCGTCGGCCTCGGGGCAGCTCCTGCGCGACGTCCAGATGCTGCTCGGCTCTATGGGCATCGTCAGCCGGATCTACCGGACCCGTGAGGCGTCAGCCGAGGGCTACCGTCACGTGGGCCCGGACGGCACCGTGACGCGTTATGCACAGGCTGCCGCGTACCAGCTGCGGATTACCGGACGATCGCTGGACCGCTATATGGCCGCGATCGGGTTCGACCTGTCCCGCAAGGCCGCCATCGCCCACGCCATCGTTGCGTCCCGGACGGCGTATGACACCGACATCACCGTCTCGCTCATGGAGCGGACCGAGGAGGGCGTGGAGCTCACCTACAACCTCAGCGAGCCTCGCAATCACTCCTACGTCGCCAACGCCATCGTGGTGCGCAACTGCTCGGAGTACATGAGCCTCGACAATTCCTCGTGCAATCTCGCCTCGCTCAACCTGCTGAAGTTCCTCAAGGAGGACGGGACCTTCGACGCGGAGACCTTCCGCCGCGCGGTGGAGTTCGTCATCACGGCGATGGACATCTCCATCTGCTTCGCCGACTTCCCGACCGAGGCGATCGGTCGCACCACGCGCGACTACCGCCAGCTCGGCATCGGCTACGCCAACCTCGGCGCTCTGCTCATGGCCGTCGGCCTGCCCTACGACTCCGAGGGAGGCCGTGCGCTTGCCGCGGCCATCACGTCGGTCATGACGGGCAC
>JAPOJD010000213.1 GCA_029978585.1 Actinomycetota bacterium
ATCTCGACGGCCTCCACGGTGCCGTCGGACGCACGTCCGACGACGCGCAGGCCCCGGCCAGGTTGATCGACGGCCTGGTGGTGGTAGCTGTTCACCGACAGGGTGGAGGTCTCGTCGAGCTGGAAGCGCAGCGCCCCGACCAGGGCCGCGTCAGGCTCGAGCGTCACGCTGTGGCGGACGATGCTCGGATGGTCGGCCCCCCAGGCGTGAGAGAAGCCGTCCACCTCCTCGAGGTGCGCCACCAGAGTGCCGCCGAGTGCCACGTTGAGCATCTGGCAGCCTCGGCAGATCGCCAGTATCGGAATGCCTTGCTCGAGGGCGGCATCGACGAGCTCCTGCTCGAAGTCGTCGCGATCGGGATCGTGGCGGGTGTCGTGCATCGTCTCGATGCCGCCGTAGCGGGCGGGGAGGACGTCTTCGCCGCCCGACATGAGCACGCCGTCGAGCCGCGACACCAGGGCGTCCACGGGCGCCTCGCGGGTGAGGAGCACGGGCACCGCCCCGGAGGCGGCCAGCGCCGAAGCGTAGACCGTGAAGACCCCCTCCATCAGGAGGTGCTCGAGCCCGGCGGGGACCCCGATGAGCATCTCGACGGGAACACCGCGCGTCGTGATCCCGATGAGGGGTCGGTCGGCGATCACCGCGGCCACCGTCCCTCGACGATCGCGTGGACGTCCTCTCGGGTCTCGTCGATGTGGATTGCGAGTGCCTCAGCGGCGGCCTCGCCGTCGCGGTCGCCAACGGCGGCGCAGATCGCCAGATGCTCCGCACGCGTCGCCTCGAGGGTCTCGACGTACGGGATCCGGTCGGTGAGGATGAAGAGCTCCGCGCGCGTCTCGCGCACGGCGCGCAGGAGGCGGACGTTGCCCGCGGCCTGGGCGAGGCCCATGTGGAACGCCGAGTCCGCCTGGCGGAACCTCTGGCGGCGCCGGACGGGGTCCGCTTCGCCGATGGGAATGGCGTCGATGGCCTCCCGCATGCGTTCGACATCTGAGTCGCAACGACGCTCCGCGGCGAGGATCACGACCTGGCGCTCGATGGCGAGCCGATAGTCCAGGACCTCATCGAGGTCGACGATCGAGGCCTGAAGCCTCGCAACCCAGAACTCCTCGCTGGTCTCCGGCTCCCGCACGAAACTGCCCCCCTGCGCACCGCGCCGGGTCTCGACGTAGCCCTCGAACTCGAGCACGGCAAGGGCCTCCTGGACCGACTGCCGGCTGATCTCCAGGTGCGCCGCCAGGTCGCGCTGGGAGGGCAGGCGGCTGCCGACGGGGATCTCGCCGCTGCGGATGCGCTGCCGCAGGTGCGCGGCGAGCTCGTCGCTGGTCCGCGTAGGGGAAACCCGTAGAGGTTGCATTGGACTGCACAATGGACCATTCAGGCCCTCCGGTCAACGCCTTTGAGCGAATTAGTCCTCCGAAGGCCGGGGCTTGGTCCTGGCAAGACATTGTCCCGGTTTGATCAACCCGGGGTAGCCTCCTAGGGCAGACCGGGGCATGTCGTCCCCCCCGTCGACGGCCCCGGTCTGCCCTAGGCTGCCCCCATGGCGGGCTCCGCGACGACGTTCCGGCAGCGCCTGCGCGCCCTGCGCCCGGGCTGGCTGGAGCAGTGGTCCACCCAGAGCGCCTCCCAGGCCGGGGTTATCGCGGCCGCGTGGAGCGTGGCGGGATCCCTCTCCCGCGGCCTGCTCCCCCGTACGCCGGTGGACCAGGCTGTCGTCACCGGCAGCGTGGCGGCCATCAACTACCAGCTCACCGCCACCACGTGGAGTTCCCTCGAGGCGATCGCCGCGCTCCCCGGGCGTCGGCCGGGCACCATCGCGCGCGTCGTCGTTGCCTCCGGAGCCGTCGCGGGCGGGTACGCCACGGCATTCGCCACCGCGCGCGCCAGCCGGGAGAGTTTCGTCGCGGCCGCCGGATATGCCGCGGGACGACAGCTTGCCTTCGCGGGCATCTCCGGAGGTGCGGCCACCCTGTGGGACGAGTTGCTCCACAACCGGCTCAAGCTCAAGCCCGGCCTGGACACGACGCTGCTGCCTAATATCGCGACCGGTGCGGCCATCGCCGCGGGCAACGTCTACTTTGCGATCCGCAGGGCGCACAGGTACGGAGCGACCGAGGGTCAGGGCAATCGTGTCGAGGGCGTCACTGCGAAGTCGCTCGCCACGGCGACGGGCGTGGGCGCGGTGACCGCGCTCGGCCTCGGCACCCTCGTGGTGACCGAGGAACTCGCCGCCCAGGGCCTGGAGAGGCTCATGGGCAAGGTCATCGGGCGGGAGCCGGGCGCGCTGGGCTCCTTCGTCGCCCACGGTGCGATCCTCGGGGCGATGGGTGCCGCGGGCGCCTACGCCATTCGGACGATCACCCACCGCCTGGAGCACAAGGACGACGTCGTGGAGCCGGCGTACCCCGAACCACCTGCCAACCCGTTCGTTTCAGCGGGACCGCGCAGCGATATGCCCTTCGACGCCATCGGCAAGGAGGGACGCCGGTTCGTGCTGATGGCACTGACCCCTGCCGAGATCACCGCGGTCATGGGCGAGGCGGCCGTGGATCCGGTACGCGTGGTCGCCGGATACGAGAGCGCAGAGGACCTGCGCGAGCGCGCCTCGCTGGGACTGCGCGACCTCGAGGCATGCGGTGGGTTCGAGCGCTCGATAATCTGCGTGGCCAGCCCCACCGGCGTCGGATACGTCAACTACACGATCATCGAGGCACTGGAGTACCTCACGCGCGGCGACTGCGCGACGATCGTGCCGCA
>JAPOJD010000149.1 GCA_029978585.1 Actinomycetota bacterium
CCTTGCCGATGCGCGAGAGGACCGTGAGCAGGACGTTGCGCTCCAGGGACTGGGCCTCGTCGACGATCACGAAGGCATCGTGCAGGGAGCGACCGCGGATGTGGGTCAGCGGCAGGACCTCGAGCATCCCCCGGTCCAGGACCTCCTCCACGACCTCGGCTGTCGTCACCGATCCCAGGGTGTCGAAGACCGCCTGCGCCCAGGGGTTCATCTTCTCGTTCTCGGTCCCGGGGAGGTAGCCCAGATCCTGGCCGCCCACGGCGTAGAGCGGACGGAACACCATGACCTTGCGGTGCTGGCGCCGCTCGAGGACGGCCTCGAGTCCGGCGCACAGGGCCAGGGCGCTCTTCCCCGTGCCGGCCCGGCCGCCCAGCGACACGATCCCCACATCCGGGTCGAGCAGGAGGTCCAGCGCAACCCGCTGCTCCGCGCTGCGCCCGTGCAACCCGAAGGCCTCCCGGTCCCCGCGCACCAGGCGCACCGTCTTCTCCGGGGTGACCCGTCCCAGCGCACTCCCCCGATCGGACACGAGGACCAGGCCGGTGTGGCAGGGCAGGTCCCGCGCCGCATCGAGGTCGATGGTGCCGTCGGAGTAGAGGTCGTCGATGGCGCTGGCCGAAACCTCCGCCTCCGCCATGCCGGTCCATCCGGACTCCACGACGAGTTCGGCGAGGTACTCCTCGGCGGCAAGGCCGACGGCTGACGCCTTGACCCGCATCGGGAGGTCCTTGCTCACGAGGATGACATCGCGGCCCTCCGCCGCGAGATTGCGCGCCACCGCGAGGATCCGGGCATCGTTGTCCGCCACCGCGATGCCCGTCGGGAGGATCGACGTATCGCTGTGGTTGAGCTCGACCCGCAGCGTGCCGCCGCGCTCGCCAATCCGCAGGGGCTCGTCGAGCCGTCCGCGGCTGATCCGCAGATCGTCCAGGAGGCGCAGGGCGGCCCGGGCGAAGTAGCCGAGCTCCGGATGCGTGCGCTTGGCCTCGAGCTCGCTGACCACGACGATCGGGACGACGACCTCGTGCTCCTCGAAGCGGAGCATGGCGTGGGGATCGGAGAGCAGGACGCTGGTGTCGAGGACGTAGGTGCGACTGGCGGGGCGGGTGCGTCGTCGAGCAGCGGCCACGAAGTCTCCTCGCAGGGCGGGCTGGTCTCTTTCTCGTGAGACTAGGGCGCGGGCCGGGTGGCGGCCGGGCAACACGCCGACGGGATCAGGCGCCGTAGCGCCGCTGCCGGGCGGCGTACGCGCGCATTGCGCGCAGGAAGTCCACGTGCCGGAAGTCAGGCCAGTAGGCCTCGCAGAAGTAGAACTCCGAGTGGGCGCTCTGCCACAGCAGGAATCCCGAGAGCCGCTGCTCGCCGGACGTGCGGATGACGAGATCAGGGTCGGGCTGCCCGCGCGTGTAGAGGTGCTCCGCGATGTGCTCCACGTCGAGCATCTGGGCGATGTCCTCGACCGAGGTCCCCTGCGTCGCATGCTCCTGCAGCAGGGAACGGACTGCGTCGACGACCTCGCGGCGGCCGCCGTACCCCACGGCCACATTGACGAGAATCCCGTCGATCTCGGCGGTCGACTCGGCCGCCTCCTTGAGCAGGCGCGCGGTCCGGTCCGGCAGCAGGTCCAGCGCGCCTACGGGGTGGATGCGCCACCGCCGAGTGGCCGCCAGGTCGCCGACGGTCTCCTCGATGATCGCCTGCAGGGCGGCGAGTTCCGGCTCGGGCCGCGAGAGGTTGTCGGTCGACAGCAGCCACAGCGTGACGACCTCGACGTCGGCCTCCTCGCACCAGCCGAGGAACTCCACGATCTTGGCCGCACCGGCCCGGTGCCCGACATCCGAGGCGCTGCCGTGGCTGCTCGCCCATCGGCGGTTGCCGTCGAGGATGACCCCGACATGGCGAGGGCGGCGCTCCGGGGGGATCTGCCGACGGAGGCGTCGCTCGTACGCTCCGTAGACCAGGTCGCTCAGCCCCACGGGCGACAGGCTAGACCGCCCGGCCCGGGTTTGGACGCAACCCGGCGCAGCAGGGCCCGGTCAGCCCTGTTCGTGGCGGTCAGCAGGGCTCACGGAGCACGTTGAGGGCCCGGGCAACCTCGTCCGAGCTCGTCACAGGCGCCTCGCAGGTGAACTGGCGGCACACGTACACCGCGGGGGCGCCATCGACGAGCCCGCGTCCGGCCAGGAGCGGGACCGTGGACCCGGGCGGGCCCGCCGCAATCACCGCACCCGGCGCGGTCGCCATCAGGGACAGCAGGTGCAGGGACCGCGTCCTCGGATCGTCCGCCGGGCCCACGACCGCCGCCTCACGCGGCCCATCGGCGAGAGCCTCCGCCGCGGCCAGTCCCCAGCCGACCGCGCGCGGGGAGCGCAGCGCGTACGCCGACACGACGCCGAGGGCCGTCTCCGCGGCCTCGCGGTGGTCGGCCCGCCCGGTGATCGCCGCATGCGTGAGCAGGGCCTGGGCGGCGGCGAGCCAGCCCGAGGGCGCGGCGGAGTCCGACGGGTCGCGCGGGCGCATCACCAGCCGCTCGGCGTCGACGGCGGTGTCGTAGAAGCCTCCCTCGGCATCGGAGAAGCGCAGGAGGACGCTGTCGAGGAGCGACCCGGCCAGGATGAGCCAGCGTTCCTCTCCGGTCACCGAGTACAGCGCGAGGAGTCCCTCGGCCACATCGGCGTAGTCCTCGAGGACTCCGGCGCTGGTGCCGGCCGTGCCGTCGCGCGAGGTTCGGGCGATGGAGGTGAGATCGCCGACCCGGCCGAGGTGGACGTCGACGAGGAGATCGGCGGCCTCGCGCGCCGCGTCGATCCAGTCTGGCCGCGCCATGAGCGCCCCGGCCTCGGCGAGTGCGGCGATCGCGAGGCCATTCCAGGCCGCGACCACCTTGTCGTCGCGGCCTGGCGGGATCCGCTCGGAGCGGGCCGCGTGGAGCGCGCTGCGCACCCGCTCCCAGCGCTGCAGATCGTCGGGGTCGTGCGGCATCTGCAGGGTCGACGCCCCGTGCTCGAAGGTTCCCTCCGGCGTGACGACGAGGAGTTCCGCGGCCCATCGGCCATCCTCCTCGCCGAGGACGTCCGCGAGTTCCTGCGGGGTCCACACGTAGAACTTCCCCTCCTCGCCCTCGCTGTCGGCGTCGAGGGCCGCGGCGAAGGCGCCCTCGGCCGTGCGCATGTCGCGGAGCAGGAACTCCGCAGTCTCGTGCACGACGCGTGACGCAAGGGCGGACCCGGTGAGTCGCCACAGGTGGAGGTAGTCGCGCAGCAGGAGCGCATTGTCGTACAGCATCTTCTCGAAGTGCGGAACGACCCACGCCTCGTCGACGGAGTAGCGCGCGAATCCGCCGCCCAACTGGTCGTAGATCCCCCCGCGAGCCATGGCCTCCGCCGTGCCCTGGGCCATGACGAGCGCATCGAGGCTGCCGGTGCGCGCGACATGTCTCAGCAGGAACTCCAGCAGCATCGAGGGCGGGAACTTCGGCGATGAGCCGAACCCGCCATGAGCGGTGTCGTAGTCGCGCCCCGCTGCCTGCACGGCGTCGGCGAGCAGCTCCGGAGACGGCGGCCGCCCGTCGCCGGAGATGCTGCGCTCGCGCGTTGCCAGCGCCCGCGTGATCCGCTCCGCGGCCCCCTCGACGTCGGCGCGCCGCGTGGCCCACGCGTCCTCGACGGCGGTGAGGACCTGTCGGAACGACGGCATCCCGTGCCGGGGCTCGGGCGGGAAGTACGTGCCGGCGTAGAACGGACGTCCCTCGTGGTCGACGAAGACCGACATGGGCCATCCGCCGTGCCCGGTGAGAGACGTGGTCGCATCCATGTAGACGGAGTCGACATCGGGCCGCTCCTCGCGGTCCACCTTGACGTTGACGAAGTGGTCATTGAGGAAGCCGGCCGTCGCCGGATCCTCGAAGGACTCGTGGGCCATGACGTGGCACCAGTGGCACGCGGAGTACCCGATGGACACGAAGACGGGCACCTGGCGGCGGCGTGCCTCCTCGAAGGCCTCCTGGCCCCACTCCCACCAGTCGACGGGATTGTCCCGGTGCTGGAGCAGGTAGGGCGAGGTGGAGTCCGCGAGACGGTTCGGCACTCCCCGATCCTGTCGTACGGGCTGCGCACGTTGACCGTCGTCCCCCGAACTACCTCGGCGTGGCGGCAGACCGCGAATCCGTGGGTGTCGACGTGGCACTCCCGTGGGTGCCCGTCGCCCGGGTGATGAGGGCATCGAAGGCCCGATCGGGCAGCCATCGGCGCAAGGTGACGAGGGGGCGGGCACCGTAGCCGGCCACATAACGGGTCTTCGGCCTCTTCGTCGTCGCCGCCTTCGCGATGACGTCGGCGATGATGTCGGGGGAGGACATGCGCTTCATCATCTTGGGATCGGTGAAGGAGGCGATCATCCGGTTGACCTGGACTGCGTACGGCCCCTGGCCCGATGTTGACTGTAGTCCCTGCGCGGCGATGTCCAGGAACTCTGTGGCGATGGCCCCTGGCTCGACGATGACGACGTGGATCCCGAACGGCTTCGTCTCTAGGCGCAGGCAATCGCTGAGAGCCTCAAGCGCGAACTTGGTTCCGTGGTACCAGCCCCCGAAAGGACCACAGGCGCGACCTCCTACGGATGAGATGTTGACGATTCTTCCGCTTCCCTGTTGACGCATGTGCGGAAGGACGAGTTTGGTGAGCTCCATCGCCCCGAACACGTTCACGTCAAACTGCCGCCTTGCCTCCCCCCGCGAGACGTCCTCAACCGCCCCGTAGGAGCCGTAGCCGGCGTTGTTCACCAGCACGTCGACACGGCCGGTCTCAGCGAGGATGTCTCGGATACCCGCCTCCATAGATGCCGTATCGGTGACGTCCATGGCGAGTGGCTTTACCCCCTGGGCGGCGAGGGCCTCGAGACGATCCTGGCGGCGAGCCGCCCCGTAGACGGTGAATCCCAGCG
>JAPOJD010000127.1 GCA_029978585.1 Actinomycetota bacterium
ATCGACCTTGAGCGCCGTCGCATCTCACTGTCCCTCAAGCAGGCCAATGACAATTCCGATGCCCAGGCGGTCGAGGAGTTCGATCCGTACCTCTACGGCATGGCACCCGCGTTCGACGATGCCGGCGTCTACGTCGGTCCCGAGGGATTCGACCCCGAGACAGGGGAGTGGAAGGCCGGCTTCGAGGACCAGCGCACGGAGTGGGAGCGGCAGTACGCCGAGGCCCACGCCCGCTGGGAGGCGCACCGCAAGCAGGTGGACGAGGCCCGCGCGACCGAGGCCACCGCTGCCGCCGAGGCCGGCGAGGCCCCCACGGAGTACTCCTCGGCGACGTCGGAGGACACGGGCACCCTGGCCTCGGACGAGGCGCTGCAGGCCCTGCGGGACAAGCTCACCGGCGACGCCTGACGCCGGGCGCCGGGCACCGTGCCCGGGGATCGTCGCCTATTCGGCGGGTACGAGATCTCCCACGGTCACCTGCGCGATGCAGATGCCCTCCGGGCCGTCGTACGGGCCGACCGTCACGCTGCTCCCTCCTCCATCGACGCGCAGGAGGGCGACGTTCGGGCCTTCCAGCACATCGAGGTCGACCTGTTGTCCGTCGCCTAGGCGCACCGGCACCGAGGCATTGTTGGCGGCCAGGTACCTCAGGCGGATGGTGTACTCCCAGGGGAAGAGGTTCCCGTCGATCGGGATTACCACGGGTTCCCGCTTCACGGCCCAGCCGCAGTCGCCATCAGGGCCCGGGAAGCTCTCGATTCCGTCCACCGCGGCGGCAACGAGCTCACCCCTGTCGTTGAACATCACCGGATCCGACAGGTCCCGGGTGACCTTGATGTCGTCGCCCAGGGGCGCGAGCACCCTGGAGAGGAGGTTGTTTGGATACCCGAGGGAGTCGTAGACCTGCAGGGGAACGGGGCCATCCAGAATCTCGATGCCAGCATCCCTCTCCTGGATCGCCTTCCGGATATTCATGAGCCACAGCCTCGAGGCATTGTCGGCGAGGGGTGCGACGAGCGTGACGTGGGACACCGACGCCGCGATGACGAGGATCGCCGTGGCCGAGAGGATGACCGCGGCCCAGGCGCGCGGCTGCCCCGCAAGGATGCGCGCGAGGGAACTCCGGAACCGCGCGGCAGTGGCCGAATCCTGTCCGCCCACCGGGGGCGCGATGGTGACGGCGGAGGCGACGAGCAGCACCACGGCGGCATCCACGGTGTAGCGCAAGGACGCCCCTAGGGAGAGCAGCATGTCGAATCCGGCGCGGCCCACGACGAGACTCACCAGGTCGGCGAGTATCCACACGCCGGCGATGACCCAGACTGCGCGGGAGCGCGCGGACTGGATGATCCCGTACCCGACGAAGGCAATCGTGGTCGCGGTTGCCAGCGCAGCGACCAGGACGGGCGGGTCGGCCAGCGCTGTGCCGAAGCCCGTGGCGTCGTACGCCAGCGGCCCTCCCCACCACGATGGGAGCAGCCCCCGGAAGATCGTCTCGGCGGCCAGCAGCACGATGCCGCTGCTATCCGCGAGGGGTCGAGACAGGGACGCGGCACGATCCAGGTAGTACACGAGGTACAGGCCGAGGATCGGGACAGCAAGTATCCAGTAGAGCCAGGTGCGCCTGAACGCGACGCGGATCCCGGCGATCAGGCCCGAGTCAGGCGGGCCCGCCGCGATGGTGACGGCAAGGACGACCAGTGGAATGAGGACCGACTTCTCGAAGAAGGCTAGGGCAGCCACGAGGATGGCGGCCGCGCCCAGCAGCCACCAGACCCGGCCGCTGCGCAGGAATCTGAGGACCATGAGCCCGGTCAGTGACGCCCCGATCTGCAGGGGCAGGAAGTTGATGGCCGCAGACCACCAGGCGCCAGGTAGCAGAGTGGCGGGAGCGAGGGCGAGGAAGGCGACCAGGGCGAGCAGGGCAGGTCGAGGGCCGATGAGGCTGCGCAGCAGTCGGTACGTCAGCCACGTCGCCAGAGTCTGAAGCCCGAGGAGGGTGACGAGGACAGGCCAATAGTCCAGGGGGGACAGGCGCTCGAGCAGCCCCGAGACGAGGAAGCCGCCCGGCATGAGATGCCCGTTATGAAGGTAGAGCAGGTAGTCCGCCGAAAACAGTGGGTGCATCGCGGCACGCCCCTGCAAGACGTAGTCGTCCCAGTAGAAGAAGGCCGAGCCGAAAACAATGAGGCGCATCACCACCTGGAGCGCGATAAGGGCGCGGCATCCGGTGAGGACGCGCCTCGGGGTCAGACTGGCAAGCAACGCGGGCATGCGTTGCCTCCCCTCGCCGGGTGGGCACGACGCCCACAGCATCGGCGCATCATAGGGGGAGCCGGCGAAACACCGGCCCGGGAAGGGCGCGCAGCACCGCCATGACGTACCTCAGGGCCGGGGGAGCATAGACGACGGACCCTGCCGCGCGCCGGCCTCCGGCACGCCTTGCCAGGATTCGGGCAACCTGGGCACCCACCGCGCTCGGGGTGATTGCCAGCGGTGCCGCGGGCAACCCTTCGGTCATCCGGCTGTGCACGAATCCGGGACGGACGAGCACGACGTCCACACCGGTGCCTCGGAGCGCGTCGCGGAGGCCACGGGCGAGGAAGTCGAGGCCCGCCTTCGCCGACCCGTACACGAAATTCGATCTGCGAGGACGTAGCGCTGCAACGCTCGAAAGCACCACGAGGGTCCCGTGACCTTGGCTCGCCAGGAGGCGGCTTCCGATGAGGGATCCCTCAAGGCCGCCCACATACGTAGACGTGGCCAGTCGGGACCCCTCGGAGGGCTCGGCCTCGATCAGCCGCTGGTCGCCGAGTTCGCCTACAGCCACGATGACGACGTCGACATCCCGGCCCTGCAAGGCCTGCGTGAGGCTTTCCTCATTGGCCCGCCCGTCTCCCGCGACGAAGGGACAGGTGGTGACGTTCGGCAGGCCCGCAGAGGCCAGTCCGGAGGCCGCTGTGCGCAGGGCGTCCGGGTCCCGCCCCGCCAGGACCGTGCCCTCAGAGGGCCTCAGGGACGCGACGATGGCGCGGCCGATGTCGCTGGTGCCCCCGATAAGCAGCACGTGCTGGATCCGGCCCATCCCATCGCGCATGACGCGAGGCTATCCCGGTGGCACCAGTTCCAATCGCCGCGCCAGGTCCGACACGAACCTCCGCTCCGGATCCAAGGTGTCCCGGCAACGCCGCCACTCATCGAGGCGCGGGTACCCCTTGGCGAAGGAACTCGGGCTGGCATGCGCATCCTTCGCCAGGTAGAAGCGCCCGCCAGCCTCGACCACCATGCGGTCCAGAGCCGGAAGCACGTCTTTGAGGCCGCTTCCGGCCACAGGCAGGTCGAGGGCGAGGGTCCACCCGGGCATCGGGAAGGACAGGGGGCCCGGATTGCCTTCACCGAATCTCTTCAGAACCGTGAGGAAGCTCGGCGCTCCCGCCCGGTGGAGCGCCGCGAGGACTTCTTCCACCACACTCCCCGCGTTGTCAGGCACCACGAACTGGTACTGGATGAATCCTTTTCGCCCGTAGATGTGATTCCAACGTTCGACTCGGTCCAGCGGGTGGAAGAAGCGGGTGAGGTGCTGGATTTCGCCCGTGCGGGGCCGACCCTCCCAGGCGAACCACGCCGCATTGAAGGTTCCCACCGAGGCGCGGTTAAGGAGACCCGAGGGCACCGTCCTCGGCGCCGTCAGTGCGCGATCCTGACTGAGCCGGAGCGGGTCACCCATGCGACTAGGGTCCAGGTCGCCGATGGCGGCGTTGTCCCCTGTCGCGAGTATCCCCCGTCCGACGGGGCCGCCCGTTCCGACGTTGTCCAGCCACGCCACGGTGTACCTCCTGCGGCGGTCCTGCTCGCGCATGGCATCCATGAGCGCCTGGAGGCGCGCGAAGCGCTCCACGTTCACCACGGCGTAGGCGGTCTCCACTCGCAAGGGTCGGAACGCCACGGACGTGATGACACCGGTGAGGCCCATACCCCCCACCGTGGCCCAGAACTCAGGCTGCTCCGGGTTGAGCCTGCGCTGTTCGCCGCGTCCATCTATGAGGTCAAGCGAGGCGACGTGGGATCCGAAACTGCCATCAACATGGTGATTCTTCCCGTGCACGTCGGCGGCAATCATGCCCCCGATGGTGACGCGACCGGTGCCCGGGGACACCGGCACCATCAACCCCTGGGGGAGCAGCCAGCGCATCAGATCATCGAGTCTGAGCCCGGCGCCGACGGTGACGAGCGCGCCGTCCGAGGACAGCCGCGCTTGGTTCAGGGCCGAGAGGTCCAGCAGGGATCCGCCGCCGTTCTGGGAAGCGTCGCCGTAGGATCGGCCAGCTCCTCGCGCGACAACGCCCCGGACCCCGGCGTTCGTCACGGCATGTGAGACGTCCTCGACCGAGGTCACCTGGACCATATGAGCAACCGAGCGCGTGCAACGGCCCCAGCCCGTGACCATCCGCGTATCGCCGGCGTGCGTCGCAGAGCCTCCGGCTGGTGCGGAGCCCGTCATAGTCCCACCGTTCCCGCGGCGAACAGGACGAGCCATGCGAGCCCCAGCGCAAGGAGCGCGCGGTCACGAAGAACTACCTCCTCAGGTGCTTCGGTTCTCCCGGCATCAAGGTCCACGCCATATCGCATCACGGCGAGGACGAACGGGATGATGCTGAGCAGGGTCCAGGGAAGGGCCGCGGACGGCTGGCCGACCTCGACTGCCCAGAGGCAGTAGGTCGTGACCGTGACCGCCGCCGAGAGGGTCCAGACGAACCTCAGGTAGGTCGAGGTATATCCCGCCAGGCTGCGTCTCGTCGCACCCAGGTGAACGGACCCTCCAGCGACGGCCTCCTCCTGGACGACGAGTTCGCCGTACCGCTTTCCCGCGGCTATGCCGAGGCTGCCGAAGCCGGTAACCAGGAGGAACCAGGGGGAGAGGTAAATCTGGGCGGCCACTCCGCCCGCGATGGCCCGCAGGAGAAACCCAGCGCTGAGGAGCGCGAGTTCGATCACCGGCTCATGCTTGAGACGCAGCGAGTAGGCAATACTGATCACCAAGTACATGGCGACGACGGCCACGAGGCCGACATTGGCGAGCAGCCCGCAGGCGAGGGCGAGGGCGCCAAGGACGATGGCGACGGTGACGGCGGCTCGAGACCCGATCGCGCCGGAGGACACGGGACGCTTCCGCTTCTCCGGATGCTCCCGATCCTGGTCGGCGTCGACGACGTCGTTGATGAGGTAGGTGGCCGATGAGGCTAGGACGAAGCTCACGAACGCCACCAGGCTCGCCGCGATGACCCGGGGGTCCAGCAGGTCGCCGGCCGCGAGGGGAGCTGCGAACACGAGCAGGTTTTTGACCCACTGCCGTGGCCTCAGCGCGGCGATCCATGCCCTGGCCGAACGGGAGACGCCGCTCACGGCCGGATCCTCTCCCACAGGCGCTCAAGTTCCCAGCGAAGCGCAGGATCGGCGACGAGTCCCGGATCCGCCTGGGTGACCGCCTCGAGGTAGCCCTCTGGCAGCGGCCGGTCGAAGTGCCCGATGCGCCAGTGGAAGCCGTCGGCACGGTACGGGATGCTCGCGAGGAACCGATCCGTGAGCCCGCACGGGTCGATCCAGTGCACCGCGGGGCCAGCGGCGATAGATGCCTCTCCCAGGCCACCGCATTTCACCTTCACTGCCTCGGTGGTCGCTCCGGCGGGCCATGCGCCTGCGGTTGCGCGCAGTTGCGCGAGATCGGGCAACCATCCCTCGGGAGGCTTGTCGGGGTCCACGAACGTGTCCGCCGGTTGCTGTGGCGATCCGAGGTACTGCATGAGGCCGCGGCCTTTGACGAGGTAGAAGCCCCGCTCATCTGCGACGCCACCGGCGCTGCTGAGGTCCCAGCGTGGAGCATCTGGCAGACCCGGAGTCAGCACATCGGAACGTCCCAGGCCAAGAACGGCGAGTGCGGCGATCCCCGTGAAAGTAGCCGCGCTCGCCACGCGGAAGGGATCCGCCCGGGGGACGAGCTCGACATATGTTCCCGGCGGCGCCGTCATGAGAACTGCGAGTGCAACAACCACCGGCACGGCGAGGAACCTTCCGGCCATGAAGTCCCCACCAATCCACACGACGTAGGCGAGGTACGCGCCAACGCCAAGGATCCAGGCACGGCACTGGGCGTCAGCGACGAAGATCGCACAGGCGGCCGCGGTCACGAGGACGACCAGCGCCACGGGGTCGTAGGTGAAGCTAACGACGAGGTAGTTCACGCCAGACACGAGCAATTCG
>JAPOJD010000074.1 GCA_029978585.1 Actinomycetota bacterium
GAGCGCGACGATGAGGCCGAAGACGGCGGGCGCACCCCCGCCGGCGAGGGGCAGCCCCCCGAGCGCGGGGCCGGCGGTGCGCGGGAGGGTGAACGCGACCGAGTTCAGCCCGACGGCGTTGACGAGCGCATCGGGGCCGACGAGGTCGGCGACGAGGGCCTGGCGGGCAGGCTGCTCGAGGGCGGCGAGCGCACCGGTGATGAGCGCCACCGCATAGATCACTGGCAGCGTCGCGACGCCGAGCGCAAGTGCGGCCAGGAGGGTGAGCGAGGTGAGGACGAGGCCGACGTGCGCCGCCACGATGAGAGTGCGGCGGGAGACCCGGTCGGCCAGGACGCCCGCCCATGGAGTGACGAGGATGAAGGGCAGGAACTGCAGCGAGGTGGCGATGCCCACGGCGATGCCCGAACCGCCGGTCATCTCCAGGATGATCCAGTCCTGCGAGAGGCGGGCCATCCAGAAGCCCATCCCCGTGGACAGTTGCGCGACGAGGTAGCGGCGGTAGTTCGGGATGGACAGGGCGGCGAAGGTCCGCCGCCGCACGGCGGTGGGCGCGGTCACGATTCGGCCAGCCCCTCGAGGATGACCGCGGCGCGCTCCAGCGTCACGCGGTCGGTGTCCGACAGCGTTGCGGTGCGCGACGCGAGCCAGTCTGCGCGGCGCTGGCGGTCTCGCGCGAGGAGTTCCTCCGCCGCGGGAGTGAGAGCGATGACCTGGCTGCGTCCGTCGAGGGGGTCGGCGCTCCGGGTCACCAGACCCGCGTCGGCGAGGGCGGCGAGCGTGCGCGTCATCGAGGGCGGGGTCACCCGCTCGTGGTCGGCCAGGGCCCGCGGCGTGAGCGGGCCGTGCCGCTGGAGGGTGGCGAGCGCCGAGAGCTGGGTGAGCGTGAGGCCATGGTCGGCGCGCTCGGCGCGCAGCCGCCGCGCCAGGCGCATGACCGCGACGTGCAGGGTGGCCGCCCCCGGGTCCGACGGCGGGGCCGACGAGATCGGGGAGGTGGCGCGGGTGACCGACACGATCGTTAGCCTAGCGTACTAGTTGCCCCCAGTTTCGCCGAGTTCCCCGGGCTGGCCGCCGACGGGCCGCGTTTTCCGGTGGGTTTTCGCGGCTGGCGGGCGGCCATCGTGGGTTGGGTCCTTGCTCGGCAGGCGAAACATGACCGGCGTCCGCCATCCTCGGTGCTGGTGTGCGTCGCGGGGCCGACGTAGCGTGCTGAGGTCGGGGGAGGTAGCCCGCGGGGTGGCGCGGCGAGATCGCGAAGGAGGACGGGTGCGCGCTGTAGCGGCGACCCTGGCAGCAGCAACCCTCGCCGCATCCCTCCTCGCGGCGGGAGCCCCGCAGGCGGCCGTGACGTCGTCCCCGGTCGTGGCAGCCGATGGCCAGGGTGCCCCGCCCAGCCCGCCATTCCGACCGTCGATCTGCGCGCGGGCCGTGGGCGTGATGTCCTCGGTCCCCGTCGACACGGCCCGTCTCGACGAGGACCTCCTCGTGATCGGCTCCTGGCAGGTGCGTCCCCGTGCCTGGCTATGGCGCGGCGAGAACCGCTTCCATCCGACGTGGAACACCGTCCTGCATTCCTCGGCCTGGCTCATACCCGACGACACGAGCGGCCTTCCCGGTGCCGTCGACATGATGGTCGAGCAGCTCAGGGTGAACCCCGATCCTGGGCGCAGGGCGGACACTGCCCTGCGCGGATGGACCGAGGCCCATGTCACCAAGCGCCTCACCACCGCCCTGTGCCTGTACGAGTGGTCCGATGCCGGATTGCGCGACCGGCTGGTGCCGGTGATCGAGGCCCTGGCCCGCGCGAACATGGATCCCGCGAGGTATGCGGGCCCTCCGCGCCGCGGTCCGCACAACCATGGCCTCATGGCCGACCGCGTGCTCATCGACGCGTCGCGGGACCTCGACCGCCCCGCGTGGGCACAGTTGGCGCGCCAGCGCATCGCCCTGCAATTGCGGGCCACCTTCGATCACTGCGGGATGATCCGCGAGCAGTCCTCGTCGTACCTCATGCTGCACATCCGCCTGTGGACCGGTATTGCCCGCTGGCTCGATGAGCCCGACGTCACGACTGCCCGCGAGGCCGTGCGTCGGGCCGAGCGGATGGCCGATGCCCTCACGCGCCCCGACGGCAGGCTCGAGTTCGTCGGAGACGGCCAGGCCCACGCCCGCGCGCTTGCGGATGGTGCGCCCACGCGCTGGTGCCCGGAGACCGGCTGGTTCGCTCGCACGTGGCGAGACGGCCGGCTCACCGAGCATTCCGTGGTGCGCTTCGGGCCCGGAATGCGCGGCCACGGGCACGCGGATCACGGTGCCATGACGTGGTTCGTCGGCGCCGGAGACGACAGCGTCGCGGTTCTCACCGATCGTGGGATGTTCGGCAAGATCCGCAACGAGCGCTTCCGGTACTCCCGATCCGCGGAATCCCACTCGACCCTTCAGGGGGTTGTGGGGCCGGGCAAGTACATGTCAGGGGTGCTCAGCGACGGAGGTCGACGCCTCACGCTGACCGGCCAGGGGGGAGCGGTCGGCAAGCGCGCCTCTGTCCCCGGCGATCCGGACCGCTGGATCCGCCAGATCCGCTTCGACGGCGGGGGCCGGCTCGCCGTGACCGACCGCATCGAGGGGGGGGATCCCCGGCGCGTGCGCCAGCGATTCACCCTCGACCCCGTGTGGAGTGACGCGGGCCGGGGCAACTTCACGGCCCCGGGCGGATGGTCCCTCACCATCCGGTGCGGTGTCGGCTTCCCCGCGGTACGCGACGTCCCGCACTTCCCCGACAAGGGTGTCGTTCAGCGGGCACTGTCGGTGGACTGCGCTGGACTTCTCGGCGGTACGTCGATCCCGATCACCGCGGTCCTCAGGGTGCGGCCGCCCTCCTGAGCGCGCCGGCGCGAAGCCGATCAGGTGTGGGCGCGGGTGATGAGGAAGGACCGCGCGTCGCCCGGCGGCGAGCGCCACCCGGTCTCGTCGACCTGCAGGTGCAGCACGCGCACTGCCGTTTCATGCAGCGCCGGTGCGTCGTCCGCGCTGTGCACCATGACGACGGTCGCGCCCGGTAGGAGCGAGCCGGAGACCGGCCCGAGCGTGCGCTCGATCCCCGATGACCCGCCCATGTAGTAGAGGACTTCCGAGAGCACGAGGACGTCGACCCCAGACGGGACCGCGCGCGGAATGTCCTGCGGTGCCGGGGTGACCGCCAGGCGGATGTTGGGCAGTCCCTCGGTCAGACGGGTGGCAGCCTCGATGGCCTTCGGGGACACATCGCAGCCCACGATCTCGGCGTCGGGTAGGTGCTCGGCCAGGTCCCTGAGGTTGGCGCCAATGGAGCAGCCGAGTTCGAGCAGCGACCGCGATGTCGTCGGCACGGCCCCGACGAGTTCCTGCCTCTTGAAGACCTCGTACGGGTCGGAGTCCACCGACCACGGGTCGTCGCCGGAGTTGTGGGTGGAGTCGAAGATTCTGCGCAGGGCAGCGTCCCGAACGCGAGCAGGACAGCGCGACACGATGCCGAAGAGGAGGCGATGCGCGGCGCGTCCCAGGGCTGAGTCGGCGTGGGAGTCGGCATCCGATCCAGACGCTGGCCTCGAGGGTGTCGTCATTGTGGGCCACTATCCGTTCAGGACGGTCCTGCTCGTCGGGTGCGCCGCCAGGGACTCGAACCCCGAACCCGCGGATTAAGAGTCCGCTGCTCTGCCAGTTGAGCTAGCGGCGCGTGGGGAGAGACGCTATCACCCGACCGGTCGAAATCTCACCGGGGTCCCGGGGGCCGCCTGCGCCGCGGCGTCCAGATCGGCGTCGACGATCACGGCGATGACGGGGTAGCCGCCGGTCACGGGATGGTCGGGTCCGAGCAGTACCGGCAGGCCGTCCGGCGGGACCTGAAGCGCGCCGCGCACCATGCCCTCCGACGGCAGTTCCCGGTAGCGGTGGGCCGCATCGCGCATCAGGGGAGGCCCCTCGAGCCGCACGCCGATGCGGTCGCTGCGGGCGGAGACGACGTACGACGCCGACACCAGATCGCGGTGCGATGCCGGGTCGAACCACGGCCAGCGGGGTCCGCGAAGGACCCGCACCTCGACCTCTGCGGGCACGGGCGGCCGGGGCGCGAGATCGACGCCGGGCATGGGCGCCGGAGTCCCGATCGCGACGGTGTCGCCCTCGGCCAGCGGCGGCGGCCCGAGTCCGGACAGCGAGTCGGTGGACTGCGAGCCCAGGGTCCGCGACCACTCGACGCCGCCGCGGAGTGCGACGTAAGCGCGCAGGCCCGCATGAGGCGCGGCGATCTCGACGTGGTCTCCATCCCGCAGACGCAGGGGAGCATTACGGGCCTGGGCCAAGCCATTGACGAACACCGGGCCCTCGGCGCCGGTGACCGCGAGATCACAGTCCCGCAGCGCCTGCAGCACCACGCCGCCTCCGAGGAGTTCCAGGGCCGCTGCATCCTCGGGATTGCCCACTAGCCGGTTGGCCAGCCGGTGGGCACCGCGATCGAAGGCGCCCGAGGCGCCCACCGCGATGGCGCCCAGTCCGGGTCGGCCCGCGTCTTGGACCAGGGCCAGCGCGCCGGGTCGCAGTACTCGAAGCGTGGGTGTGCCCATCGCGTCGCCTGTCGCACGAGCGGGCGCGGCGACGGCGGGCAGTTCCGCCACCGCGTGAAACCGCACGGTGGATCCCGGGCCCAGGAGGGCGGCCGGAGAGCGCAGCGGATCGAACATGACCGTGCGACTGCGCCCGATGAGACGCCAGCCCCCGGGGGACTCGCGCGGGTACACGGCGGTGTAGCCGGCGGCGATGGCCACGGAACCGGCAGGGACCCGGGTCCGCGGACTCGGCAGTCGCGACACCGCGAGCCGCTCGTCGAGGCCGGTCAGGTAGGCGAATCCGGGCGCGAAGCCGCAGAAGGCCACGCGGTAAGTCGTCGCGGTGTGGAGGGCGACGATGTCGTCGCGCGGTAGGCCCGTCTCTGCGGCGACATCATCGAGGTCCTCGCCGTCGTAAACCGCGTCGATATCCACGTGGCCGGCGTCGAGGATGCCGCCCTCATCCGGGTTCATGCGCGATAACACGGGGACGTATTCCCGGGCGTCGACATCCACCTTCACCAGGACGGTGCTCGCGGCCGGGATGATGTCGACGATGCCGCGAAGCTCGCCGCGATCGATCGCGCCGCGGATCGCGGCTGAGTAGCCCAGGACTTCGTCCGGTGAGCACTCCAGCAGCAGGGCGCGATCCCCCATGAGGTGCACGATCACCGGGGAGTCTCCGCGGCCGGGCCGGCGAACGGCTCCACGGCGACCCCCAGGGATTCCAGCGCGGCGCGTGCGGCCTGTGCAATGGCCAGCGCACCGGGGGTGTCGGAGTGCACGCACAGGCTGTCGGGTCGCACCGGCACCGCCACTCCGTCGACCGACGTGATGATCCCGTGCTCCACGAGATGGCGGACCCGGGCGGACACCGCGCGGGGATCGGAGACCAGTGCGGCCGGGTGGTCGCGAGGGACCAGGCGGCCGTCGGCGGCGTAGCCGCGGTCCGCGAAGGCCTCGGCGTAGACGGGCAGGCCCGCCGCGACGGCCGCGACGGCGAGTTCTCCACCCGGCCGCGTGAGCACGGGCATGCCGATGTCCTCGATCCCGGCCAGTACCGCGCGCGCGACCGCGGGATCGTCAGCGGCAGCGTGATAGAGCGCGCCGTGCGGCTTCAGGTACTCCACCGCGGCCCCGGCCTGCGCCGCGTGAGCGCGCAGCGCCTCCACCTGGTCGCGCACCTGCCCCGAGAGGAGGTCAGCGGTGACGTCGAGCCGGCGACGGCCAAAGCCCTCGCGGTCGACGTACGACACCTGAGCCCCGATGGCGACACCGTGCTCGGCCGCCATGCGGCAGACCTGCAACATCGTGAAGTCAGAGCCGGCATGGCCACCGCACGCGACGTTCGCGCTCGAGATCACCGCGATGAGGTCGAAGTCAGCCGCTGCGTCATCGTCTGCGCGCTCGCCGACGTCCGCGTTGATGTCGAGGACGGGGCGCCCGGCAGGCATGAACCGAAGGTACTCGCAGGCCGTAGGGTGCCGCTGTGAGTGCGACCGCGACCGGGCAGCGCGAGCGCTCGGAGGGCTTGGCGCTCGCCTTCCTCGGAGTGCTCGGATTCAGCTTTTCCCTGCCCTGGACCGTCCTGGCGCTGCAGAGCTTCGCACCGCTCATGACCGCGATGGGTCGCGCGGTCATCGCCGCAGCGGTGGCGATCGTGATCCTCCTAGCGAAGCGCGTCCCCTTCCCGCCGCGGTCCCAACTGCGCCCCCTGCTGTACACGATGGCGGGCGCGGTGTTCGGCTGGCCGATTCTCATCGCGCTTGCGCTGGAGCGCACGACGGCCGCGCATGCGGCCGTGATCGCGGCGGTCATGCCACTCGTCACCGCAGTCATCGCTGTCCTGCGCACCGGGGAGAAGGTGGCGAGGCAGTTCTGGATCGCCGCCGCGGCGGGGACCGCGGCACTGGTGGTCTTCGCGCTCCTGCGCGGGGGAGGAGAGGGCGGGGACTTCGTCGCCGACCTGCTCATCGCCGGCGCGGTGGTCGCGTCGTCGTGGTGCTACGTGGAGGGCGCCTCGCTGACCCGTGTCATGCCGGGATGGCAGGTGGTGTCCTGGGTCGTCGTCCTCGCGCTGCCCGTGACCCTGCCGGCCACGCTCCTCCTCGCCGCGCGCGGCGGTGTCACCACTCCGGTCGTGCCCTCCGCGTGGGTCGGCCTCGTCATGCTGGGCCTCGTCTCCATGTACTTCGCGTTCTTCGCCTGGTACCGCGGCCTCGCGCTGGCCGGCGTTGCGCGAGGAGCACAGACGCAGCAACTGCAGGCACCCCTCACGCTGCTGTGGGCGTCGCTCCTGCTCGGCGAGACCGTCACGTGGCCCACCGTGGCGGCAGCCCTGGTCGTCGTGGCCTGCGTCGCCTGGGCCGTGAGGGTGCGCGTGCCCACCGTGGCTCCGCCGGAGGAGTAGCGGCACCGCCGGGGGAGCGGCTGTCGACCCAGCGACTACTGGACTCCGCAGGCCTCGACGTAGATCGCCTGGGGCACCGTGGACTCAGCCTGCGGCAGGGCGCAGATCTCCTCGATCGACGACGGGACCCAGAACTGCCCCTCGGCCCTGAGGAAGACGACGGCCGGCAGGGTGGTGCCGGACTCGTCGATCTGCGTGCGGGCAACGGCCCAGCCGGCCTCGCAGGTGAAGGAGTCGAGCGACACGAACGTCGAACCCGGGTAGTTCGCGTCGATGTCGGTCTGCACGACCTTGGTGATCGCCGCTTCGTCGCAGGCCGCCTCGCCGCCGATCAGCGTGGGACTGGGGGAGGGCTCGGGCGAGGAGTCAGCGCTGCAGGCAGCGAGCGCCGCGGTCGCCAGTGCCAGCGTCAGGCCGAGCGTGATGCTCGAGACGAGGGCGCGGGACGGTCCTCTCATGTCGTGAGCCTAGGCGCGGTCGGCTAACGTCCACCTGTGGTGTCAAAGCCGGACCCGAATTCCAAGGCAATTCATGTGTTGGCGGTCGGTGGCTCCACGCGTGCCGGGTCGACGACCGAAGCGGCCCTGCGCATCGCGGCTGACGGCGCGACCGCGGCGGGGGCGAACGTCCGATTTGTCACCGGTCCCGATCTGCTCATGCCGATGTACGACGGCCGCGCAACCGACGTCGATCCGGCCCGCGCGCGCCTGGTTGACGGCGTTCGATGGGCGCACGGCCTGCTCGTTGCCAGCCCGGGCTACCACGGCGCGGTGAGCGGCCTGGTGAAGAACGCGCTCGACCACATCGAGGACCTGCGCGTCGGGCCGGACGGCAGCCCGACCGATACCCCGTACCTCGAGGGCGTCGGCGTGGGCTGCATCGCGGTGGCACAGGGATGGCAGGCGGGCGTGTCGACCCTGCACCAGTTGCGCACGATCGTGCATGCCCTGCGCGGGTGGCCCACCCCGCTCGGCGTGGTCGTCAACACCGGTCAGGGCACCGTGGAGTCGCGTTCCGACGCTCTGCGCATGGTGGGCGCCCAGGTCGTGGAGTTCGCCCTGATGCGCCGCGCTCTCCATCCCGGCGAATTGTCATGACACGACGACGGCCGCGCTGGTCCGAGCTGCAGGCCGAACTCGGGCTCGCCCTCCCGCGAGTTGACCGGCAGGCGGCACTCGACCGGTGCGCGAGCATCGCGGATGTCCGGCGCCTCGCGCGTCGGCGGGTCCCCCGCGCGGTGTTCGACTACACCGATGGCGCGGCAGGCGACGAACTCGCACTGCGCCGAGCACGTCAGGCCTTCGCGCGCGTGGAGTTCCAGCCGAGAGTGCTGCGCGACGTCAGCTCCCTCGACCTGGCCACGACGATCCTGGGGCGATCGGCCGCCCTCCCCCTCGTCCTCGGCCCCACGGGCTTCACCCGGCTCATGCACCACGCCGGGGAGCCGGCCGTGGCTGCCGTCGCCGAGCGCGCGGGCATCCCCTACGGTCTGTCTACGCTGGGGACGACATCTTTAGAGGACCTCGCGGAGAGCGCCCCGGGCCTGCGCCGATGGTTCCAGCTCTACCTCGTGCGCGACCGGGACTACTGCGGCGCGCTCGTCGAGCGTGCGCGGGTCGCGGGCTACGACACGATCATCCTCACCGTCGACACTCCGGTGGCGGGGATCCGTCGTCGTGACATCCGCAACGGGCTCACCATCCCGCCGCACCTCACCTGGCGGACGCTCGCGGATATGGCGGTTCACCCGAGATGGTGGGTCAACGCGCTCACGACGGAGCCGCTCACGTTCGCGACCCTCAGCTCAACGGGCGGGACGGTCGCCGAGCTCATCGATCGCATCTTCGACCCGACCATCTCGCTGGCCGACCTGGACTGGCTGCGCGCGGCCTGGCCGGGATCGCTCGTCGTCAAGGGCATCCAGTCGGTGGATGACGCGAAGATGGTGGCCGACCACGGGGCGGACGGCATCATCCTGTCGACTCACGGTGGTCGGCAGCTCGAGCGCGCCCCGCTTCCGCTCGAGCTGCTGCCCGAAGTGCGCGCGGCCCTGCCCGCCTCGGTCGATGTCCTCATCGACGGGGGAGTCATGGGAGGAGCAGATATCGCCGCGGCCGTGAGCCTGGGGGCGACCGCGGTCGCGGTGGGCCGCGCGTACCTCTACGGCCTCATGGCCGGCGGGGAGGCCGGGGTGCAGCGGGTCGTGGACCTCCTGCGTGCGGAATTCGCCACCACGATGGCGCTCCTAGGGCGCACCAGCGTCGCCGAACTCGGCCCGGAGTGCGTGCGGATGCGCCCGTGACGTGCGGCAGTGCAAGGGATGCGGCGGGAGGGAGTTCCCCATGACCGACCTGGGACCCGGAGTGAGTGCATCCGCCGTGCGGGAGCACCTGCAGGCACTCAGGGCGGATGACCCGCCCGTGCACGGGGGCCGCGTCCTCGCCTACGTCTATGACGCCGGCGTGGAGGAAGCGGTGCGCGCGGGGCTGGAGGCCTTGGCCGCGTTCGGGGAGGTGAACGCTCTCGACCCGCTCGCCTTCCCCAGCGTCGCGCGACTGGAGAACGACCTCGTCGGGTGGGGCCTCGACCTCATGCGAGCGCCGGAGGGCTCGGTGGGCACCGTGACGAGCGGCGGCACCGAGTCGTGCATCCTGGCGGTGCTGGCGTCGCGCGATCGCGGCACCGTGATCCTCCTCGCCGAGACGGCCCATCCGGCATTCCACAAGGCCGCGCACCTGCTCGGCATGCGCACGCGTGTCCTGCCCGTAGACCGGCAGAGCCTCCGCCTTACCGGCGAGGCCGTCGCGGCCGCTTTGGCCGAGGACGACGACGTCGCCCTGGTCGTTGCGTCCGCCCCGTCCTATGCGCACGGGGTCGTCGACGAGATTCCAGCCGTCGCCGCGGCCAGCCGTACGCACGGCGTCCCCTGCCACGTGGACGCGTGCATCGGCGGCATCGTCCTCGCCTACTCGCGCCCCGACGGCGCGGACTCGCGCCCCGACGGC
>JAPOJD010000123.1 GCA_029978585.1 Actinomycetota bacterium
ACTGCCATGCGGATGTACACGCGCGACCTCTACAGCCGCCTCGAGGCCGAGACCGGCCAGGCCACGGGTTTTGCGCCCGTGGGCCTCATCGAGTCGGCGTACGACGAGGGACGCCTCGAGGAGTACCGCCGGGTCGCGGCGTTCAACAGGCTGTGCGGTGTCGACGTCCACGAGATCTCCGCGGCCGAGGTCGCCGACCTCTTCCCCCCTGCCGACGTCACCGGGCTGCTGTCAGCGTTCTACATGCCCGGCGACGGGCGGGTTAACCCCGTCGACGTCACGATGGCCCTCGCCAAGGGCGCGCGCATGCAGGGCGTCACCGTGATCGAGGAGACTCCGGTCACCGACGTGCTCGTGCGCGAGGGACGCGTCGTCGGCGTACGCACCGAGCGCGGCGACATCGAGTGCGAGTACGTCGTCAACTGCGCCGGCATGTGGGCCCGGCAACTTGGGGCGAAGTCCGGGGTCACCATCCCCCTGCAGGCTGCCGAGCACTACTACCTCATCACCGACACCATCCCCGGCCTCGATCCCGACCTCCCGGTCTTCGAGGACCCTGGCTCGCATGCCTATTACCGCCCCGAGGGGGACGGGATGATGGTGGGCCTGTTCGAGCCGGTGTGCGCGCCGTGGAGCGTCGAGGGCATCCCCGAGGACGCCTCATTCCTCACCCTGCCGCCGGACTGGGAGCGGATGGAGCCGTATCTCCTCACGGCGATGTCACGCGTCCCGATCACCCTGGATGTCGGCGTGCGGACGTTCTTCTGCGGGCCGGAGTCCTTCACTCCGGACCTGCTCCCCGTCGTGGGCGAGGCCCCCGAGGTGCGCGGCTACTTCGTGGCCGCCGGCCTGAACTCCATCGGCATCCTCACCGGCGGCGGCATTGGCCGGCTCATCGCGGAGTGGATCGTCGACGGACGCCCACAGGCTGACATCACCGGGATGAACATCGACCGCCTGCACCCTTACCAGACCAACCCGGAGTACCGCGCGACGCGCACGGTCGAGTCGCTCGGCATGGTGTACCAGACGCACTTCCCCGGCCGCTCGATGCAGACGGCACGCGGGGTGAAGCGGTCCCCCATTCACGCACCGCTGGAGGCGCGCCGCGCGTACTTCCGTGACGTCTCCGGCTGGGAGGGCGCCGACTGGTTCGCGCCCGAGGGAGAGGAACCGCGCATCGAGGAGCTGACCTGGGGGCGGCAGAACTGGTTCGAGTACTGGGCCGAGGAGCACCGCGCCGTGCGCGAGGCGGCCGGGCTCATGGACATGGCATTCATGGCGAAGTTCCTCGTCGAGGGTCCCGACGCCGGCGCCCTGCTCGAAGAGCTCTCGGCCAACCGCGTCGACGGCGAACCGGGTGTCATCACCTACACGCAGTGGCTGAATGAGGGCGGGCTCCTCGAGGCAGACCTCACCGTGACCAAGCTCGACGAGGGCCGCTTCTGGGTGGTTGCCTCCGACACCGCGCACCGCCATGTGGAGACCTGGATGCGGCGCCACCTCGGCGATCGGCGGGCCTGGGTCACCGACATGACGTCGGCCTACGCCCAGATCAACGTCCAGGGCCCGCTGTCCCGCGAGATCCTGCAGGGGATCACCTCCGCGGACCTGTCGAACGACGCATTCCCATTCCGCCACGCGGAGGAGATCGACCTGGGCTTCGCGCGCGGGCTGTGCGTGCGGATCACCTACCTCGGCGAGCTGGGCTACGAGTTGTACGTGCCCGCCGACCAGGCCATGCACGTGTACGAGCGACTCACGGAGTACGGCGAGCCCCGCGGCCTGCGGCACGTGGGCCTCAAGGCTCTATCGAGCCTGCGCATGGAGAAGGGCTACCGCGACTACGGGCACGACATCGACAACACGGACTCCGTGCTCGAGGCGGGACTCGGCTTCGCGGTCGCCCTCGACAAGCCCTTCATCGGCCGCGACGCCGTCCTCGCGCTCAAGGAGTCGGGGCCTCTGCATCGCCGTCTCGCGCAGGTGCGGGTTCTCGACCCCGAGCCGCTGATGTTCCACGGCGAGGTCGTCTACCGCGACGGGGTGCCCGTCGGCTACGTGCGCGCCGCGAGCTACGGCCACACCCTGGGCGGCGCGGTCGGTCTGGCGATGATCGATCCCGGCGAGGCCGTGACACCGGAGTTCATCGCGAGCGGCACCTGGGAGGTGGACATCGCCGGCGTGCGCCACGCGGCGGTCGCCTCCCTCAAGCCGATGTACGACCCGGGCAACGAGCGCATCCGGATGTAGGGCTACCCGCCGAGGCGCAGGAGCCGGAAGCCCTTCTCACCGGCGCCCAGGCGCATGACGGCGTCCTTGGTGCGCTTCCAGGTGCCCTTGTCTGCCGCACCCGCGCTCGCCCGATCGGGAACCGGGTGCAGCCGGAACGGGTAGTCGGCGTTGCGGACTGCGTAGCCGACGGCACGCTCGACCTCGAAGGAGCCGTCCTCCTGCTCGACGAAGGTGAACATGGTGAGCAGGCCGTCCCCGGAGCGGGGGTCCTTGCGTGACTGCGCGGAGAGCAGGTTGCCATGGCCGTAGGCGACCCACATGCCGTTGACCTTGTCGACCGGCTGGATCACATGGGCGTGGTGACCGAGCACGAGGTCGACCTCTCCGGAGTCCGCCAGCGCCTCGACGACACTGCGCTGCTCCTGGGTCGGCGTCACCTGCCCCTCGACCCCGTGGTGCAGGCTCACGACGACGATCCGGGCACCGGCCTTGCGGGCGTGGCGGGCGTCCCGGATGATCCGCTCGGGGCTGATGCGGTTGCAGCACCATTCCCGGCCCGATGGCAGCGGAATGCCGTTGAATCCGTAGCTATAGCTCATGAGGGCGATCGGGACGCCCTTGACCTCGATGATGCGCGGGGCGAGTGACTCCTCCGCCGTGCGCGAAGTGCCGAAGGCGACCATTCCGGCGCGCTCGATGGCGTCGATCGTGCTCACGACCCCGTCGAAGCCCTGGTCGAGGCTGTGGTTGCTCGCGGTGCTGCACGCGTCGAAGCCGAGCCACGCCATGGCCTTGGCGAGTTGCGGCGGCGCATTGGGAAGGTCGGGCCATGCGCTCCAGGGACCGCCGGGAGAGCCCATGGGGTACTCCATGTGGCACACGGCGAGGTCGGATATCTCGACGAGCGGCGCGATGCCCTCGAGCATCGGCCGGAAGTCCACCCGCGCACCGTCGCGGGCATCCGACTTCGCCTGGTCGATGATCTGGCGGTGAACCAGCACGTCGCCCACGCCGAGCACTGTGATCTCGACGGGCGCGGGCTTGTCCTGGGCCTGGGCGGCGTACGCCGGGCCGACGGCCAGCGCCACGGATGCGATGCAAAGGCCGGCGATCGCGGCCATCCCCCTCTTCACGGGCCGCAGCCTAGGGGAGCGCGACCCCCTGATGCCCGCCCACGCGCCGGGCTCCTAGATCGACGACAGCCAGTAGTCCTGCCAGCGAACGAAGATGAGACCGAGGACGACGACATACCAGGCGGCGAGGATGAGGCCGCGCAGGCTCACCAGGGCGTCGATGCCCACCCGCCAGGACGCGGGCGAGGGCAATCGGCCGGAGGCGAGATTGGCGGAGGTCACCCAGATGAAGATCGGGGCGGTGACGGTCCACACCACCATGCACCAGGGGCATAGCGCACCGATGGAGTAGAGGCTCTGCCAGACGAGCCACTGGACGAATCCGAAGCCGAGCAACGCGCCGACGTTGAGCCCGAGCCACATCCAGCGGGGCAGCGCGGCGCCTGCCGCCAGCGTGACCCCGAGCGTGATCACGACGCTGAATCCGATGAGCCCCATGATCGGATTGGGGAAGCCGAACGCCTCCGCCTGCGGCGTGATGATCACCGACCCGCAGGACAGCACCGGGTTGATGTCGCAGGCCGGGCTGTAGTTGGGGTCGGCGAGGACGCGGACCTTCTCGATGGTGAGCTCTATCGCCGCTAGCAGGCCGAGGGCGCCACCGACGATGAGCAGCCACGCGGTCGTGCGATCCAGTCGGCGCGAGCGGACCTCGCGGGGATCGACGTCCTCGTCGACGATGTCGTCGTCCAGCAGCATCTCGCTCATGACCTCACGGTACGACGCAGGCGCCGGGTACGCGCGCTACTACCCTGGGGGCATGGCCCACACGGATGGCGCGGATCGCGGCGGGGAGACCGGCCGGCCCGCTGAGGACGTCGCCGAGGCCGTGGCCGCCGCCTCCGACCTCGATCCGGGGCCCGGGGAGGAGGCCGACGACCGGCATCCGCTCTCCGTCCTCCTTGGCGGCCCCTGGGGCGCCATCGAGTCCATGGCGCCCACCGTGCTGTTCGTCCTCGCCTACTTCGCCTCGGGCAACAACCTCGCCGTCGCCGTGGGCGTGGCACTCGGCATCGCGCTGATCCTCGCGGGCATCAAGATCGCCAGGCGGGAGAAGCCGGTCCGGGTGCTCTCGGGGCTTCTCGGAGTCGCGATCGCCGCGCTGTTCGCGGCGTACCAGGACGATCCCCTCGGGTTCTTCCAGATCCGCGTCCTCGCCAACATCCTCAGCGCGCTGGCGTTCGCGGTATCGATCCTCGTCAAGCGCCCCCTCATGGGGGTCATCATCGGCCCCGTCATGGGCACGGGGATGCGCTGGCGTCAGGACCCCGACCTGCTCAAGGCGTACTCACGCGTGACCTGGCTGTGGGCGATCCTCAGCCTGGTGCGAGCGGCCATCCAGATCCCGCTGATCCAAGCCGGGCAACTCGCCTGGCTCGGCGCGACGCCGTTCCTCTTCTACGGGCTCGTCGCGCTCACCATCGCGGCATCGTGGTGGGTGATCCGCAAGACCCTGCCTGCCGGGCACCCCGGCATCCGGCATCCGCAGGTGCCGGGCGCGGCCTGACGCGCGTCCGTCAGTGCACCCGGCCGGTGCACCTTCGCGGGGTTGGCCGCCGACGGGCCGCAAAATCGGGCCCGGAAACGCGGCCGGTGGGCGGCTACGCCGGAGTCAGTGCGCCTGGCAGGTCGGGCACCAGTAGAGGTTGCGTCCGGCCAGATCCGCCCAGACGACCTCGTCTTCGCACACCAGGCAGGGCTGGCCCTCGCGACGATAGACGTAGACCTCTCCCCCGTGCCGGTCCCGCCGGCGCGGACGGCCCATGGCCCGGGGGGTGTGCTCCTCCCTGACCGTGTCGATGCGGCCGCGGCGTACGCCATCCCGCATCAGCTCCACGAGGTCCTCCCACGTCGCGAGGAACTCCTCGCGGCTGACATCGCGTCCGGGCCGGTAGGGGTCCATGCCCGCGCGGTAGAGCGCCTCGGCCCGGTAGATGTTGCCGACTCCGGCGAACGCCGACTGGTCCATGAGGAGACCGCCGATGGGAGCACGGCTGCGCGAGATGCGCGTCCAGGCACGCTCAGGGTCGGCGTCCGTGCGGATCGGGTCCGGTCCGATGCGCTCGGTGAGCGCGCGCACCTGGTCAGGGTCCAGGACCTCGCAGGCCGTCGGGCCGCGCAGGTCGGCGTACGCATCGTCTCCCTGGATTCGCAGGCGCACCTGGCCGCGCGGCTCGGGCGCCTCGCCCTTGCCGAAGGACCACTTGCCGTAGAGGCCGAGGTGCACGTGGAGGGTGCGGTCGTCGTCGAAGTCGACGAGCAGGTGCTTGCCCAGGGCATCGGCTTTGCGCAGCGTCGTGCCGTCGAGGAGCGCCGCGCCCGCGTCGAAGCGGCCCTGCGGACTGGACACCCCGAGGTCCTGGCCCTTGAAGGCGCGGTTGATGCGGCGGGCCTGGCGGTGGACGACGTGTCCCTCGGGCATTGCGCGAGTGTGCCAGGCTTCGCGGATGGTCGCAGTCGCAGGCGTCGATGGTCGCCGGGGCGGCTGGGTGGTGGCCCGGGTCGAGACCGGTCCTGAGCCCGCGCTGCTGGACTTGGAGTTCGTAGCACCTCTCGGACCGGCGCTGGGCGACGACCTGGCGGTGGTAGCCGTCGACATGCCGATCGGCCTGGCCACGGACGGCCGCCGTGAGTGCGATATCGCCGCGCGGCGCCTCCTGCGGCCGCACGGCTCGCGGGTGTTCCCCGCCCCGCCACGCGCCTGCCTTGACCACCCGGAAGACTACGAGGCGGCCTGCCGCGCCTCGGTGTCCGTGTCGGGCAAGTCACTGTCGAAGCAGACCTGGAACCTCGTGCGCGCCATCAGCGAGGTCGACGCCCTTGCCGGCGATCCGCGCATCGTCGAGTGCCATCCGGAGATCGCCTTCGCCCTCATGCAGGGCCACCCGGTCGACGAGCGGAAGAAGACCGCTGCCGGGCGCGAGGTGCGGCTCGGGCTGCTCCGCCGATGGCTGCCAGGCCTCGGGGATCCGGCGTACGGCGATGACGGCCTCGACGCACTGGCCTGCGCGTGGTCGGCCGCCCGTATCGCAGCAGGCACGGCGCTGACGCTCCCGCACGGGGAGGTGCCCCACGACTCTGCGGGCCGCCCCATGCGGATCTCCGCCTGACAGCCCGATGCGCCAAAGGCGTTGAGTGGCGGGGGGGGGGGCGCGGCCCCCCCCGGGGAGGGGGACCACCCCCCCCCCCACCGAAGAGGGACGGGGGGGGAGCCGGGCCCCC
>JAPOJD010000217.1 GCA_029978585.1 Actinomycetota bacterium
ACCGGGCTGTGCCGGACCCACGGGATCGAGCCACAGCCGCACTGGCTGCCGGGCAAGGGCGTTGAGGAACTCTTCGAGGAACTCGTGGTGCCGACGTTCGCGCGGCCGACGTTCGTCATGGACTATCCCGAGGACACCTCGCCGCTGACCCGTCACCATCCGGGCAAGCCGGGCGTCGTGGAGAAGTGGGACCTCTACATCAACGGCTACGAGCAGGCCACGGGCTACTCCGAACTCGCCGACCCGGTGATCCAGCGCGAGCGGCTCGTAGCCCAGGCCGCCCAGGGTGCACGCGGTGACCTGGAGGCCATGCCCGTGGACGAGGACTTCCTGCGCGCGCTCGAGATCGGCATGCCTCCCGCGGGCGGGGTCGGGCTCGGCATCGACCGCCTCCTCATGTCGCTCACCGGTCTGGGCATCCGCGACACCATCCTCTTCCCACTGGTGAAGCCCGAGGCGCGCCCGTGACCGTGACGCTGCGCCCGGCCCGCACCGCGGACGTGGTCGCGATCCGCGGCCTTATCGACTCGCACACCGCCGACCGGCGCATGCTTGCCAAGGCCGCGGTGACGCTCTACGAGGACATCCAGGAATTCGTCGTCGCCGAGGCCGGGGGACGCGTCGTGGGGTGCGGCGCGCTGCATGTCATGTGGCGGGATCTCGCCGAGGTGCGCACGCTCGTGGTCGAGGATGAGTTCCAGGGTCGGGGGATCGGCTCGCGGATCCTGGGCCGCCTGCTTGATCGAGCCCGCGACCTGGGTGTCCAGCGCGTCTTCTGCCTCACCTTCGAGGTGAGCTTCTTCTCCGGCCACGGGTTCGAGGAGATCGAGGGCAGCCCCGTGGAGCCCGACGTCTACGAGCACCTCCTGGAGAGCTACGACGAGGGCGTCGCGGAGTTCCTGGGCCTGGAGCGGGTGCGTCCCAACTACCTTGGCAACCACAGAATGCTTATGGTTCTGGAGTGACCCCTCGGGTGAGAGCTCGTTCGACGGCCCTCCTGGCGATCGGCGGCCTATCCGCTGCCCTCCTCGCCTCCCTGCTGGCCGCGCCAGCGGCACCGGCCACCCCCGCGGCCGGGCCGGCGCCGGGCCCGGCTCCCCTCGCGGGCATGGTCATCGCCCTCGATCCTGGGCACCAGCTCGGCAACGCCAATCCGAAGTTCGCCGACGAGATGGCACAGACCCGCTTCAACGGCTACGAGACCAAGGCCTGCAACACCACGGGCACCGAGACGGCCAGCGGCTACGCGGAGTCGACGTTCAACTGGCGCGTGGCCCGCTACCTCAAGGTGCGGCTGCGCCAGCTGGGGGCCAAGGTCAAGATGACCCGCGACGGCAACTCCTACAGCAAGTGGGGACCGTGCGTGTGGGACCGCGGCAAGTTCGGCGCCAAGGTCGGCGCCGACCTGCTGGTGTCGATCCACGCCGACGGGGCGCCTGGGGCCGGGGGAGGTTTCTTCATCTTCGTTCCGAGCGTCATTGACGGGTGGACCGACGACATCGCCGGTCCGTCGCAGCGGATGGGCAAGCGGATGCTGCGGGCGATGGCCGACGCGGGCGCCTCGGTGTCGGCGTACATGGATCCCCCGCTCGTCGTCACGCCGACGCTGTCCACCCTCAACTTCTCCGATGTGCCCGCCGTCCTCGTCGAACTCGGCAATATGCGCGATCCCGGGGATGCGGCACGCATGACCTCCCGGGACGGGCAGAAGCAGTACGCCGACTGGCTGCTTCGTGGGATCAGGGCCGCCCTCAGGCGGTAGCCGCGTCCCGGGCCTGTCCGCTGGGAGCGGACAGGCTGTCCCGAGGGGCCCGCGGGGAACAACGAGGCACCTGACCGGCGTTGACCAGGGTCCGGACGGTGGCTGGAAGCCACGACAGGGCACCTGGCGCCGTCGGTACTAGCATCATGAGTGGGGAGCGCGCTCCCCGTGCCCGTCGCCGACCGGCGCAGGCCGAAAGGAAGTGGAGAGCATGTTCGAGCGGTTTACCGACCGGGCTCGCCGGGTGGTCGTCCTGGCGCAGGAAGAGGCCCGGATGCTCAACCACAACTACATCGGCACCGAGCACATCCTCCTCGGGCTGATCCACGAAGGCGAGGGCGTCGCCGCCAAGGCCCTGGAGAGCCTCGGCATCTCCCTCGAGGCCGTGCGCCAGCAGGTGGAGGAGATCATCGGCCAGGGCCAGCAGGCCCCGAGCGGACACATCCCCTTCACCCCCCGCGCCAAGAAGGTCCTCGAGCTGTCGCTGCGCGAGGCGCTGCAGCTCGGCCACAACTACATCGGCACCGAGCACATCCTCCTCGGGCTTATCCGCGAGGGTGAGGGCGTGGCCGCCCAGGTCCTCGTGAAGCTCGGCGCCGACCTCAACCGCGTGCGCCAGCAGGTCATCCAGCTCCTGTCCGGCTACCAGGGCAAGGAGCCCGCGACCGCGGGCGGCCCCGCCGAGGGCACGCCGTCGACGTCGCTGGTGCTCGACCAGTTCGGCCGCAACCTCACGCAGGCTGCGCGCGAGAGCAAGCTCGACCCGGTCATCGGGCGCAGCCTCGAGATCGAGCGCGTCATGCAGGTGCTCAGCCGTCGCACCAAGAACAACCCGGTG
>JAPOJD010000020.1 GCA_029978585.1 Actinomycetota bacterium
CCGCCCGACGCCGTCGAGGCTCGCGACACCCTCGCGCAGTCGTGCCCCCCCGGAGTGCCAGATGCCCACGACGGGACAGGAGTCGGCGAAGGCTCGGTCGTACGCCGTCACGATGGCGCGACAGCCGTCGCGCCCCATGGCGCCGCCCTGCACGGTGGGATCGGTGGCGAAGGCGACGACCTCGGCCCCGTCGACCGTGCCGACGCCGACGAGGACGCCGCGGTCGTCCTCGGGCGTGATGGGAGTGAACGTGCCGGGGTCGAAGAAGGCGGTGAGGCGCACACGAGGGGATCGCGGATCGACATCGCTGCCTGTTGCGGTGTCGGCCGATCCGCCCATCAGACGCTCCGGAAGGCCACCGCGACGTCGTGGCCGCCGAACCCGAAGGAGTTGTTGAGCGCGAGCAGGTCGCCCGCGGGCAGTTCCCGCGCCGCCCCCGACACGACGTCGAGGTCGATCTCCGGGTCCTGGCGCTGCAGGTTGATCGTGGGAGGCACGACACGGTGGTAGAGGGCGAGCACGGTGAACGCGCCCTCGGCCGCGCCCGCGGCGCCGAGCATGTGCCCGGTCATGGACTTGGTCCCGGTGACGAGGGGCTGCGCGTCTCCCAGCGCGGCCCGGATGGCCACCGCCTCGGCGACATCGCCCTGCGGGGTCGACGTGGCGTGCGCATTGACGTGAACGACCTCGTGGGGGGAGGCGTCGGCCTGTGCGAGTGCGGCGCGCATCGCGCGCGCTGCGCCGCGGCCCTCGGGATCGGGTTGGGCGATGTGGTGGGCGTCGGCGGTGAGGCCGGCGCCGGCATACCGGGCGTAGATGCGTGCGCCGCGCGCGCGAGCATGCTCCTCGGACTCCAGGATGAGGACCGCTGACCCCTCACCCATGACGAACCCGTCGCGATCGACGTCGTACGGGCGGGAAGCCGCCTGCGGGTCGTCATTGCGCGTGGAGAGGGCGCGCATGGCAGCGAAGCCGGCCATGGTGAGCGGGTGGATGGGGGCCTCCGCCCCGCCGGCGATCACGATGTCCGCTCGGCCGTCCTCGATCATCGCGGCGCCCACCGCGATCGCCTCGGCACCGGAGGCGCACGCGCTCACGGGCGTGTGCACGCCCGCGGCGGAGCGGAACTCCAGTCCCACGACCGCCGCGGGGCCGTTGGGCATGAGCATGGGCACCATGAGCGGCGAGACGCGGGAGGGCCCGCGCTCCTTGAGGATGTCGTACGCCTCGAGCAGCGTCATGAACCCGCCGATGCCGGTGCCGATGACGGTGCCGAGGCGCAGCAGGTCGACGTCGGGCGATCCGGCGTCGGCCCAGGCCTCGCGGGCGGCCACGAGCGCAACCTGCTGGGCCCGGTCGAGGCGGCGCGCCTCGACCCGATCCAGGGGCGGCTCGACCGCGAGCTGTCCGGCGAACTGCACGTTGAGCTCGGGCCCGAAGTCCTCGGGCAGTCGGTTGATGCCGGAGCGGCCCGCGAGGAGTGCCTCCCACGTGGACGGCATGTCCCCGCCGAGTGGCGTGGTCGCGCCGAGGCCGGTGACGACGATGGGCACGGTCAGGCTGTCGCCTTCGCGATGTAGTCGACCGCGTCACCCACGGTGCGCAGGTTCTTCACATCGCTATCGGGGATCTTCACGCCCCACTTGTCCTCGGCGGCCATGACGACCTCCACCATGGACAGCGAGTCGATGTCGAGGTCGTCGATGAAGGACTTGTCCAGCTTGACGTCCTCGACCGGCACTCCGGCCACCTCGTTGATGATGACGGCGAGGCCGTCCTGGATCTCCTGGCTCATGTCGTTCCCTCCTGATCGGTGGTGCATGGTCGGTCGGTGCATCGGGTGTGAGGCTCTTGGGTGTGAGGCTAGGGGAGTGGCCGGGCGACGCTAGGGCAGGGTCGCCACCTGGGCCGCATAGGCCAGTCCGGCACCGAATCCGATGAGGAGTGCCGTGCCTCCGTGGGGGACCTCTCCGGTCGCCAGCATGCGGTCCATGGCGATGGGGATCGAGGCCGCCGAGGTGTTGCCGGTGGTCTCGATGTCGCGTGCCACGGGCACGTGTGCGGGCAGCTTGAGAGCGCGGATGAGCGCATCGGTGATGCGCATATTCGCCTGGTGCGGAATGAACGCATCGAGGTCGTCGGCGCTCACGCCCGCCCGCTCGAGTGCCTGATTGGAGACCTTGCTCATCTCCGACACCGCCCACCTGAACACCTGCTGTCCCTTCATGGACAGGGTGGGGAAGCGCGTGCCGCCGTGGTCGCGGTAGTCGGTGAGCGACTGGGTCATGCAGATGGCGTCGAGTTGGGAGCCGTCCGAGCCCCAGACGACCGGTCCGATCGCCGGCTCCTGCGACGGTCCCACGACGACGGCTCCGGCGCCGTCGGCGAAGATGAACGCCGTCGAGCGGTCGGTGAGGTCGATCCAGTCGGTGAGTTTCTCGACGCCTACGAGGACGACGTACTCGGCGCTGCCGCAGCGGATCATGTCCTGGGCCATGGCCAGGCCGTAGCAGAAGCCCGCACAGGCGGAACTGATGTCCGTGGCGCCGGCGTTGATCGCGCCGAGGCGGAAAGCAACCTCGGCGGCGGCGGACGGCGTGGGGTAGGGGTGCGTGACGGTGGCCACCAGGACGAATCCAACCTGGTCGGGGGCAACGCCAGATGCGGCGAGCGCCTTTCCCGCGGCGTTCACGGCGAGATCCACCACGGATTCGTCGGCTGCGGCGTAGCGACGCTCCACGATCCCCGACCTCTCGCGGATCCACTCATCGGTGGAGTCGATGCGCAGGCAGACCTCGTCGTTGGTGACGACGCGCTCGGGCCGGTAACTGCCCACGGACATGATGCGTGCGTACGGCGCCCCCGTGCTGCCAGTGATCCGGGCGGTCATGCCAGGGCCTCCTCGTGAGCAGGGTGGAGCTCGTGGACCGGATGGAGCCTGATGAGGGGCTGGCCGGGCGAGACGGGATCGCCGTCCTCGACGAGCCACTCGACGACGGTGCCGCCGTGCGGCGCGGTGACGTCGACGGACTCCCGCAGGCTCGCGATGGTGCCCACCGCGCCCCCGGCCGGGAGCGGGTCGCCGATTGCGAGGTCGACCTCCGGGCGCTGGAAGATGCCCTTGAGGGGAGCCACCACCAGCCGCCACGTCGGTGACGCGTCCAGCGCGCTGGGGACACCGTGACGCTCGATGAGCGCCCACGCCGCATCGAGATCGTCGGGAGTGGACAGGGCGACCGTCTCCACCCCGGGGAGAGCGCGCTTCGCCAGGCCGGCGAGGGTCCCGGCCGGGGGGATCTCGATGAGCGCGGTCACGCCGAGGTCGGCCATCGTCGCCATGCACAGGTCCCAGCGCACCGGACGACTCACCTGGGCGACGAGTCGCGTGAGGACCTCGCGCCCGTCGTGCACGACCCGTCCGTCGGCGTTCGACAGCAGTTGGATGCGCGGATCGTGCGTGGAGATCGCCCGTGAGTACCGAGTGAGCACGTCCACCGCAGGCTGCATGAAGTGCGTGTGGAATGCGCCGGCCACCTGGAGGGGTCGGATGCGCGCCCGGTCGGGGGGTGCCTCGGCGAAGGCCGCAAGGGCCTCGAGGGTCCCGGCGACGACGAGCTGGCCGGCACCGTTCATGTTGGCGGGGGTGAGGCCCAGGGCCTCGGCGGCGGCCACGACCTCGTCTGCATCGCCGCCGAGAACGGCGCTCATCCCCGTGGGCGTCATGGCCGCTGCACCGGCCATGGCCCGACCGCGCTCGCGCACGAAGACCATGGCCTGCTCCGCGGACAGGACCCCCGCGGCCGCGGCCGCGGTGATCTCGCCGACGCTGTGCCCGGCTCCGACCGCGACCTTGGTGAACGCTTCAGCGGGGTGCGGGAAGAGCGACAGCAGCGTCACGAGGCCGGCGCCCACGAGGAGCGGCTGCGCGATGGCGGTGTCTCGGATCGTGTCGGCGTCGGAGCGGGTGCCGTGCTCGATGAGGTCGATGCCGCTCACCGCGGAGAGCCACTCCAGCCGGGATTCCACCCCGGGAACCTCGAGCCAGGGGGTGAGGAATCCCGGGGCCTGGGCTCCCTGTCCGGGGGCGACGACGACCAGCACGGTGCACACCCTTCCGCCTCGGGGGCCCGCCCCGCCGTGGTCGCGGCGCCAATGTCGGACCGACGCCGTTGTGGGAAACCTACAACGGGGCGAGGGCGCCGGGGGCGCCAGGCGCCTCTAGAGGCGGGAGAGCACGAGGGCCAGGCGCAGCGTCAGGGCGTCTCGGGGATCGGTGGGTGAGCGCCCGGTCACCCCCTCGATCCGCCGCAGGCGGTGGCGGACGGTGTTGGTGTGCACGAAGAGCTCCCGGGCGGTCGCCTCCAGGGTGGGTGCCGTCTCCAGGAAGGCCGCCAGGGTGCGCAGCAGTTCCGGATCGGTATCGCGCAGCCGGGACACGATGTCGTCCACGAGCCGGCGTGCGGCGACCTGGTCGCCGCCCAGGGCGCGCTCGGGCAGCAGGTCATCGGCGTGCACGGGCCGGGGCGCACCGGGCCAGCCGGCCGCCGCGTCGTACGCCGCCAACGCCTCGGCGCTTGCCGACGCAACGTCGACCACCGCGGTCGCATGGGGACCCACGACAAGCGGGCCCGCCCCGAAGTGCGGCGAGAGCAGGCGCGCTGTGCGGTCGTCGTCGGGACTGTGGCCCACCACCGCGACCAGTGCTTCGCCGTGCAGCGCGGTGAGCAGATCCAGACCGTGGTGCGCCGCGGCCAGGCGCATGACCTGCAGGGCCGCCCCCGCATCGCCATCGGGTGGCGGACCGACGAGCACCGTGATGCCGTCGCGCGCGCTCCAGCCCAGCGCGGTGGCGCGTGCGAGCGCCGCCGCGTCCGGCTCGCCGCGCAGCAGGGACTCCATCACCAGAGCCTCCAGCCGGGCGTCCCAGGCACCGCGCGCCTCAGCGGCCCGGGCGTAAACCTCGGCGGCGGCGAACGCGATCTCCCGGGAGTAGGTGAGGACGGCCTCGCGCACGTCTGCGGAAGCCGACTCCCCGGCGATCTCCGGGAGGAGCTCCTCGAGCAGGTCCACGGTGCAGCGGACCATCTCGACGGTCTGCTCCAGCGAGATCGCCCGGGCGAGTTCCCGGGGCGCGCTGCTGAACACGTCGATGGCGTCGGCGGGCCGGCCCGCCCCGTCGCGGTACCACGCAATAACACCGGCGATGCCGGCCTGCGAGATGAGGCCGACCCACGACCGCTCGCGGGCAGGCAGGGACCGGAACCACTCCAGTCGCTCGTCCAGCCGCTCGGTGACGGCCGTCGCGAGGCGCCCGGACGCTCGCTCGAGGCGGCCGGAGGTGGCCGCGCGACTAGCCGAGGCCGGACGAGCTGAGGCCTGTGAGGTCACCGATGACCTTGCCGATGACGAACGTGACTCCCGCGGCAAGCGCTCCCACGATGAGCTGCCGCAGCGCGCCGTGGACGACGCCGCGGCCGGAGAAGCGCCCGACCAGGCCGCCCACGATGAGCATGGCGCAGGCGGACAGCGTGACCGCTGCCACGATCGCGGCAGTGCCGCCGGTGAAGAAGTAGGGGATGACGACGACCAGCGCGCCGATGGCGAAGGCGAGGAAACTCGAGACGGCGACCTTGATGGGGTTGCCGAGTTCGTCGGGGTTCAGGCCCAGCTCCTCGCGGGCGAGCGTGTCCAGGGCTGCCTTGGGGTCTGCGAAGACCCGGTCCGCGGCGGCTTTGGCGGTCGCCCGGTCCATGCCCTTGGCGCGGTAGATGAGTTCGAGCTCCTTGCGCTCCTCGTCGGGCTTGTTCGCGAGTTCCTGGGCCTCCATGTCGAGTTCGCGCTTGAACAGGTCGCGCTGGCTCGCGACGCTGACGTACTCGCCGGCGGCCATGGAGAACGCCCCGGCCAGGAGGCCTGCGATGCCCGCGAAGAGCACGACGCCGCGATCCACGCCCGAGCCGGCGAAGCCCATGACGAGTGCGGTGTTGGACACGAGGCCGTCGCTGATCCCGAATATCGCGGCACGGACGGCACCCGATGTGTCGACGCGATGCCATGTCTCGCCGAAGTTCACCTGCCCGTCGGCGCTGATGACGCCGCGATCGACCACGGCAGTCGCCGGTGCGTGCTCGCGAAGGCGGCGGAAGGTCTTCGCATGCTCTCTCTCATCCGCGGACATGGACGCGGGCGCCTCGGGCTCGTCGTCGTACATGCCCGCGTTGGCCCCCTCCTCCTCCTCGAGTCGGGAGAGGACGTCATCCATGCCCACGGCCCGAGCCCGGGCCACCAGGGCGGCATCGTCGGCGTCCAGCGTCGTGGGCGCCGCCGGAACGGGTACGCCGTTCTCCTCGAGCTTGCTGACCCAGTGGGCGGTGTGCTCGTCCTCCATGGCGGCGAGTTCGAGGAACGCCTCGCGGCGGTCCCCGTCGCTCACGTCGGCCAGGGCGCGGTAGAGGAGCGAGGCCTTGCGCTCGGCCTCGAGGTACTGCAGGAAGCGCTTCGGGTCCTGCGACATCAACCGGCGCCCTCGGTGTTGCCGGCGTCAGCCGACGCCGGATCGAGCAGCCGATAGCGGTCGATGGCCTTGGCCAGGTCGCCGCGATCGACCTGGTCGCGGTCGGCGAGGGCGGTGAGCACCTGGACCGTGATCGACTCGGCGTCGACGAGGAAGTGCCGGCGCAGCGCGCCCCGGGTGTCCGACATGCCCCACCCGTCGGTGCCGAGAGTGCGGTAGTCGGCGGCGATCCACGGGCGGATCTGGTCGGGCACGGAGCGCATCCAGTCCGAGACACCGATGACCGGGCCACCGCGGCCCCCGAGACGCTCGGCGACGTACGCGACGCGCGGCTCGTCGACCGGGTTGAGCAGGTTGTGGCGGTCGACGTCGAGGCCGTCGCGGCGCAGTTCATTCCACGACGTGACGCTCCAGACGTCGGCGTCCACGCCCCAGTCCTCGCGCAGCAGCCGCTGTGCCTCGATCGCCCAGTTGACGGATACCCCGGAGGCGAGGATCTGCGGACGCCCACCCTCGGCAGGGGGGCCGCCGTTCGCGGGAGACACCAGGTGCATGCCGCGCAGGATTCCGTCGACGTCGACGTCGGCCGGCTCGGCCGGCTGGAGGTAGGGCTCGTTGTAGACGGTGAGGTAGTAGAACACGTCCTCCTGCTGCTCCCCGTACATCCTCTTCAGGCCGTCGGCGACGATGTGCCCTATCTCGTAGCCGTAGGCGGGGTCGTACGAGACGACCGCCGGGTTGGTGGAGGCGAGCAGCAGCGAGTGGCCGTCCTCGTGCTGCAGGCCCTCGCCGTTGAGAGTCGTTCGGCCCGCCGTCGCCCCGAGGACGAAGCCCCGAACCATCTGGTCCCCGGCCTGCCAGAATGCATCGCCGGTGCGCTGGAAGCCGAACATCGAGTAGAAGACGTAGACGGGGATCATCGGCTCGCCGTGAGTGGAGTACGACGACCCGGCGGCGATGAAGGACGCGACGGAGCCGGCCTCATTGATCCCCTCGTGCAGGATCTGGCCTTCCTCTGACTCGCGGTAGTTGAGCACGAGCTCGCGGTCGACGGAGATGTACTGCTGCCCGGCGGGGTTGTAGATGCGAGCAGTCGGGAAGAGCGAGTCCATGCCGAACGTGCGCGCCTCGTCCGGGATGATCGGGACGAAGCGAGCGCCGATCCCCTGGTCGCGCATGAGGTCCTTGAGCAACCGCACGAACGCCATCGTCGTCGCCACGGCCTGCTTGCCGGAGCCGCGCCGGAGCACCTCGTAGTGCTCCGGCCCCGGCAGGGGGAGTGCCGCGGCCCGGGTGCGCCGCTCCGGAACGGAGCCGCCCAGGCGGCGCCGTCGATCGATCATGTAGCGGAAGGGCTCGGAGTCCGGTCCCGGGTGGTAGTACGGCGGGAGGTAGCCATCGCCGAGTTGCTCGTCGGTGATCGGGATCTGCAGCCGGTCGCGGAAGGCCTTGAGGTCGTCGAGGGTCAGCTTCTTCATCTGGTGGGTGGCATTGCGCCCCTCGAAGTGCGAGCCGAGTGTGTAGCCCTTGATGGTCTTGGCGAGGATCACGGTGGGCTGGCCGGAGGTCTCCACGGCGGCCTTGTAGGCGGCGTACATCTTGCGGTAGTCGTGCCCGCCGCGCGACAGGTTCCAGATCTCGTCGTCGGTCCAGTCGGCCACCAGCTTGGCGGTGCGCGGGTCGCGGCCGAAGAAGTGCTCGCGCACGAAGGCGCCGTCCTCGGTCTTGTAGGTCTGGAAGTCGCCGTCCGGCGTGGAGTTCATGAGGTTGACCAGGGCCCCGTCGCGGTCCTTGGCCAGCAACTCGTCCCAGCGGCGCCCCCAGATGACCTTGATGACGTTCCAACCGGCGCCGCGGAAGAGCGACTCCAGTTCCTGGATGACCTTGCCGTTGCCGCGGACCGGCCCGTCGAGGCGCTGGAGATTGCAGTTGACGACGAAGACGAGGTTGTCGAGCTCCTCGCGCGCGGCCAGGCTGATGGCGCCCACGGACTCGACCTCGTCCATCTCCCCGTCGCCGAGGAACGCCCAGACGCGCTGCTGGGACGTGTCCTTGATCCCGCGGGACTGGAGGTACTGGTTGAACCGCGCCTGGTAGATCGCCGACAGCGGCCCTAGGCCCATCGAGACGGTGGGGAACTGCCAGAACCACGGCATGAGCCGGGGGTGGGGGTATGACGGCAGCCCGCCGTCTCGGTGCGACAACTCCTGGCGGAAGCCGTCGAGTTGGCCCTCCGTGAGGCGTCCCTCGAGGAAGGCGCGCGCGTAGATGCCCGGCGACGCATGGCCCTGGAAGAACACCTGGTCGCCGCCGCCTGGGGCATCGGGGCCGCGGAAGAAGTGGTTGAAGCCAACCTCGTACAGCGTCGCCGACGACGCGTACGTCGAGATGTGGCCGCCGACGCCGATGCCCGGGCGCTGCGCGCGGTGGACCATGATCGCGGCGTTCCAGCGCACATATCGACGGATCTCGCGCTCGACGGCCTCATCGCCGGGGAACCAAGGCTCCATCTCCGGCGGGATGGAGTTGATGTAGTCGGTGGAGCGCAGGCTGGGCACACCCACATTGCGCTCCGCGGCCCTCCTGAGGAGCGACAGCATGAGGTAGCGGGCGCGGTAAGACCCGGCGGAGTCGACCACCTGGTCCAGGGACGCCGTCCACTCGGAGGTCTCCTCCGGATCGACGTCGACGTACTGGGTCGGCAGGCCGCCGGCCAGGAGGGGCTGCGGGGTGAACCCGGCCGCCGTGCCCTGAGGGATTCCCGATGTCATCGCGAGCCCTTCTCCGGGGGCACCCCCGGGGTCGCCGCGGTGCCCAGTAAGGCCCTCATCCTCCCCCATGTGGCGCCCCGGGGGCCAATTTCTGCCAGGTGTCCGGTCAGGCGGGACCGACCAATCCCGCTATTTCCTTGCGCGGACGCCGAGCGTCCGCTGGACTTAGCCCGTGACCACCCTGCGTGCGTGGGGCAGGAAGCCGTGACCGCCGACGGGCAGGCCGTGCCGATCCTGGGTATCGGGCCTGGCCAGACGGTGTGGGAGATCGGTGTCGATGGCGACGTCGACGGTGCGCTCCGAGCGCAGTTGACCGCGGGCGGCGGTGTCGAACTGGTCGACGAGGATTACGACGATGTCGTCGACGTGGTGCTGCTGTGGTGGCGCGACGATGATGGCGACCTCGTGGATGCGCTCGTCGACGCGATCGGGCCACTCGCCGACCATGGCGTCGTGTGGCTGCTCACGCCGAAGCCGGGCCGCGACGGGCACGTCGAGCCGGAGGACATCGCTGATGCGGCGCCCACTGCGGGACTCCAGCAGACGTCGACGGTGAGCGCCGCGCGCGACTGGCAGGGGACCCGGCTCGTGGCTCCCCGCGCTGGGCGCAAGTAGCCCGCCCGCCTGCAGCGTCTACCGCCCCCGCCATTTCCGCCATGCCCCGCCGAGGGCCCCGCCGAGGGCGTCGCCCACCTGCCCGGCCGCGGCCGTGACCCGCGTCGACGCGGCGTATGCCTGGAGGGCGATCCGCAGGCCGTCGGTCCCCGGCAGGCCCGGTGCCTGCGCGAGGACCTGCACCAGGGCGAACAGCCCCCCGAGATCCCGCGCGCGCAGGTCGCCGCGCGCGTACGCCGCGGGAGCGGAGGCGCGACTCGCGGCGATATCGAGGAGGAGCCCCGCGTCGCAGTTCACCGCGGGGCCCTGTTGAGTCTCGGGGACGCGCCGCGTGCACCAGTCCCCGTCTCGCGCGCCGACCCCGATGACGACCTGCGGGGTGATGGCGGTGAGGGCGACGGCGGCGCGCTGCTGCGCGGCGACGGCTCCGACCGTGTCGATGAGGGACGACAGGCCGGCGCGGGTCAGCGCGACCGGCGCGACGACGCCCGCCGGCGCGAGGTCCCGGGCTGCGACGGCGCACTGGTACGCGGTGGCGGCGACGAGCGTGCCCAGGGGCACGACGCCCAGGGGACCTCCCACGGGGAGCAGCGCCTCGTCGTTGGCATGGGGGCTGGCCGCCCAGGCGGCCACCTCGTCGCGGGCGCGGGCCAGGGCAGCCAGGATCTGCGCGGCCGGGTCGTCGACGTGGGCCTCGATGACGCGGTCCTCGATGTCGTCGAGCGGCTCGGCGTCCGTGACCCCCGCGAGGGCGTCGGCCCGGATCGCCGGAAGCGAGCGGCCTTCCGGCCAGGATCCGAGGACCACGAGCGTCCGGGCGGCGGTGCGCCCCTCCTTTCGGCCCACGGCCGCCATGTCGACGTCGGCCACCGAGGCCAGCAGGTCGTCCCAGGCGTTCACGGTGTCGGCCAGCATGGTCTCGACGTCGTCGCTCGCCCGACCGCGCTCGCCGGGCTCGGGCGTCAGGCCGGTGGGCGGTAGCGTCACGGGATCATCCTGCCGTCACGGGCCCCCTACGGGACGGCGTCACCCCTGGGCGGGAGGAATCCGATGACGATCGAGGTCGGCGACCGCGCGCCGGACTTCAAGTTGCCCGACCAACATGGGCGTGCCACCGCACTCTCGACCTACGACGGTCCCGTGCTCGTGGTCTTCTTCCCGGCGGCCTTCACTCCCACCTGTACGTCGGAACTGGCGGCGTTGCGCGATGCCCCGATCCCCGGCGTGACCGTGCTCGCGGTGAGCTGTGACTCCGTGCCGGCGCTGCGGGCATTCGCCGATGCCGAGCGCATCACGTTCCCGGTCCTCAGCGACTTCTGGCCGCACGGCGAGGTGGCCCGTGCCTACGGGGCGTTCCATCCCGAGCGCGGGATCGCCGGGCGCCTGAGCGCGCTGGTGGACGACCGGGGCGTCGTGCGGGCAGTGTGGCGATCCGCGCCGGCGGAGGCGCGGGACCCCGCCGACTACGCGCGGGCCGCAGCGGCCCTGGGAGCTGCTCCCGGCAACGTCCCGGGGGAGTCGTCCTAGGGCCCGGGGCTCCAAGATGCGAGGTCGCACGATCGGGTGTGCACTGTCCGTGGTGGCCGGGGGCCCGAGCCCCCGGCCACCACTTTCATTTCCCGCCGGGTGGGCTTGGGGTCCGCATTCCTGCGTAGGCGACGCGTAAAGGTGGGCCCGGCCGGGCTCGAACCGACGACCCCTTCCTTGTAAGGGAAGTGCTCTCCCAGCTGAGCTACAGGCCCTGGGTCCTACGAGGCTAGCGGCGGTAGCCTCGGGACGTGCCGGCCCCCTCCCTGCGCGGTGTCATCGAGGCCCTCGAACGCCGCTACCCGCCGTCCACGGCGGAAGACTGGGATGCGGTGGGCCTGGTGTGCGGTGACCCCGCGGCTGAGGTGTCCTCCGTGCTGTGGGCGGTCGACCCGGTCGCCGCGGTCGCGGACCAGGCCCTGGACCTGCGCGTGGACCTGCTCGTCACCCATCACCCGCTCTTCCTCACCCCGGTGCACTCGGTGTCAGCCACCGACGCCAAGGGATCCCTGGTCCATCGCCTCATCCGCGGCGGAGTCGCTCTGTACGTAGCCCACACGAACGCCGATGTCGCCGCTCCCGGTGTCTCCGATGCCCTGGCATCGGCGCTGGGCGTGCGGGACACCCGACCGCTTGCCAGCGCCACCCAGGACCTGGGCACTGGTCGTGACATGCGCACCGGCCTCGGTCGCATCGGGCTGCTCCCCGAGCCGACGACGCTGGCGGAGTTCGCCGCGCATGTGGCCGGCGTCCTTCCGGCCACGCGCCACGGCGTCCGCGTGCACGGTGACCTCGCACGACCCGTGCGCACCGTGGCCGTGTGCGGAGGATCGGGGGACTCCCTGCTCGCGGCGGTGGGCGCCGCGGGAGCGGACGCCTACGTCACGGCCGACCTCAAGCACCACCGCACGCTCGAGCACGCCGAGGAGGGCGGCTGCGCCATCATCGACGTCGCGCACTGGGCCAGCGAGTGGCCGTGGCTAGCTCAGGCATCGGACCTCCTCGTGGCAGACCTGGCAGCGGAGGGGGCTACGGTGGAAAGCCAGGTGTCGTACCTGCCAACCGATCCGTGGTCCGCCCATCTGGAGAGCACGTCAGGGGACGGGGAGAGCCGCACATGAGGAGCGCACGCTGAACGCCGACCCGCAGGAGCAGCAGGTCCTGCTCGAGGTGCAGGGATACGACCTCGACCTCGACCGGCTCGCGCATCGCCGTGCCCACCTGCCGGAGTCCATCCGGGTGCGGGAGCTCCAGGCGCGCGCCAAGCAACTGGCCGACGACCTGACCGAGGTCTCGGTCGAGGTGAGCGATCTCGAGGCCGAGCAGCGCAAGGCCGATGCCGACGTCGACCTCGTGCGGCAGCGCTCGGCCAAGGACCGGCAGTTGCTCGACTCCGGCACCATCCACGACGCCAAGCAGCTGGTCAACCTCCAGCACGAACTGGAGTCGCTGGCGCGGCGGCAGAGCGAGCTCGAGGATGTCGAGCTCGAGGTGATGGAACGCCTCGAGCAGGCGCAGCATCGCCGAGACGCCCTCACGGCCGAGCGCGTGTCACTCGAGGCCGAGATTGCCGAGGCCACCGCCCAGCGCGATGCCGCGCTTGCGTCACTGTCCGCTGAGGAGCAGACAGCGTCGCAGGCGCGCGCCGCGATCGTCGGGGGAGTGCCGGGCGACCTGCTGGCCCTCTACGACAAGCTGCGGGCTGACAATGCCGGCATCGGGGCGGCCGCCTTGCATCGCGGGCGCTGCGAGGGCTGCCGCATCGAGCTCACGCCGGTCGACCTCGAGCGGATTCGATCGGCGCCGCCCGAGGAGGTGCTGCGCTGCGAGGAATGCCGGCGCATCCTCGTGCGCACGCCCGAGTCCGGCCTGTGACGTCCCCATGACGCGTTCCCTCATCGTGGAGGCGGACGGCGGGTCGCGCGGCAATCCCGGTCCCGCCGCCTTCGGCGCCGTCGTCCGCGACGGCGAGACAGGCCGCGTGCTCGTCGAGGTCGGCGCGGCGATCGGGACGGCAACCAACAATGTCGCGGAGTACCGCGGCCTGATCGCCGGCCTGCAGGAGGCGGTGGCGGTTGACCCCCAGGCGCGCATCGAGGCCAGGCTGGACTCCAAGCTCATCGTGGAGCAGATGTCGGGGCGCTGGGCGATCAAGAACGCCGGACTGCGCGAGTTGGCGCTCGAAGCGCGCCGGATTCGCGCTGACGTGGACTACACCTGGGTTCCGCGGGCCCAGAACACCGCGGCGGACCGCCTCGTCAATGAGGCCCTCGACGCCGAGATCCGTGGGGGTCCGACCGCATTCGTGCGACGTCCCGGCAGCGGACTCCCGGACGCCGAGGATGTCGTGGGCGAAGCCCTGGAGGACCAGGCCCTCCGCGAGAGGTCGGGGGAGCGGGCCCGCACCCGAGAGCGCGCCGGGGCAGGGGAGGAAGCCCGGCCCCGCAAGCTCGTGGGCTGGGCGACCGACCTGGGGACCCCCACGACCACCCTGCTCGCCCGCCACGGCGCCACGGCTCTCAGTCTCGAGAAGCGCTTCAGCGGGTCCGGCGGCGTGGACGCTCCCCTGGCGCCGCTCGGTATCGCCCAGGCCGAGGCCCTCGCCGCCGAGGTCGCGGCGCGGGGTGGCGTCGACGCCATCGTGTCCTCCCCCCTCCTGCGCACCCGTCAAACGGCCGAGATCGTCGCCTCCCGCACCGGTGCGCCGATCGACATCGAGGACGGCATCGCCGAGTGCGCCTTCGGCGACTGGGATGCGCTGACCTTCGCGGAGGTGAGCGAGCGCTGGCCGGAGGAACTTGCCGCGTGGCTTGCCTCGACCGATGTCGCACCGCCCGGAGGGGAGTCGTTCGCCGCGTGCCGGGACCGGGTGGACGCCGCGAGGCGCGCGATCCTCACCCGGCATGCGGGCCAGCGCATCGCCGTGGTCTCGCACGTGACACCGATCAAGGTGATCACCGGCATCTGCGTCGACGCCCCGCTGTCCAGCCTCTTCCGCATGGAACTCACGCCGTGCTCGATCACCACGATCGCATGGTTCCCCGACGGCAACTCCTCGCTCTTCGGGTTCGCCGAGGGCACCCACCTGCGCGGCGTCGACGCCGGCTTCGGCATCTAGGCAGCCCGGGGCGAGGGCGCCGGCTACAGCTCGCGTACGACGACGTCCATCGTCCAGGGCTGGCCGTTCTTCGTCGGCGGCCGCAACCCGACCCGGTGGCCGCCAGCGCCGAGGATTCCGGCGAGGTCGGGGATCGTCTTCGGGCGTGGCTGCGCCAGCAGCGAGCGCACGATCCGGCCCTTGGTCGCCTTGTTGTGATGGCTCACCACGACGCGCTTGCCGCCGCGCTCGTGCAGGACGCGTGCGACGGCCGTGCGCTGCGACAGTTCCGCCGGGACGGGACCGAGGGCGACGTACGCCGACGAGCGCAGGTCGAGTACGACCCCGGTCGCGGCTGCCTGGGTGATTGCGCCGGCCACCGGCTCGCGCCAGGCGGCCGCGAGCCGGCCCACGCCCGGCAGGGACGCATCGCCGGACAGGCGGTAGGCGGGAATGCGGTCGGTGACGCGCAGCAGGCCGAAGAGCGCCGATGCGATGGCGATGTCGCTCGCCGCGCGGCGGGCCGACCGTGCGGGCAGAGAAGCGAGGTCGAGGGCGTCGTAGAGGACCCCGGAGTAGACCTCCGCGGCGGGCGCTGCGGGAGCGGTGAGCAGCGCGCGATTGCGCCGCAGTTCCTCCTCCTGGCGGGCGGTGATCCCCAGCGTCGATCGCGCTCTTGCCGTGGGTCCGTCGCACAGTCGCACGAGAGCTCCCGCGACGGCCTCACGGGTCGCGGTGAGGGCGGGGAAGGAGAGGTCCGCCATGCGCAGCGGCCGCCCACGAGCCGGGGAGTCCTTGCCCTCGCTCGGGGGCAGCAGGATGAGCACCGTCCCACCGTAGGCGTCCGGTCGCTACAGTCGGAGGCCCAGGCCCGGCTCGTGCCCGGCCGCCAATGCAGACGGGGGTGCCGATGGACCGCGCGAGGGTGGGCTTCCTGGCCTTCAACGCCGAGCTCGACACGTTCGCGACAGCCCTCATCGACGCGGTACTCCGGGCCGGCGAGGCCCGGGGCATGCAGGTGACGCTGGTCGATGGTGGGGGAGACTCCGACACCCAGCTCGCCGCCGTGCGCGGGTTCGTCGCCGACGGGGTCGATGCCATCCTGCTCTACCCGGGTGACCCATCGACGCTCGTGCCCGCGGTCCGGGAGGCTGCTGAGCGCGGTATCCCCGTGTTCACCGTGAATCTCGACCTGGAGGATTCCGCGCCGGTCGCGGCGTACATCGGATCGGACGACATGGACTACGGCCGCAAGCAGGGGCACCTGCTCGTGCGAGCGATCGGCGAGACCGGCAACGTGGCCCTGTTGACGGGCGAGTCCGGGACGTCGGCGCAGATCGCCAGGACCGCGGGCCTCAACGAGGTTCTCGGTGGTCATCCCGGGATCCGGGTCGTGGCCGAGCATGAAGACGACTGGACCGACGCCACGGCGCTGGCCATCGTGCAGGGCTGGCTGGCGGAGTTCCCCGCCGGCTCGCTCGGCGCGATCCTCGCCGAGGGCCCGGAGGTGGCCCCGGCTGCCCGCTGGGCGCGTGAGCACGGGCGCGACGACATCGTCTTCGTCGCCGGTGACTACACCTCCGATGTGCGCGAGGCGATCCTGGAGGGCGCGGTCTACGGGACCGTCGTGCAGCATCCATCCGAGCAGGGCGAGAAGGCCGTCGAGGTCGTCGCGGACGTGCTGGCCGGGCTCGCTGCTGGCAGTCCCGCCGGCGGCGCCGGGCGGGTCCGCGTGCTCACGGAACTGCCGGTCGTCACGCGGGACAACGCCGCCGGCGTCCCCGCGGCGTACGCGTAGAGCCGCTGGCCTTAGTAGTGGGACTGCCCGTGACGACGGGCGTCGCTGCGGTACAGCGGCACGAGTGCCGCTTCGGCGATCAGGGCGAGAGCGGCGCCCGACAGGGTCGCCACGAGGCGGGCCATCTCCGTCCGTTCGAAGGTTGCCGGCGTGGTGACCAGCAGGATGATCGCGGGCGTGAGGATGGAGGTGTAGACCCAGTACGGGATGGTCTTCCTCATGAGGACGTTCATCGCCACGACCATGAGCACCATGCCGAGGATCGACAGGACCCCGTTCCACGGGATCAGCAGGTGCAGGAGATAGGCGATACCAAGCCCGAGCAGCGTGCCGGCGGCGCGCTGCCAGGTCCGCTGCCAGGAGTCCTTGAGGTAGGGCTGGAAGACGATGGCGAGCGTGAGGATGAACCACGCACCGGCCTGCCCCCACTTGCCGCTCACCGAGATGTACGCCGCCACCCCGGTGAGCAGCGCGAGGGTCACGGCGTAGGCCCAGGTCCGCTGCCAGGTCTCTTTGTCGTGGTCTGGCGTGTGGATCTTGCGCGCGATGACCCAGCCCACGGCGCAGCCCCAGGCCGTGCTCGCGAAGGCGATCACGGCGAGGAGGAGGGCGTTGCTGGCGGTGTCACCGGTGACCGTTGTGGGAAGGCAGATGAAGAATCCCGCTGCGATCGGCACCAGCACCATATTTTTGGAGATGCCCCAGCGGCAGGAAATGCCTGTGGCAAGGGCGACGGCCGCCATAACGAGGGCGCTGAGGATCGCGTCGGTGTGCACGAGGGCGGCCAGGCCGGCGGCGATGCCGATCATCGCTGCCGCGATCAGACCCGTGCGAAGCCCGACCAGCATGGCGGGGATGAGCCCCGCAATGACCGGGAGGATCATGGCGCCCCCGACCTGCGGGTAGCCCAGGAGAGCGCCGAGGATGAGGGGAATGGCGACCGCGACGCCGATCACCACCGTGGCGGCGGTGATGCCGAGGGTCTTCTTCATCCGGGCCCGTGCGGGGTGCGCTGCCGGTTCGGCGTTCGTCACGGTGGGCTCCTCAGGTGCCGCCGACCGGATCACCGATCGCTCTCGTCGCGGTTGTGAGGCCCAGCCTAGGGGTTGCGGGGTGATCGGTCCCGGACTCGATCCGCCGAGGTACCCTGGGGGCGCGGCGGACGAGCCGACCGGGCGATCGCGGCACCCGCGTGCAAGCGCGGTGTCGAGGAAAGTCCGGGCTCCACAGGGCAGGGTGGTGGGTAACGCCCACCCGGGGTGACCCGCGGGACAGTGCCACAGAAAGCAGACCGCCGGCCTCGGCCGGTAAGGGTGAAACGGCGGTGTAAGAGACCACCAGCGCCGCAGGCGACTGCGGCGGCTCGGCAAACCCCACCTGGAGCAAGACCAAGCGGGCCCGCGAGGGCCCAGGCAGGAGAGCGGCCCGCTCGGCCCCGGGGCGACCCGGGACCCATCCTGCTGGTAGGTCGCACGAGGTCGTCGGCAACGGCGATCCCAGAGGGATGATCGCCCCTCGCTCAGGCGAGGACAGAACCCGGCTTATAGGTCGACTCGTCCGCCGCCCAGCGCCGGACGCTGTCGACCGTCCGCGACTCGTCCGCCGCCCAGCGCCGGACGCTGTCGACCGTCCGCGACTCGTCCGCCGCCCGGCTCAGGATGCGGGTTCCGCGCCGGCCTTGCGTGCCTTCTTGAGGAGCCGACCGAGCATCTTGTCGAAGGACTTGGAGAGTTCGCGCGCCCCGGAGGACTTCACCGCGTGGAGCGGCTGCCCGGTGCTCTCGGCCTGCTGGACGGCGACCCGGTCGGGGATCGCTGGCTTGAGGAGCGCCTGGGCCCCGTAGAGCTCGATGAGCTCGCGCTTGCGGTAGCGGTGCTCCTCGGTGCTCTCGCGCAGCCGGTTCACCACGATTCCCGCGAACTCCAGGCCGGGGTTGACGGTGTCCTTGATCTCCTGGATCTCAGTGAGTGCGCGCTCGGCGCCCTGCGCGCCGAAGAAGGACGGCGTCGTCACCACCACCGCGAGGTTCGCTGCCGCGAGTGCCTCGCGGGTGAGTGCCCCGAGGGACGGTGGGCAGTCGATGAGGACGAGGTCGACGCCGTCCAGGTGAGCCAGCGCGCGCCGGAGGCGCGGGCGCAGGCGTCGACCGGGAGCCCAAGCGTCGAAGCGCACGAGGTCCGCGTCGCTGGGAAGGAGTCGGACAGTCGCGGCGCCTTCGCTCCATCCGGTCTTCGTTAAGGCGGCGTCGACGGTGGCCGCATCGGGCTGTGCCATTGCGTCCGCGAGGGTGGCCCGTGCACGGCGAGCGCGCAGTACCGACGTGGCATTGCCCTGGGGGTCCATATCGACCACGACCACCGACAGGCCCCGCGCCACGGCGGCCCCCGCCAGCCCGAGGACGACGGACGTCTTGCCGACGCCGCCCTTGAGGCTGAGCACGCTCACTACCAGCACGGGTCAGAAGTCTGGTGCCTGGGTGTCCGCGGCGCATCCCCGGGGGGCCTTTCGGCCCTCCCGGGCATGCAGAGGGGGTGCCGGCCAAGGCCGGCACCCCCTCTCGCGGCCTCGAGGCCGCACCTGCTCCGTGCTTGATCGAGCTCAGTGCTTGATCGAACTCAGTGCTTGACGTCGAAGCGGTCCAGCATCATGACCTTGTCCCACGCGGCGACGAAGTCGCGCACGAACTTCTCCCGAGCGTCGTCGCTGGCGTAGACCTCGGCCAGGGCGCGGAGCTGGGAGTTGGACCCGAAGACCAGGTCCGCGCGCGTGGCCGTCCACTTCACGGCGTTGGTGGTCCGATCACGTCCCTCGAACGTGTCCTCGGTGTCGGATGTGGGCGACCACACCGTGTCCATGTCGAGCAGGTTCACGAAGAAGTCGTTCGTGAGCGTGCCGGGCCGTGCCGTGAGGACGCCCAGGCTCGACTGGTCGTAGTTGGCGTTCAGTGCCCGCATCCCGCCGACAAGCACGGTCATCTCCGGAGCCGAAAGGGTCAGCAGGTTCGCCTTGTCGACGAGGAGATGCTCCGCGGGGCGCAGGTTGCCCTTGCCCAGGTAGTTGCGGAACCCGTCAGCGGTCGGCTCCAGGACGGCGAACGACTCGACGTCGGTCATCTCCTGGGTGGCGTCAGTGCGTCCGGGAGTGAAGGGCACCTGGACGGTCATGCCCGCATCTGCGGCGGCCTTCTCGACGGCGGCGCATCCACCGAGCACGATGACGTCGGCGAGCGAGACCTGTCGGCCCCCCTTCGCGTTGAACGACTGCTGCACCGACTCCAGCGCTGTCAGTGCCCGCGACAGTTCCGCGGGGTTGTTCGCCGCCCAGTCGTTCTGCGGGGCTAGGCGCACTCGCGCCCCATTTGCTCCACCGCGCTTGTCGGTGCCGCGGAATGTCGATGCCGACGCCCATGCGGTGGCGACCAACTGGGACACGGAGAGCCCCGAGTCCAGGATGGCGGCCTTGAGCGCGGCGATGTCCGAGGCATCCACCAGCGGCAGCGTGGGCGCCGGGACCGGGTCCTGCCAGATCAGGGTCTCGGCCGGCACCTCGGGTCCGAGGTAGCGGGACTTCGGGCCCATATCGCGGTGCGTCAGCTTGAACCAGGCGCGGGAGAACGCGTCTGCGAACTCCTTCGGGTTGTCCTTGAACCGGCGGGAGATGGGCTCGTAGATTGGGTCCATGCGCAGGGCCAGGTCCGTGGTGAGCATGACGGGGGCATGCTTCTTCGACGGGTCGTGGGGGTCGGGGACCGTGCCGGCCGCCGCCCCACCCTTGGGGATCCACTGCTTCGCGCCCGCGGGGCTCGTCGTGAGTTCCCACTCGTGCGCGAACAGGGTCTCGAAGTACCCGTTGTCCCAGGTGATGGGCGTGGAGTTCCAGGCGCCCTCGAGGCCCGAGGTGATCGTGTCGTCGCCGTCGCCGGTGCCGAAGGTGTTCTTCCAGCCCAGGCCCATCTGCTGTATCGGCGCCCCCTCGGGTTCCGGGCCGACGTACTTGTTGGGGTCGGCTGCGCCGTGGGTCTTTCCGAAGGTGTGGCCTCCGGCGATGAGCGCGACGGTCTCCTCGTCGTTCATCGCCATGCGCCCGAAGGTCTCGCGGATGTCGCGCGCGGACGCGAGCGGGTCGGGCACTCCGTTGGGGCCCTCGGGATTGACGTAGATCAGGCCCATCTGCACCGCGGCCAGCGGGTTCTCCAGATCCCGTTCGCCCTCGTAGCGCTCGTCGGCGAGCCACTCGCGCTCGGAGCCCCAGTACGCGTCGTCGGGCTCCCACACGTCGACGCGTCCGCCGCCGAACCCGAAGGTCTGGAAGCCCATGGACTCCAGGGCGACGTTGCCGGTGAGGATCATGAGGTCAGCCCAGGAGACCTTCTTGCCGTACTTGCTCTTGATGGGCCAGAGCAGGCGGCGGGCCTTGTCGAGGTTGGCGTTGTCGGGCCAGCTGTTCTGAGGGGCGAAGCGCTGCATTCCCGCGCCGCCGCCGCCACGGCCGTCGCTGATGCGATAGGTGCCGGCGCTGTGCCAGGCCATCCGAATGAAGAAGGGCCCGTAGTGACCGTAGTCCGCGGGCCACCACTCCTGCGAGTCCGTCATGAGGGCCCGGAGGTCGGACTTGAGGGCGTTGAGGTCCAGGCTCTCGAATTCCGTCGCGTAGTCGAAGTCCGGCCCCATGGGGTCGGCGGCCGGGGGGTTCTGCTGGAGTGCCTTCAAGTCGAGCCGGTTGGGCCACCAGTCCCTATTGGTGGTGCCTTCGGCGGGATCCTTCGCGTGTCCGCCGGTGAACGGGCACTTGCTGTCGTCCGACATGCTCTTCTCCTCTGTGCGCTACGGATGAACCTGTGTGCTGCGGATGGACCTGTGTGCTGCGGATGGACCTGATGACTATGTGCGGGAATCTGGCGCGTTCGTTGCGACGGATGCGGAGGCGTCGAGGCACTCGGGGCACCTGCCCCAGAACGCCACCTCGGCCTCGTCGATCTGATAGCCGGCATCGTCGGACGCGGTGAGGCAGGGCGCGAGCCCCACGGTGCAGTCGACGTCCACGACGCTGCCGCAGGAGCGGCAGATCAGGTGGTGATGATTGTCCCGGACGCGGGTCTCGAAACGGGCCGGTGAGCCAGCGGGCTGGATGCGTCGTACGAGCCCGGCCTCCTCGAGAGCGGCGAGCGCGTCGTACACGGACTGGCGCGAGATCGCGCCGATCTCGCTGCGTACCTCACCGGCGATGTCGTCGGCGCAGATGTGGGGGCGTGCCTCCACGGCCCTGAGCACCGCCAGACGCTGCGCGGTGACGCGCACCCCCCTCTCCCGGAGCAGGGTGGCTGGATCAGCGGCCATGACCGCATCCTTCTTCAAACCTTGGACACCGTCAAACGGAGGCCTCTGAGGCCCCGGTCAGATCAGCCACAGGCCTCGGCGACGTAGGCCTCGACGGCAGCAGCGCCGTTCACGTAGTCCCCATCGGCCAGCGCCTCGTCCAGCGCCGCGCGGACGTCGCCGATCCCGTCGACCTCGAAGGTCCCCTCGGCGGCGGCCGCCCTCAGCACGGAGACAGCTCCCTCGGTGATGTCGATGAACGCCGTCCCGTCGGGCGGGAGGCCCGGGAGGGCACTGCGCAGGTCCGCGGCGTTGGCAAGGAGGGCATCTGCGGCATCGACAACGCCCGGATAGTCCTCGTCGGCCATCGCTGACGTGAGCCCCTGCACGAGCAGGGGCCACGCTGCCATCGCATCGCTGGCCAGGGCGCAGTCGGGGATGACATCCGGATCCACAGTGGGTTCCTCGGTGGGTTCCTCGGTCGGCTCCTCCGTCGGCTCCTCGGTGGGTTCCTCGGTGGGTTCTTCCGTGGGCTCGGGGCTCGGCTCCCGGGGCGTGGGCGTGGGGCGGGGAGAAGAGGTGGTCGGTGAGGGACTCGGGGTGGCCGTGCTGGCGGCAGCGGTGGTGGGTGCTGACTCCTCCCCGCCCCCGCAGGCGCCCAGTGACAGCACGAGTGCGGCCGCCGCGAGGGCGGTACCGCCCCGTCTCAGGGGGAATCGGCCCAGGGGGAATCGGCCCAGGGACAGCCGGGCCGAGGGAACTGCCTCGATGGGCTTCGTGCGCAATGTCGTGGCCCCCTTCGTCACGTCGGGTCGTCCCCGCCGCTGGTCGTCGTCTTGTGGTCGACGATGTCGTCCTCACGGTACGACGGAGGTCGCAGGCCGGTGCCCCTAGCCCCCCGATTGCTCCGCATCGCAGTGGTCGGCGTCCGCATCGCG
>JAPOJD010000089.1 GCA_029978585.1 Actinomycetota bacterium
GCCGCCGCGGCCGGCAGGACGCGCGGGGGCCCCGGGACGGCCCGGACCCGAGGGCCGCGTTCCGGGGGCTGCTCTCCCGGCGGGCGGGCGCGGTGCGCCGGGGACGCCGCCACGCGGCATCATCCCCGGAGTGGGTCGCGGTCCACCGGGTGGCGCGGCCCGACCCATGCCGGTCGTTCCCCCGAAGGGATTGTTGCCCGGGCGCGGGGCGGCCGGGCGTGCCGCGACATTGCCGGTGAAGGGGTTGTTGCCCGGGCGCGGCGCCGCGGGGCGGGGCGCGGGGCGCGGACCGGGGGCCGGTGCCTCGGGGGCGCGCGCGGCCACCTCTCCGGCTCCCGGCCCCTCTGACTCGGGGGCGGGCGCTGGGACGGGGGGAGCCAGCGGCTCAGCACTGGGCGCCGCCTTCAGGCCGGCTCCGCCGTCTCCCGGGGCGACCTCGGTCGCTGGTTCGGCGACTCCGAGCGCCTCGGCCGGCGCCTCTGCGACCAGCGTCGTGCCCTCGGCGGACGCCGCCGCGGGGGCTGGCTCGGCTGCCTTGCGGGCACGCTTGGGCTTCGCCGGCGCGGCCTCCGCGGCCGGCATGGCGTCCTTGAGCTTGCGCACGACGGGCGCCTCGATCGTGGATGATGCCGAGCGCACGAACTCGCCGAGCTCCGCCAGTTTGGCGAGCACGACTTTGCTCTCGACTCCGAGCTCCTTGGCGAGCTCATAGACCCGGACTTTCGACACGACTCTCCTGTCTTTGGTCCGGGGGCGCGCTCACGTGGCGCGCGTCCGGACCGTCAGTGGTGGCGGACCCTGCTCATGGCTGGGTGCTCATCGGTGGCTCATCCTCGACTGCCCTTCTGGGGCGCCTGTCTGGCGACCCGGACCGCGGAATGCGACGGACTCGAACGAGATCGTCAAGCGGGACGGCTAGGCCGGCCCGATGGCGACCCTGCTTGCCGCGAACTCCCGCACCGCCGAGATCCCCGGCGGAGCAGCAGCCCGCAGCGCGCGGGCGAACGCCCTGCGGCGTTCAGCGACCTCGATGCAGGCGGGATGCACCCATGCACCCCGCCCGGCGAGCGATCCGCTGGGGTCGGGGACGGCGTCTCCGCCCCTGAGGACAACTCTCAGGAGGCCTGCCGGAGCGGTCCGCTCCCGGCAGCCGATGCAGGTGCGCACGCATCGTGCGCGGGCGGTTCTCATCGGTCCCGGGACGTCCCTCTCAGACCCCAGGAGTGTAACGGCTCGGGCAGGCCCCCGAGGACCGCGGGGCGGCCTGCGGGCGTCCGCACCCGCCCCCGGGGACCTCTGGCTAGCCGCCGTCGGGCCGCGTTATCGCGCCCGTTCTCGCGGCTGGCGGGCGGCTATCCCTCGGCGGCAGGGGGCTCGCCGGGGGCCGAGGCGGCGTCGGAACGGATGTCGATGCGCCATCCGGTGAGGCGGGCGGCCAGGCGGGCGTTCTGCCCCTCACGGCCGATGGCCAGGGACAGCTGGTAGTCGGGGACGGTGACGCGGGCGGCCCGGGCCTCGGGATCGACGATCTCGACGCGGCTCACTCGGGCCGGGGACAGCGCATGCCCGATGAGCTCCGCCGGGTCGTCGCTGAAGTCCACGATGTCGATCTTCTCCCCGCCCAGTTCGCTCATGACCTGGCGGACCCGCTGGCCCATGGGCCCGATGCAGGCGCCCTTGGCATTGACACCGGGGGCGGTCGACCGCACGGCGATCTTGGTCCGATGGCCGGCCTCCCGCGCCAGCCCAGCGATCTCGACGGTGCCGTCAGCGATCTCGGGGACCTCCAGGGCGAACAGCCCGCGCACGAGTCCCGGATGCGAGCGCGACACGGTCACCTGCGGTCCCCGCGGTCCCTTGCGCACGCTCGTCACCACGCACTTGATGCGCGAGCCGTGCGGGTAGGACTCCCCCGGCACCTGCTCGGACGGGGGCAGGATGGCCTCGACCTTTCCGAGATCGACGCGCACCACGCGGGGATCGGATCCCTGCTGGACAACCCCCGACACGAGGTCGCCCTCCGTCCCGCTGAACTCCCCGAACGTGCGGTCCTCCTCCGCCTCTCGCAGCCTCTGGAGAAGCACCTGGCGCGCGGTGGTCGCGGCCACGCGACCGAATCCGGTGGGGGTGTCGTCGTACTCGCGCAATTCGGGCGCGGGGGCCCCGGCGACCTGGTCTTCCGCGAGCGCCTCCGCGGGTGCCTCGCGCGCCCACACGGTCACATGGCCGGTCTTGCGATCCACCTCGACCCTGGCTTCGGCCGCGGCGCCCTCGGTCTTCTGGTAGGCCACGAGGAGGGCCTGCTCGATGGAGTCGATGACGAGGTCCCAGGAGAGTTCCTTCTCGCGCACGAGGGCCTTGAGCGCATTGACGTCGATGTCCATGGCCTGCCCTACTCCGCGCCCTCTGGGCGCCTACTCCGCTGCGACATCCGGACGGCTCCATTCGATGTCGACCTGGGCACGCGTCACGTCGCTGAACGGCACGGCGACCGCTGTCCCATCGACGTCGAGCACTGCCTCGACGTCGTCCGCGGCCGTCACGCGACCGCTCAGGGTCGTGCCATCAGCGAGGGCACAGGTCACCAGGCGCCCCACCGCGCGGCGCCAATGCCTCGGGAGGGTCAGCGGGCGATCCACGCCCGGGGACGTCACCTCGAGTACGTACGGCGCATCGCCGAGGGCATCGCTGGCGTCGAGGGCCTGGGAGACGTCGTGGCTCACGCGGGCGATCGCATCGAGGTCGACGCCTCCGTCGCCATCGACGACGACGCACACGCGGCGCCGCTTGCCGGCGGCGCTGACACTGACGTCCTCCAGATCGAGGCCGGCCTCCTCCACGACCGGAGTCAGGAGCGCACGCACGCCGTCCTGCCCGCGCATGGCACTCCTCTCCGCTGTGGCGGCCCCGGGAGGGGACCGACATGCCGTGTGACATCACGAGGGTACCGGGGACCCGTGGCATGCTGACCCTGTCAGGTCGGACGTCGGTGCGGGCCGGGAGCCCGCAGACCCAGGGCAGCGGGAGTGGCGTGAGCATGCACCCCTTGTCCCGGCGGGCGGTCCTCTCCGCGGGCGTCGCCCTTGCCGTCGCCGCGTGCTCACCCTCCGCAGACGCTCCCCCGGCACCGGAGCAGTCGACCCCGAGTGAGAGCCCGCCGGATCCCGACCTGGGCCTGCGTGGGGATGTTGCCGCCCAGGAGTGGGCGCTCGTAGCCCTCTACGACTCTGCTCTCGCCACGCCGGGGACGCTGGATCCGTCGCTCCTCGCGCTGATGCGCGATCAGCACCGCGAGCACGCGGCGGCCCTCGGCTCGGCGGAGCCCCCGGCGGGAGCACCGACGTCCGCTACCGGATCGTCCTCGACCGCTCCGGCACCCGGAGGCGATGTGCGGGCCCGGCTCATCGAGTCGGAGCAGCAGGCCGCCGGTGCGCGTACGGATGCCTGCGGGGCCGCGCGCGACCCGGACCTGGTCCGGCTCCTCGCCCTCATCGCCTCCTCCGAGGCGAGCCATGCCGAGTCCCTCAGGGGCACGGCATGACGTCAGGACTGGCCGCGGCCATCGAGGGTGAGCAGGCCGCCGTGTATGCATACGGACTCGCCGGGCCGCACCTGGACGAGACCCAGCGCGGCCTCGCCCTGGGCGCACTTGCCGCCCATCGGCTGCGCGTGCTGGCGCTGCGCGAACTGACCCCGGATGGCATGGAACCCGGGGCCCCGGCCGGCTACGACGTACCTCCGGTCGAGGGACCGGAGCAGGCTCGGCTCCTTCTCGCGCAGGTGGAGAGCCGGCTCTGCGCGACGTACGCCGACCTTGCTGCCGAGACGAGCGGCGCGGACCGCACCGAGGCGGTCCTGTCGGCGCGCGAGTGCGCCGTGCGGTCGGTGGCGTGGGGAGCGCCGCCCCAGGCTTTTCCCGGCCGCTAGCTACCGCGCACCTAGCTGCCGCGCACCATCTGGACGGCGAGCACGACGATGAGCGCGGCCGTCACCACGAGGAGCACGACGCGCACGAATCCGCTGCCGCGCGCCATCGCCATGCGCGCACCGACGATGGCCCCGGCGACATTGCACACGCCCATGAGGAGTCCGAGGACCCACAGGACCGAGCCGGCGAGGCCGAAGACGATGAGCGAAGCGAGGTTGGTCCCGACATTGACGATCTTCGCGGTGGCCGATGCCTGCAGGAACGTGTACCCAAGCGCCGCGACGAGCAGGATCACGAGGAACGAGCCGGTCCCCGGGCCGATGGCGCCGTCGTAGAAGCCGATGCCCAGCCCTCCCACGATCGCCGTGACGAGGTGCCTCCGGCGTGACGTCTCGCGTTCGACCAGACCTAGGTCGCGGCGAAAGGCGATGAAGCACCACACCGTGATGAGGGCGATGAGGATGACCGGGCGGAAGACATTGGGGGGCAGGTGCACCGCCAAGGCCGACCCCGCCGCCGCCCCCGCGAAGGCGGCCAGCGCCATCGGCAGTGCCGTCCCCAGCCGGGGCCGCTCCACGCGCCCGTAGGTGATGGCGGCCGCCGAGGTGCCGAGAATCGAGGACATCTTGTTCGTGCCCAGCGCCACCGAGGGCGGCTGTCCAGGAAGGGCGATGAGCAGGGCCGGAAGTTGCAGCAGTCCCCCGCCGCCACTCACGGCATCGACCCATCCGGCGGCCGCCGCCACGAGGCACAGGGCGACGATGACGTACCAGTCCGGGGTCATCCGCCGTCCGTGTTCCACGCCTCGACGACGCGGAGAACCTCCCCGAGGCGCTGCACGACCGCATCAGGGCTCACCGCGACAGCGACAGCCTGGTCGCCAAGCCGGGAGTGCGGCAAAAGGATGGCCCGCATCCCCACCGACTGAGCGCCATGAATGTCATCCCACGGGCGATCCCCCACGAACACCGTGAACTCAGGGGACTCCCCCAGCGCGAAGAGAACGGCGTGGAATGCGTCCGCATGGGGCTTGGCCACGGGCAGTTCGCTTGAGTAGATCGCCGCGTCGATGAGAGGGAGCAGGCCGTCCCGGGAGAACACCGCCTCGTGATGCCAGCGCGGCCACATCGTGTTGGACAGCACGCCGATGCGGATGCCCTGCCCGCGCAGAGCGGCGAGCAGCGCGAGGGCGTCGGGGTCGGCCAGGGTGTGCGGGTCCCAGTGAGCCAGGTAGGCGGCGAGCGCCCTGCCGTGGCGCGGGGTCGACACGTCGATGCCCACGGTGGCGAAGAGGTGGTCCAGGGCACCGGTCCCATCCGCCCCCAGGCTCGCCTGCTGCAGCCGCCAGCGGGCGGCCTCCTCCTCGGCCAGCCGACGCGCCAAGGGCACGGGATCCACCGCGGGCTCGTACGCCGCCGCGTACGCGCCCCACATCTCCACGAGGTCGATGTCATGCCAGGGCGTGAGGGTGCCCCCCCAGTCGAAGACGACCGCCCGGACCGCCACGGCCGTCAGCGCGCGCAGATCTCGCGCAGGCGTGCGGAAATGTCACCGACGGGGACGTCTGCGGAGTCGCCGCTGGCGCGATCGCGCAGCTCCACGAGGCCATCGACCAGTCGCTTGCCGATCACGACGATCGTGGGCACTCCGATCAACTCGGCATCGTTGAATTTCACGCCGGGCGATACCCCACGGCGGTCGTCGAGCAGGACGCGCACCCCCGCGCCGTCGAGTTCCTCGGCGAGCGACTCGGCGACGTCGAAGGGGGCATCCTCCTTGCCGGTCGCCACGATGTGCACGTCCACGGGAGAGACCTCGCGGGGCCAGACCAGTCCCTTGCCGTCGTGGTGCTGCTCGGCCACAGCGGCAACCGCCCGCGAGACCCCGATGCCGTAGGAGCCCATCGTCACCGTGACCTGCTTGCCGTTCTCGTCGAGGACGGTCAGCCCGAGCGCTTCGGCGTACTTGCGGCCGAGTTGGAAGATGTGACCGATCTCGATTCCACGGGCGATCTCCACCGCTCCGCCGCAGCGGGGGCAGGGGTCCCCCTCGACGATCTCCACCGCCTCGATCTCGCCGTCGACATCGAAGTCCCGGCCCCTCACCAGCCCGTAGACATGCCTGCCTGGCTCGTTGGCGCCGGTCACCCAGGCGGTTCCGATCGAGACGCGGGGGTCGACGAGGAACCGGATGTTGCCCTCCCCTCCCAGCGCGCCGGGGCCGATGTAGCCCTTGACGAGGGCCGGGTAGCGGGGAAAGTCCGCCTCCTCGAAGGGGCGGAGCACCGCTGGATGGAGCGCCGCCTCCACGCGCTTGAGATCCACCTCGCGATCCCCGGGGACCCCGATCGCGACGGGCTCCTCGCGACCGTCCGGGTAGGCCGCCATGAGCACCACGTTCTTGAGCGTGTCGGCTGCCGTCCACGGCCTGTCGGTCCTGCGCGTCTCGGGCCGGGCGTTCGACACGTCGACGAGGGTCGCGATCGTGGGGGTGTCCGGCGTGTCGTGGACCACGGCCGGGGGCAGCGCGTCCACCGGCAGCACGGGCTGGGCCGGCGTCACCATCGCCTCGACATTCGCGGCGTAGTCGCAGGACGTGCAGCGGACGAAGGTGTCCTCACCCGACTCCGTGGGCGCGAGGAACTCCTCGCTCTGGGACCCGCCCATGGCTCCCGATTGGGCGGAGACGATGACATAGTCGAGTTCGAGCCGGTCGAACGTGGCGATATAGGCGTCGCGATGCCGCAGGTACGAGCGCTCCAGGCCCGCATCGTCGACGTCGAAGGAATACGAGTCCTTCATCACGAACTCGCGTCCCCGCAGGATCCCCGCCCGGGGGCGCGCCTCGTCGCGGTACTTCGTCTGGATCTGGTAGATGCACAGCGGGAGGTCCTTGTACGACGAGTACTCCCCCTTGACCATCAGGGTGAACATCTCCTCGTGCGTCGGACCCAGGAGCATGTCGGCGCCTTTGCGGTCCTGCAGCCTGAACAGCGTGTCGCCGTAGTCGTCCCAGCGATTCGTCCGCTCATACGGCTCACGCGGCAGGATCGCCGGGAAGTGCACCTCCTGGAAGCCCGCCGCATCCATCTCCGCGCGGACGATGGCCTCGACGTTGCGGTAGGTGAGGTAGCCGAGCGGGAGCCACGAGAAGATCCCGGGCGCGACTCGGCGCACGTATCCGGCCCGGACCAGCAGCCGGTGACTGGGAACCTCCGCGTCTGCCGGATCCTCGCGCAGCGTGCGCAGGAACAGCGTGGACATCCTCAGGATCACGGTGACCCTCCCGGTCGGCGGAGTCCGAGGATACAAGGGTGCCGACCGGACACCTGCCGGAGCGGCAAGCGGTCAGAAGAGAACCGTCGCGAAACTCCCGACCTCGGCGAACCCGACCTTCGCGTACGCCTTGCGCGCGGGGGTGTTGAAGTCGTTGACATAGAGGCTCACGTGCGGTGCGCATGTGCGGCGCGCAAGGGTGACGACAGCCGCCATCCCGGGGGCGGCGAGCCCGCGTCCGCGCAGTCGCGGATTGACCCAGACTCCCTGCACTTGGCACGCACGTGGACTGACCGCTCCCACCTCGGCCTTGAAGATGACCTCGCCGTCCTCGATACGGGCGAAGGCGCGGCCCTCGCGGATGATCTCCGCGATCCTGGCCCGGTACGCGGCCCCGCTTCCCCCGGATACCGGCGAAACCCCTACCTCCTCGGTGAACATCGCGATGCATGCGGGCACCAGGATGTCGATCTCATCAGAACGCACCGCGCGCACATCGGGGTCCGCGGCAACCGGCGAGTCGGCAGCCATCGCGAGCAGCGGCTGTCGGTCGCGCACCTCCCGCGCGGTTCCCCAGGATGGCGCCAGCTGGCGCCACAGATCCAGCACCTCATCGGCCGGGCCCACCAGTGAGGATCCGCGCCGCCCGGTTCTCCGCAACCGGTCGGCGAATGCAGCCCGCGACTCAGGGTGACTCTCGATCGGCACGACGTTCGCCCCGATGAGGACGGCCGAGTCGAGGCGTCCGGAGTCCGAGAAGTAGCCCCACACGTCGGTCCCCCCCAGCGACCCCGATCCCACGCGCGACTCCACGAAGCAGTGGCGCACCGGGTCCGGCTCGGTGAGCGCGAGCAGCGCGGGAATATCGGCCGCGGTGAGCGCCCGGAGGCCGGGGGTCATGGACTCAGCCGACGGTCACGACCGGGCCACCGGCCGCCGACTCCGCGTCCGCGCCAGCGTCCTCGCCCATCTCCTCGGCCAGCCGCAGCGCCTCTTCGATGAGCGTCTCGACGATCTGCGACTCCGGAACGGTCTTGATCACCTGGCCGCGCACGAAGATCTGCCCCTTGCCGTTGCCGGAGGCAACACCGAGATCGGCCTCCCGGGCCTCGCCGGGCCCGTTGACGACGCAGCCCATGACCGCGACGCGCAGCGGGACCTCCAGGCCCTCCAATCCCGCGGTGACCTGCTCGGCAAGGGTGTAGACGTCGACCTGGGCCCGCCCGCAAGACGGGCACGACACAATCTCGAGCCGTCGCTGACGCAGGTTGAGCGACTCCAGCGATCCAAGGTCGGCGGAGGTGAGTTGTCGGACGTAACCGACGAGCGACTTCTCCCCGTCAGCGAAGGTGGTCACCTGATGAATCTAGACGGTTTCCACGACAACAGGGCCGCTTTCCCCTTCCATCTGTTCGGCCAGGCGCATGGCTTCTTCGATCAACGTCTCCACGATCTGGGACTCGGGCACGGTCTTGATCA
>JAPOJD010000077.1 GCA_029978585.1 Actinomycetota bacterium
CCGGCTCCGGCATCGGCCGGGGCATTGCCCTACAACTCGCCGCCGACGGCGCGAGCGTGTCGTGCGTCGACGTGCGGCTCGAGGGGGCCGAGGAGACCGTCGCCATGGTCGCGGCGGCCGGCGGCACGGCAATCGCGTGCGCGGCGGACGTCCGCTCGCGCGAGCAGATCCAGGCGGCGGTCGATCGCACCGTCGCGGAGCTCGGTTGCCTGGACCTGCTGGTGAACAATGCCGGACTCGTCACGATGACCTGCCTTGAGGACCTCACCGACGAGGAGTGGGATCTCGTGGTCGATGTCAACCTCAAGGGCCAGTTCATCACCGCCCAGATCGCGGCCCGGGTCATGCCCTCGGGTGGCGCCATGGTCAATCTGGCCACCGTCGAGTCCGAGGTCGTCGTGTCATCGTCCGGCAACTGCCAGCCGCACTACAACGCCTCCAAGGGCGGAGTCACGATGCTCACCAAGGCCCTCGCCGTGGAGCTCGCCAGCAAGGGCATCCGCGTCAACGCGGTCGCCCCCGGCGGCATCAACACCCACTTCACGGGCGGCAGCATCGACACCCCGGAAGCGATGGAGTTCATGAAGCACCGGCTCCTCGTGCCGCGCGTCGGGGAGCCGGAGGACATCGCCCAGGCGGTGAGTTTCCTGCTCTCCGATAAGGCGTCGTACATCGACGGCGTGCAGCTGCCCATTGACGGAGGGTGGCTCACCCGATGACCGGCCCGGCGAGCAAGGGCACCATGACCCTGGACGAACTCCAGGCCAGCGACATCGACACCGTCATCGTTGCCGCTCCGGACATGTCGGGTCGCCTGCTCGGCAAGCGCATGTCCCTGCGCAAGTTCGGCAACTTCATCGAGGCCGGCGTCCCCATGTCCAACTGCGTGTTCGGCTGGGACCTGCCCCAGGACATCGGCCTCGAGGTGCCGTTCGCCGGCTTCCATAACGGCTGGCACGACTTCATGCTGGTGCCCGACCTCGACACGATCCGGCGCGCCGCGTGGCTGGACCGCACGGCGATCGTCATGGCTGACATCGTCGACGAGCACACTCGCGAGCTGATCGAGATCGCGCCGCGCACCATCCTGCGCCGGCAGATCGAGCGGCTCGCCGAGCAGGGGTACTCCGCGAACGTCGGGACCGAGCTGGAGTTCCACATGTACCGGGAGACGTACGACGACCTCCGTCAGCGCGGCTTCCACAACCGCACTCCCTCCACGCTCATCCACTCCGACTACACGGTGCAGCAGGTCAACGCCTGGGAGCCGTTCTTCCAGGATGTCCGCCGCAAGCTCGACGAGAGCGGGATGGACGTCGACCTCAGCCAGGGCGAGTGGGGCCTGGGCCAGTGGGAGATCAACCTCACGTATGGGGACGCGCTGGACATGTGCGACCGGCACGTGATCTACAAGCTGGCGCTGAAGGACATGGCCACCCGCGCGGGCTACTCCGTGACGTTCATGCCGAAGCCCAACGCTGGCCTCGTGGGATCGTCGTGTCACGTGCACCTGTCGCTCGATGCGGACGGCAGCAACCCCATGTGGGATGAGGCGGACGGCCATCACATCAGCGACGTGATGCGCCACGGAATCGGTGGGATCCTCGCCAATGCCGGCGACCTCATGGCCTGGTACGCCCCCACCATCAACTCCTACCGCCGCACCAACAGCGATGATTTCGCGGGCAGTGGCGCGACCTGGGGGTTCGACAACCGCACGGTGTCCTGCCGTGTTCTCGGGACGTCGCCCTCCTCCCTGCGCCTGGAGTGGCGCGTGCCGGGAGCCGACGTCAACCCCTACCTCGTCGTGGCTGGCCTCATCGCCTCTATCGGCACCGGGGTTGACACAAAGACCGATCCGGGTGCCCCCGCGTCCGGCGACGCCTACCAGGAGCGGGTCCGGGCATTCCCCGCCCACCTGGGCGAGGCGGCGGAGCGCTTCATCTCCAGCGACACGATGAGGCAGATGTTCGGCGAGGAGGTCGTGGAACAGTATGGCCTCACCGCACGATGGGAATGGACGGCGTTCATGAATGCCGTGACGGATTGGGAGCATGACAGGTACTACGAGTCGATCTGAGTCGACTCGCGTAGGAACGAGTCGATCTGAATCGACTCGCATAGGCACGAATCGATCTGAGTTGACAACAGGAAGGCAGTGATGAATAAGAACATCCGATATCTGGCCGGGCTCATCGCCCCGGTCCTCCTGGTCGCCGCGTGCGGTGGGTCCTCGGACTCCGGGAGCAGCGCGAGTGGGAGTGCCAGCGGCTCCGCTTCGGGGGGCGGCTCGGGCGAGCCCCTGGTCATCGGCTTCGCCGGCGGCCTCACCGGTGACGCCGCTGTCGGCGACGTTGCTGCCCTCGAGGGGATGACGTACTGCGTCGATCAGGCGAATGCCGCCGGCGGCATCGACGGGCATCCCGTGGAACTGATCGCGAAGGACATGAAGAGCGACACCGCCCTCGGTGGCACCGTCGCCCAGGAGCTCATCGACTCCGGTGTCGACGTGCTCGTCGGCCCGGCGTTCCCCGGCATGGCGGTGGGCGTCGTCCAGGCAGCCGCGGCGGCCGGCATCCCGGTCATGTCGGCGGTGGCAACACAGCCGGAGTACACCGTGGTCGGCGGCGCGCCCGTCTATCTCGCGGCCTTCGGCGACAACGTCCAGGCGGCGGCCGCGGCGGAGTTCGCCCTCAAGGAGGGCGCGAAGACGTCGTTCACCGTCTCCTCGCCCGACCTCACCTACACGTCGAACACGCCCAAGTGGTTCGTCCAGGTATTCGAAGCCGGGGGCGGCAAGAACCTCGGCGACGTCACGTTCAACCTCGGCCAGACCGACTTCAGCGCCCAGGTGACCGAGATCGCGAACCTGCCGGAGCAGCCCGACGTGATCTACACGGCCATGTTCCCGCCGGACACCTCGAGCTTCATCCGCGCGCTGCGTGCCGCGGGCGTGAAGTCACGGATCATCGGCGCGGACGGCTTCGACACCGTGGCCCTGCTCGATGCGGGCGCCGATGCGGTCGAGGGCGCACGCTTTACGACCCATGGCTGGAACCAGGAGGGCTCGCCCTTCGCTGAGTACGTCGCGGGTGTGGAGAAGGCCAACGGCGCACCGCCGGAGGCCCCGGCGCTGTCGGCGCTCGGCTGCTCGACCATCCAGGTCATCGAGGCCGCGGTCAAGGCGGCCGGCTCGGTCGACCCCGCCGCGATCGCCGCGGCGCTGCCGAACCTCGAGAACGTCGAGACCGTCACGGGCACCATCTCGTACGCCGGCACCACCGGCGTGCCGGGGAAGACCGTGACCATCGGCGGCATCGAGGGCGGGGAGTTCGTGTTCAAGGACGCCTTCGTTCCGTCGAACATCCCGCAGCCGTAGATGCTCCAGATCGACTCGCTGGTCGTCCGCTACGGCGGCATCCAGGCGGTCCAGGGAATCTCGCTGGAGGTCCAGGAGGGCGAGCTCGTCGCCCTCCTGGGCCCCAACGGGGCCGGCAAGTCCTCGACGCTGAACGCGTGCGTCGGCCTGGTCAAGCCGGCCTCGGGCCGCATCGTCTTCGAGGGCCGCGAGGTCCAGGGCATGAAGCCGGAGGACGTGGTCCGACTGGGGCTCGTGCTCACGCCTGAGGGCCGGCGCATCCTCACCGGTCTCACCGTGCGGGAGAACCTCCTGCTTGCCGGCGCGATCCGCAAGGACCGCAAGGCAATGCTCGCCGACCTGGATCGTCTTCTCGAGCGCTTTCCGATCCTGGGTGAGCGCGCGGGGCTGGCGGCCGGCACCCTGTCGGGCGGCGAGGCGCAGCAGCTGGCCATCGCCCGATCGCTCATGTGCGCGCCTCGGCTCCTCCTCCTCGACGAGCCGACGCTGGGCCTGGCACCCAAGGTCGTGGACCAGGTGTTCGGCATCGTCGAGGAACTGCGAGCGGAGGGCATCACCGTGCTCATGGTCGAGCAGAACGCCGTCCGGGCCCTGGAGATCGCCGACCGCGCGTACGTGATGCGCACCGGCGTCATCGTGGGCCAGGGCACCGCGGAGGAACTCGGCGACGCCGAGGGCCTCATCTCCTCCTACCTGGGGGCCGGATCATGACCGAGTTGATCCAGCAGATCGTCAACGGCCTCAGCCTCGGCAGCACCTATGCCCTGCTGGCCCTGGGCCTCGCGATCGTCTTCTCCATCTTCGGGCTGGTGAACTTCGCGTACGGCGAGCTCATCACCATCGCGGCGTACACGATGCTGCTCACGTCCTACATGGGACTGCCTTGGACGCTGCAGATCATCGCCGGAGTGCTCGCCGCGGTCGTGGGATCCGTACTCATGGAGCAGATCGCCTTCAAGCCGGTGCGCAACGCCGACCCCACCACGATGATCATCACGTCGTTCGGCGTCGCCATCGCAATCCAGTCGATCTTCACGATGACCGTGTCGGCCCGCCCACGTGCCGTGCCCCAACCGGACTGGACTGCGACGTCGGTCACGCTCGGCGGGATCATCATCCCGGCGTACCAGATCCTCACCATCACCGTGACGGTCGTCGCCCTCGTGCTCATGACCGTCATGCTCAAGAAGACCCGGATCGGCCTGTCCATGCGAGCGGCCGCGGAGGACTTCGGTGCCGCGCGGCTCCTCGGAGTGCGGGCCAACCGGGTCGTGTCGGCCGCCTTCGCCCTCTCCGGCCTGCTGGCCGGGGTCGCGGCGATCCTCATCCTCACCCGCACCGGCGGGGTGGTCGAGCCGACCATGGGCCTCGGTCCGGTGCTCAAGGCATTCGTGGCCATCGTCATCGGCGGCATCGGCAGCCTCAGCGGTGCGGTCCTCGGTGGCTTCATCCTCGGCTTCGCCGAGGTGGCGCTTCGGGCTGGCCTGCCGAGCAGCGTCACCGGTCTGGCCGACGGCGTTCTCTTCGCGGTGGTGGTCATCATCATCATCTCGCGCCCCGAGGGCATCCTCGGCGTCAAGCAGAGGCTGCGCACATGAGCAGCCACACCGGATGGCAGGCGCTCAAGGTCGGTGTCATCCGCGCCCTCCTCCTCGCCATCCCCGTCGTCATCCTCGCGCTCGGCTGGGGAGCCCTGCGCGGTGCAGGCGGCCAGCGGCTCGCCACCGTCGCGCTCATCAACATCGTGCTGGTGGTCGGCATCCAGATCTTCGTCGGCAACAGCGGGGTCGTGAGCTTCGGACACGTCGGCTTCGCGGCCGTCGGGGCGTACAGCATGGCGATCCTCACCTCCCCACCGATGGTGAAGCGGGCCCGCATTCCCGATGCCCCCTTCGGCCTCTCCGGCGTGGAGCTCACCGTGCCGCTCGCCGCGGTCGTCTCGCTGATACTCGTGGCGATCGTGGGCGCATTCGTGGGCGTCGTCGTCATGCGCCTGAGCGGTGTCAGCGCCTCCATCGTGACCCTGGCATTCCTCATCGTCGTCTACAACGTCCTCAACAACTGGACCGCGCTGACCGGCGGCGCCGAGGCGTTCTACGGGATCCCCCAGAGCAAGTCCCCGTGGGTCGTCATCGCGATCATGTTCGTCGTCCTCATCGTCGCCTCGGCTTACAAGTCCTCCGCGACCGGACTCCAACTACAGGCATCACGTGAGGACGAACTGGCCGCGTCCGCCATGGGCGTCAACGTCCCCGGGCTGCGGCTGGGTGCCTTCACCATGAGCGCAGTGGCCGCCGGTGCCGCGGGTATTCTCCTCGCCCTCCTCCTCGGCGCGGTGAATCCGAACGACTTCTACCTCAACCTCACGTTCATCACGGTCGCGATGCTCGTGCTCGGCGGGAAGAAGAGCGTCACGGGCGCCGTGCTCGGCGTCCTCGTCATCACCGTGGGCGATGAGATCTTCCGGTGGATCGGCGACGGCCCCAACCTCGGCTTTGCCTCGTTGCCGTTGCTTCCCGGCGTCAACGGGCTCTTCCTCGGCATCATCATCATCGTCTTCATGGTGTGGCGCCCATCCGGAATCACCGGCAACTGGGAGATCGACGACCTCTTCCGGCGACGGAAGGTTCCCGAGAGCGCGCCGATCCCCGACGACCGCGATGCCGATTTCACCCCGCTCCCGCTGAAGGCCGACGACCTGCGCAAGAACTTCAGCGGCGTCAAGGCGGTCGATGGGGTCACGCTCACCGTGGGATCCGGGGAGATCGTCGGCCTGATCGGCCCGAACGGCGCCGGCAAGACGACGGTAATGAACCTGCTGTCCGGGATCCTCCCTCCCGACACGGGCACGATCCTCATCGGGGACCGTGCGCTGCCGCGACAACTGCACCTGGTGGCGCGTCGCGGTGTCGCGCGCACATTCCAGAACATTCGCCTCTTCAACGAGCTCACGGTGGCGGAGAACGTCGAGGTGACCGCGCATGTTGCCCGGCACCGCTCCTCGCGGGCCCTCGGGACGCAGCCTCCGCGCTTCACCGTGCCGCAACTACTCGACCACTTCGACCTGCTCCCGCTGGCCTATCGCAGCGCGGGCACACTGGCGTACGGCGAGCAGCGCCGCCTGGAGATCGCCCGCGCGGCCGCCGTCGGCTGCAACGTCGTCCTCCTGGACGAGCCGGTCGCGGGCATGAACGAGGTGGAGTCGCAGTCGCTGCGCGAGTCGATCAGGGCGCTGCACGACCTCATGGGTGCCGGCGTCCTGGTCGTGGACCACGACCTTTCCTTCATCCTCGGGCTCTGCCAGCGCATCTACGTGCTCGACGCTGGGCGCATCATCGCTGAGGGGACTCCCGACGAGATCGCGTCCAACCCCGCGGTCATCGAGGCCTATATCGGATCGGAGCGCACGTGACATCGCCTGCGTCTACCCCCTTCCGGCAGCGCGACTACGTCGCCGGCGAGTTCGTGGACCCGGCGGGTGACCTCGGTGTCTGGCTGTGCGACCCATCCACGGGCGAGCGCATCGCCCTTCAGGCCGCCTCCTCGCCGGAGGTCGTCGAACGGGTCCTGGCGGAAGCGGACGCCGCGCATGTTCGGGGGGACTGGGCGGCCATGCCGGTCGAGGAGCGCGCCGCGCTGCTCGAGCGCATCGCCGACGCCCTGGACGAGCGGGCTGGAGATGTCGCCATCGTCGAGGGAGCGTCCGCCGGGCTGCCCGCGCCGATCGCGGCGGCGTTCGGCGGTTCCCTGGCGGGTAATTTCCGCGACGTCGCCGCCATGATCCGCGAGCAGGTCAACCCCGAGCAGTTGGGGGAGCCGGATCGGCCTGTCGAGTTGTGGCGCTTCCCGTGGGGCCCGACCGCGATCCTCGTGCCGTGGAACGCCGCGGGCGCGATGGCGGCGAAGAAGACGGCGTATGCGCTCGGCGCGGGCAACACCGTCATCCTCAAGCCGCCGGAGTGGGCGCCGTTTGCCTGCACGCACCTCGCGGAGGCCATTGATTCGGTGGGACTGCCGCGCGGGGTGTTCGGGATGGTGCACGGTGGCGCTGCCGTGGGGCGCGCCATCACCGAGGATGCGCGCATACGTGCGATCTCGTTCACGGGATCGGTGGAGACCGGCCGGGCGGTGGCCCGCGCCGGTGCGGGCAACTTCGCGGCACTGCAGTTAGAGCTCGGCGGGAACAACCCGGTCCTCGTGCGTGCGGATGCCGACGTTGCCGCGGCCGCCGCTTCCCTTGCGGCCGGCATGGTGAAGCTCAACGGGCAGTGGTGCGAGGGCCCCGGCAAGGTGTGGGTGGCGGCGGATGTGCACGACGAGTTCGTCGCGGCCCTGCTCGATGCGCTGTCGTCGTTCACCCTGGGTCCGCACACCGAGGCGGTGGACATCGGCCCGCTCGCTCACGAGTCCCGTCGCGTCGACCTGCAGGCACAGGTGGACCGCCTGGTGTCGCGGGGCGGCAAGGAGCTCGTCGCGTCGCAGCCCGTCCCCGCGGGTGGGTGGTTCTGGGCTCCGCGCGTCGTCGTGGGCGCACCCGAGGCGGAGTGCGTCGAGGAGATGTTTGGCCCTGTCGTCACCGTGCACCCGATGGCCGACGAGGCGGCGGCCATTGCCGCCGCGAACGCCAGCCCCTACGGCCTGGCGGCGTATGTCTTCGGCACTGATATCGAGGGCGCGATGGCGGTGGGCCGTGCCCTGCGCTTCGGCGAGGTCAAGGTCAACGGCACCAGCCTGCTCGACATGAGCGAGCGGTCCGCGCAGAGTTTCTGGCGCTGCAGCGGCCTCGGCGGCCATGGCAACCGCGACCTGCTCGCGTTCTTCCAGGGTGTGCAGATCGTCGGCATGGACCGCCCGGGCGTGCCGATCTAGGAACCGACGCAGGCGGCGGGCCGGCTCAGCCCTCGGGCGTCGCGTAGCCGAGGCTGGCCGGCAGTTCTCCCCACACCTCGGCGAGGACGCGCATCTCCTTGGGCCGAATCGGCGAGACCTCACCCGTGTCCTTGCCGCGCGCGTGGATCTCGAGCACCGCGGGATCGATCCGGACACCCGTGTGCTCAGAGATGCGCTGCAGTGTCGCGGGGTCTCGCGTCATGTCCTCGAAGGAGACGAGCAGCGCGCCCATGCGGTCGGCGTTGTCGAGGAAGGACCGCGTCAGCCGCATCCAGTGACGGGCGAACGTCTCGGCGTCGAAGACTGGCCGGTCGGGGAAGCGCTCGTACCAGCCGCCGCGGCTGCGGTAGGAGCGGAATGCGTCGTACGGATTGCGGACCAGGAAGACGATGCGGGTGCCGGGGAAGAGCCCGGCGACGTACTCCGCCTGCGTCGCGTCGAGCCGCACCTCCTTGAGACCCCAGCGGTCGAAGCCGGCGGCGTGCGCGGGGGCGGCGAGGAGTTCGGTGAGCATGGCGCGGTGGGCCCGCTGCAGGTCATCCACCCCGGGGTAGAGGTTGGCCACCCACGACTCCGACAGCGCGAACGCGTCGTTCGACTGTCGCTCGGGCAGGAAGTGCTGCGGGACCGGGTAGCCGTCGCGGAACGGGACGTACATGTCGGTGAGCTGCCCGATGGGGTCGCGCTGCGCGTACGGCTCCCCCCAGATGAGCGTGTCGCCGCCGGACATGAGCAGGCGCTGGAGCAACGTGCTGCCGGAGCGCCAGGCCGAGGCGAGGGCGAGGATCGGCGCGTCGGGGGCTCGGGGGCCGTGGTGGGGCTGGGCCATCGGGTGAGCTGCTCGGCCCAGCGCGCGCTGTCGCGCTCGTCGATGGCGCGTTCCTCATGGCGCTTCCACGCGCGCGCCGACCAGGGGATCGGCGTACGCGCACCGCGCTTCTCCATGCGACCGACCTGATCAGGTGAGTCGACCGGCTGGGTGAGCCCGGCCACGACCGCGTCGATGTCGACCGGCGCGTGGCCGTCCTCCTGGGTGACGTGCGCGACGCCGAGGCCGAGCGCCGCGTAGTAGCCGGGGAGCACGTTCGCCTTGTCGGGCGTGACGATCTCGACGAGCCGGGTGCCCTTCCGGGTCCAGATGAGGTTCGCGAGCGCGGCGCCATGCTGCGCGACGACGACGTCGGCCCAGCGGAAGAGGCGCATCTGCTCGGGGAGACTGAGGCCCTCCATCGCCTCGACGCGGAGTTACCCGTGGTCGGCGAGGGCCGCGGCGAGCTCGGCGAGGTTGGGGATCGAGCGGCGGTCGGCTCCGCTCCCGGCACCCACCGAACCGTCGGCCGGTGCCTCGCCGGGGCGTCGTTCGACGACGAGGATC
>JAPOJD010000028.1 GCA_029978585.1 Actinomycetota bacterium
GGCGGGGTTGAGGGGGCCCCGGGCCGGGGGGGGGGGGGGGGGGAGCCGGTGCAGGAGGCCCGGTGCGTCGTGGGCGCGCACCTCGAGGACGTCGGCCGCCGACGCCGCACCGCGAACGAAGTCGACGCGAGCCGGGACGGCCTGGACCTCAGCGGGGCGGGCGCGGGCCGCAAGGCGCTCCGCCACGTCAAGCGTGCCGTCGAACACCCGCTGAAGGTCTCCTCTCACCTGCTCGACCGGAGGTGGCTCCCCGTACAGCGGATGCACCGACCAGGAACTCAAGGCGCGCTCCCCCACCGTCTGCGTATCGGCTGCGCGCACCTCGAGGCGATGCAGTGCGAGGACGCCCGCGATGTCGCCGAGCAGGCCGGGGCGATCGTCGGCCGCGACGAGGACGGTGGTGGTGGCCGCAGCCGAAGTGATGCGCACCTGCAGGCCGGGTGAGGACAGGAGGTCCGGGTGTTCCAACGCGATCTCGGGGGCGGCGGAGATCACCTGACCATCAAGGGTCGCGCGAGTCTTCGCCACGAGCTCATCGATGAGCCCGGCCTTCCACTCGCTCCAGGCCGCCGGTCCCGTGGCAAGAGCATCCGCCTTCGTCAGGGCGTGGAGGAGGTCCAGGGTTCGCTGATCGCGCACTGCTTCGGCTACCTGCGCCACCGTCGCAGGGTCGTCCAGATCGCGTCGCGTGGCGGCCTCGGGAAGCAGGAGGTGATGGCGGACGAGGTTGACGAGGACCTCGGTGTCAGCGTCGTCGAAGCCAAGTGCGGGTCCGATGCCAGCCATCAGCCGCACACCGACCTGCGTGTGGTCGCCGCCGCGAGCCTTGCCGATGTCGTGAAAGAGCGCTGCCACGAGGAGCAGGTCGGGCCGGTCGACGTCGCGCACGTGGGCGCCGGCATGGGCCGCGGTCTCCACCAGGTGGCGATCGACGCGGTAGACGTGGAGCGGGTTGCGCTGGGGAGCCGAGCGCACGGGCATCCACTCGGGGATGAGCCGGCCGATGAGGCCGACCCTGTCCATGCCCTCCCACGCTGGCGGCAGCGACGCCCCGGACCCCAGGAGGGAGACGAGCGCGTCGCGCGCCTCGCGCGGCCACGGCGCGGGTAGGGGCGGCGTCTCCGACGACAGCCGCTGCAGCGTCGCCGGGGCAATGGCGAGACCGGCCTGGGCCGCGGCCGCGGCCACCCGTAGCGCCATCGCCGGGTCGCGGTCGGGACGGGCGTCCAGCGCGAGGACGACCTCGCCCTCGCTCACCACGGCGCCATCGGCGAGGGGAGCGCGATCGCGGCCGGCACGGCGCCAGCGACGCCTCAGCGGCGTCGACGTCCGGCGGCGCGCCAGTCGTTCGATCCGGTGCCACGCGACATCGCACGCGTACCCCACGGTGCGGGCACACTCCGACAGTTGGCGCAGCAGCGCGTCGGCGTCATCGAGAGACAGCCGCTCGGCGACCTCATCCTGGTCCTGAAGCCGCAGAACGTCGCTGGGTCGGCGCGCCTCCGCCCGCGCCTGCTCGTGCAGCGCGTCACGGGCATCGAGCAGGTTGGCCCGTGCCTCGGGGATGCCCTCATGCGGCACGTCGGTGACCCAGGAGGCGGCGAGGGCGCGCAGGATGGTGATGTCGCGCAGGCCGCCGTACGACTCCTTGAGGTCCGGCTCGATGAGGTGCGCCAGGTCCCCGTGACGTGACCGGCGTTCCTCGACGGCCTCGTGGAGCAGGGGAAGCCGCGCCGGGGCGAGGGCGCGCCAGTCGCCGAGGATCGACTCGCGGACCCGCTGCGCGAGAACTCCGTCTCCGGCGACGCAGCGCATGTCGAGCAGGCCGAGGATGACCCGCACGTCGTCGGCCGCCATGCGCCGGGTCTCGGCGAGGGTGCGCACGCTGTGGTCCAGGCGCACCCCTGAGTCCCACACCGGGTACCACAGAGCATCGGCCACCGCCGCGAGATCGTCGGGCGACGACCGTTCCGGCACCAGGAGCAGGAGGTCTAGGTCGCTGCCCGGGGAGAGCTCCTCGCGGCCGTACCCCCCGACCGCGAGGAGCGCGCACCCGAGTCCCTCGGCGCCGCTCGAGGCGAAGACCCCCTCCAACCACGCGTCGGTGAGGGCCGAGAGGGCGCGTCGACGTGGCCCCCATGACCCGGCAACCGGGCGGTCCAGGAGTTCCCGGCGCGCGTCGGCGTGGGAGGGAGCCTCAGAGTGCGTCGACACCACGCTCATCGGTGCGCACCCGCACCACCGTGTCGACCGGCACGACCCAGACCTTGCCGTCGCCGATCTTGCCCGTGCGCGCGGCGCTCACGATGGCATCCGTGACCCCGTCGACATCGACATCATCCACGAGGACCTCGATCCTGACCTTGGGGATCAGGTCGACGGTGTACTCCGCCCCTCGATACACCTCCGTGTGGCCTCCCTGGCGCCCGAATCCGCTGGCCTCGCTCACGGTCATGCCCTGCACTCCCCGGGCCTCGAGGGCCGACTTGACCTCCTCGAGCTTGAACGGCTTGATGATCGCGGTAACGAGCTTCATCTACCTCTCCCCTCCGTGCGAGTGATGGCCTACTCCGGCGAAGACTCCCCCGCCCCCGGATTCCCCGAGTTCATAGGCGGTCTCCGCATGCACTGCCCGGTCGATTCCCCCGACCTCGTCGTCCTGGCTCACGCGCAGCCCCACGACGGCCTTGAGGGCGAATGCGAGAACGAGCGTGATGACGAACGAGTACGCCATGACCGCCAGGGCACCCACCGCCTGGACCCCGAGCAGCCCCGCGCCTCCGCCGTAGAGCAGGCCGTCCTTCCCGAGTTCGTTGACCTCGGTGGTGGCGAAGAAGCCGATGAGAAGGCAGCCGACGATCCCGCCCACGAGGTGGACTCCCACGACATCGAGGGAGTCGTCGTACCCCAGCCGGTACTTCAGGGTGACGGCGAAGGCGCAGATCACCCCGGCGAGCAATCCGATGATGATGGCCCCGATCGGCGCCACGAACGCGCAGGCGGGGGTGATGGCCACGAGTGCCGCGACGGCCCCTGACGCGGCGCCGAGGCTGGTGGCGTGCCCGTCACGCAGCCGCTCGACGAGCAGCCAACCGATGATCCCCCCGGCCGTCGCGACCATCGTGTTCGTGAACGCGAGTGCGGCCACCTGTCCCGCGCCCAGTGCGGAGCCGGCGTTGAACCCGAACCAGCCGAAGAACAGAAGCGACGCTCCGAGGACGACGAACGGAAGGCTGTGCGGCCTCATGGGCACTCGCCCGAAGCCGACGCGCTTGCCGATCACGAGCACAAGCGCCAGTGCGGCTGCGCCGGCGTTGATGTGGACGGCCGTTCCTCCGGCGAAGTCGAGCACACCGAGGGTCGCCAGCCAGCCTGCTCCTGACCCGCCCACCTCCGTGTCGCCGAAGTCGAAGACCCAGTGGGCGACGGGGAAGTACACGATCGTCACCCATACGGCTGCGAAGATCCCCCAGGCCAGGAACTTGGTGCGGTCGGCAATAGCACCCGTGATGAGCGCAACCGTGATGACGGCGAACATGAGCTGGAACATCGCGAAGATCAGCGCCGGGATCGGGTATACGCCACCATTCACGGCAAGTTCCCCGACCAGCGGCTGCAGGCCCGCGAACGACAGGTCGCCGATGAATGCATTGCCCCCATCGCCGAAGGCCAGCGAGTAGCCGAACGCCACCCACAGCAGGGTGACGATCGCGAGCGCCAGGAACGACATCATCATCATGTTGAGCACGGCCTTGGCGCGGACCATGCCCCCGTAGAAGAACGCCACGGCCGGCGTCATGAGAAGCACCAGCGCCGCTGACGCGAGCACCCAGGCAGTGTCTCCCGCGCTCAGCTCGATTCCATCCACCGCACACCTCCGGTCATCGCGGAGGGGTGTCGCCTCTCCCCCCGAACGACACGCAGTCTGGGCGGAGCGCGTTGCCGGCAGCGCAAGGACGTGTTTCGGACAGGTGAAACCGTCGCCGGCGAGGTTAAGAGGCTGTTACGCCTCGTCGGAGAGGAGCGCGTCGACGAATTCGTCGGCTGAGAAAGGCGCTAGGTCGTCGGGACCCTCACCGAGCCCCACGAGCTTCACCGGTACGCCCAGCGCGCGCTGGACGGCGACGACGATTCCGCCCTTGGCGGTGCCGTCCAACTTCGTGAGGACGATCCCGGTGACGTCGACCACCTCGGAGAACACCTGGGCCTGCGCGAGCCCGTTCTGTCCGGTCGTGGCGTCCAGGACGAGGAGTACCTCGTCGACGGGGCCGTGCTTCTCCAGGACCCGCTTCACCTTGCCGAGCTCGTCCATGAGCCCCACCTTGGTGTGCAGTCGCCCCGCCGTGTCGATGACTACCGTGTCGACGTCAGCCTGGGTGCCGATGCTCACCGCATCGAAGGCCACGGCAGCAGGGTCGCCTCCCTCGGGGCCCCGCACGACGGCCGCGCCGACCCGATCCCCCCACGTCTGCAGCTGCTCGGCAGCCGCAGCACGGAAGGTGTCGGCCGCGCCGAGGACGACCGTGCGATCCTCGGCGACGAGGAGCCGGCCGAGCTTGCCCGTGGTGGTGGTCTTGCCGGTGCCGTTGACTCCCACGATGAGAACCACCGCGGGCCCGCCCTCGGCCCTGGTCGAGTGCACTGTCCGGTCAAGCGCTGGATCCACGAGGACGAGGAGCTCCTCGCGCAGGAGCGCGCGGACGGCCTCGGGGGTCTGCGGGCGCTCCGCGCGCACACGGGCGCGCAGCCGATCGGTCAGCTCCGTGGTGGCCGCCACCCCGATGTCGGCGGTGAGCAGGGTCTCCTCGATCTCGTCCCAGGTCTCGTCATCGACGGTGTCCCGGGACAGGAGCGTCAGGAGTCCTCGGCCCAGGGTGTTCTGCGAGCGCGCCAGCCGGCGCCGCAGCCGCGTGAATCTGCCGACCGCCGGCTCGGGAATCTCGAGCTCCCACACCGCCTCCAGTTCCTCGGCGGTCGGCTCCTCGAGCACCTCCGTGGAGCCCAGGACTTCGGGCCCCACGGATTCCTCCACGGTGCGTCGTGGCGTGTCACGCGGGACGGTGTCGTCGTCTCCCACTCCCGGGGCGTAGTCGATGCCCGGCCGCGGCGGCGCCTTGGGCTCGCCGCGCCGCGACAGGACCAGGGCCACCCCCACTCCCACGGCGACGATGAGGGCGAGGGCCAGGCCGAGGTAGATGACGATGGAGTCCACGCGTTGATTCTCTCAGGACGCCCTCGGCGTCAGGCAGAGACCGGATCGTTGTCGCGCAGCCGCTGCCCCACGACCTGGGTGACGCCATCACCGCGCATGGAGACGCCGTACAGCGCATCCGCGATCTCCATGGTGCGCTTCTGATGCGTCACGACGATGAGCTGGGAACTCTGCCGCAACTCATCGATGGCATCGATGAGCCGCCCGAGATTGACATCGTCGAGCGCCGCCTCGACCTCGTCGAGGACATAGAAGGGGCTCGGCCGCGCCTTGAACAGCGCGATGAGGAATGCGACCGCGGTGAGGGAGCGCTCGCCGCCGGACAGGAGGGACAGGCGCTTGACCTTCTTGCCGGGCGGGCGAGCCTCGACCTCTACCCCGGTGAGCAGCATGTTGTCCGGATCGGTGAGGACAAGTCGGCCCTCGCCTCCGGGGAAGAGCCTCGCGAACACGCCTTCGAACTCACGGGCCGTGTCTTCGTAGGCCTCGGTGAACACGCGCTCGACGCGCTCGTCAACCTCCTTGACGATCGCGAGCAGGTCGGCCCGGGAGCGCTTGAGGTCTTCGACCTGCTCGGTGAGGAATCGCAGCCGTTCCTCGAGCGCGGTGTACTCCTCCAGCGCCAGGGGGTTGACCTTGCCGAGCAGCGAGAGCCCCCGCTCCGCCGACCTGAGTCGACGCTCCTGCTGGGCCCGGTCGTAGGGATAGGGCTCCGCGGGCTCCGACGGCGTCTCCTCGTCCCCGGGCGCAGGCGGCGTGGGAGGCACGAGTTGATCGGGGCCGTACTCGGCCACGAGGGAATCGGGATCGATGCCGAACTCCTCGATGACCCGCGTCTCGAGCTGTTCGATGCGCAGGCGTTGCTCGGCGCGGGCCACCTCGTCGCGGTGGACCGAGTCCGTGAGGCGCTCCAATTCCGTGCTGAGTTCGCGATGTCGGGCGCGCAGCCCCTGGAGTTCGGTGTCGCGTGCTGCCTGCTGCTCTTCCAGTTCTCGGCGGCGAGCCTCCGCGGTGCGCAGTGAGGCGTCGAGATAGACCAGCACCGTCTGGACGCCGCGCGCCACCGCACCGGCGATGGCCGCCTCGCGAGCACGGCGCTCCCGCCGCTCGACGGCCCGGCGCCTCGCGGACCGCTCGGTGAGGGCCGCGCGCTCGAGGGACTCCGCCCGCGCGGCCAGTGAACCCAGACGCTCCTCGCCCGTGCGCACCGCGAGGCGCGCCTCCACTTCTCGGGCCCTGGCTTGCTCCAGGTCGGCCGCGAGAGTCGCGCGACGGTCCGGAGCCGGATCCACCGGCGCTTCGCCCTCGACAGCGGTGAGGCGATCCTCCAACTCGGCGAGGGTGGCGCGGTCCGCCGCCAGGGCCTCAAGCCCCGCTCCTTCAGCAGCGCCCATGCGGTCGGCCTCGGCCGAGGCCGACCGAGCGGCCTGCCCCAGCAGCCCGAGTTGCTCCGCCACGGCGGCGAGGCGCGCGTCGGACTCATGCAGGCGTGCGAGCGATGCCTCCGCGCGAATGGCGACCTCGGCCTGCTGCTCCTGCGCAGCCGCCAGGGAGAACCGGGTGCGCTCGAGCCGGTGCTGAACCTGTTCGAGAGCTCCCTCGGCATCGTCAACGGCGGCCTGGAGCTCCAGCAACGTCGGTGCTTCGCCCGACCCGCCGACGGCATGGGAGGGTCCGAGGAGGTCGCCTGTCGGCGTCACGCCGGTGAAGCCTGCCGCTCGCACGCGCTCGGCCTGCTCCAGCGTCTCCACGAGCACGATGCCCTCGAGGCGAGGCCGGAGTGCCGCGACGAGGTCCTCCGGCCCTGAGACGACGTCGACAAGCCAGCGCGAACCGGCCGGCGCCGGGCCGAGAGGCGGTGCCGGGTGAGTCATCCCGTCGAGCACGATGACGGCCGCACGCCCCGCGGCGTCGCGATGCAGCAGGGTGAGACCCTCGACGGCGGCGCGACCGTCGCGCACGACCACCGCGTCCGAGTACGAGCCGAGCGCTGCGGCGACGGCGTGGTCGAGGCCGTGCTCGACGGAGATGAGTTGCGCCACCGAGCCGACCACACCCACGGACTCGCCGGCCCTCAGCAGGACGCCGGGTCCGTCTCCCCGGGCGAGGCTCAGACGGAGGGCCTCGAGCCGTGCGGCGAGCGCGGCACGCTCACGCTCACTCTCGCGCTCCTCGGATCGCAGCCGCTCGACTTCGGCGTCGGCGTGCGCGAGGGCCCGCTGGGACTCCTCGTAGTCGGAGTCCAGGCCGAGTTCGCCTGCGTCGAGCCCCGCGACCTGGCTCTCCAGCGTCGCGAACTCGCGCTGGGCCGCCGCCGCACGGTCGCGTGCATCCTCCCGCTGCGCGGCCAGGCGGGCGATCTCCGCCTCGCGGGCCTCCAGCCGGGATCTGGCGGCCGCCACCCGGCCGGACAGGCGGGCCAGGCCCTCTCGCCGGTCCGCCTCGGCGCGCGCGTCGGCCGCTATCCGGCGTTCCTCGCCCGCGAGTTCCTGCTCGGCGGAGATGCGCTCCTGCGTGACCCGTGCCAGTGCGGCGCGTTCGGCCTCCACCGCCCGACCCAGGTCCGTCTCCTCGGCGCGTGCCTGTGCCGCCTCGGCCTCGAGGGCATCGGGGTCACGGCCGCTCTCCTCTTCGGGCTCAGGCGCGGTCAGGCGCAGCCGCTCCCCCGCAAGCGAGGACGTCCCGAGGAGCCTCTCGCGAAGCGCCGACAGGCCGAACCATGTCTCCTGCGCTGCCGCAAGCAGCGGCGCGTCTCCCTGCACGTCGCCCTCGAGTTGCGCCTCACGCGAGGCGCCGGCCGCGAGCGCTGCCTCGACCTCCTGGCGTCGTTCGCGCAATGCCGTCTCGTCGGCCACCTCGGCAGCCAGGGCCGTGCGGAACGTCGACAGGTCGTCGGCGAGGAGGCGCAGCCGCGAGTCGCGAGCCTCGGCCTGGATGACCACCGCGCGGCGCGCGACCTCCGCTTGGCGGCCCAGGGGCTTGAGCTGACGCCGTAGTTCCGTGGTCAGGTCCTGAAGCCGGGTGAGGTTGCCCTGCATGGCGTCGAGCTTGCGCAGCGCCTTCTCCTTGCGCTTGCGGTGCTTGAGGACACCGGCCGCCTCCTCGATGAAGCCACGCCGGTCCTCGGGTGTCGCGTGCAGGATCGAGTCGAGCTGGCCCTGCCCCACGATGACATGCATCTCGCGGCCGATACCCGAGTCGGACAGCAACTCCTGGATGTCGAGCAGGCGGCATGGTGTTCCGTTGATGGCGTACTCCGAGCCCCCATTGCGGAACAGCGTGCGGGAGATCGTGACCTCGGTGTACTCGATCGGCAGGGCGCCGTCAGTGTTGTCAATGGTGAGCGCGACCTCCGCGCGGCCCAGGGGAGCCCGGCCCGCGGTTCCCGCGAAGATCACGTCCGCCATCGCTCCGCCGCGCAGCGACTTGGCACCCTGCTCGCCCATGACCCAGGTGAGGGCGTCGACGATATTGGACTTGCCCGAGCCGTTGGGCCCCACGACACAGGTGACTCCGGGCTCGAAGGCAAGCGTCGTCGCGGACGCGAACGACTTGAAGCCCCGCAGCGTGAGGCTCTTCAGGTGCACGCCGGCCCGACCTTCCCGTGTGGTGCCCGGGCGCGTGACGCCGTCGGGCCTCCGGTCACCCTACCCGCGGGGCGCAGCCCGATCCCTCCCGGCGCGAGGCCAGGGCGGCGCGGTGGTCGCTCGCGGGGCCGGGAGTCAGCCGGGGATGGCAGAAGCCAGCGGGAGAGGCTCAGCGATAGTCGGCGGATACGAGCGGTGCCGGATCCAGGGCGGTCGCCCGCAGGTCCTCCTCGTGGGCCAGAAGCGCCGTGAGGCCCGCCACCTCCGCCTCGAGTTCGCGCACCCGTGCGCGCAGGCGCGTCAACTCCGACAGCAGGCGCGCGTCGACGCCGACGTGACCGTAGAGCGCCTTGGCCATGGCATCCCCCTCGACAGGACGGCCGGGGCGACGACGAACGCCTCCCGGGGGCGGCTCAAGGGTGGCAGGGGCCCGGCCCGGACGTCAATTCCGGTCACCGACTCCCCGTCAGCCACGGGATGGCGGCGTGCGCTGGCATCGCGGGCAGCGGTACGACGAGCGGTTCATGAAGGCATCCCTCACCAGCGGACGGCCACACCGCCGGCACGGCTCCCCCGCGCGGCCGTAGGCGTCCAGCGCTCGATCGAACCAGCCACTCTCGCCGTTGACGTTGACGTACAGGTCGTCGAAAGACGTGCCGCCCTGCGCCAGGGCCTCGGTCATCACGTCGCGGACGTGGCCGAGCAGTTCGCGGATGCGCGCGGGCGACAGGAGGCGTGCCTCCCGGTCGTAGTGAAGGCGAGCACGCCACAGCGACTCGTCGGCATAGATGTTGCCGATCCCGGAGACAAGGGCCTGGTCGAGCAGGCAGCGCTTGATCCCTGAGGACCTGCGTCGCAGAGCCGAAATGAACGCGTCATCGTCAAACAGCGGATCGAGCGGGTCCCGCGCGATGTGTGCCACCGTTGCGGGCACCCGGCCGCCGCCACCGTCGTCGACCAGTGCGTCCACGTGAAGTCCGCCGAACATGCGTTGGTCGACGAATCGCAGGTCACGCGATCCTCTTGTGAAGTTGATGAGCACCCGCAGGTGCGGCTCCTCGGGCTCGTCCCGGGTAGGGAGCAGGAGCTGCCCGCTCATCCCGAGGTGGGCCACGAGCGCTCTGTCGGCGTCATCCAGTGGCAACCACAGGTACTTGCCGCGCCGGCTCGCGCATCGCACCCGCGCGGACACCAGGTCATGCCGCAGCCCGCGCTCACCCGTCTCGTGCCGCCGCACCGAACGGGGATGGCGAACGTTGACGTCAGCGATGATCCGACCGCTCACATACGGATCAAGCCCGCGGCGCACGACCTCAACCTCGGGCAGCTCAGGCATCGGAGGCGGACTCCAGGGCCTGGTACGCCGCGGCGGCCGCCTCCTGCTCCGCCTCCTTCTTCGACCCGCCCGTGCCTTCGGGGAAGACGGCGTCGCCGACGCGGACCCGCGCGACGAAACGCTTCGCATGGTCTGGACCTGACTCCTCGACGAGGTACTCCACCGGTCCGAGACCGCCGATCGCCACGAGTTCCTGCAGGGACGTCTTCCAGTCCAGCCCCGCACCGAGCCGTGCGGACTCCCCGATGAGTGGATCGAACAGGGCGTGGACGACCTCGGTGGCCTGGTTGGCGCCGCACTGTAGATACACGGCTCCGATGACGGCCTCGAGCGTGTCGGCCAGGATCGATGACTTGTCTCGCCCGCCGGTGGCCTCCTCGCCGCGGCCCAGCCGCAGGGCCGCCCCGAGGCCGAGATCGCGCGCCACACCGGCCAGAGCGCGGGCATTGACGACCGACGCTCGCATCTTGGCGAGCTGGCCCTCGGGGAGGTCAGGGTGAGTGCGGTAGAGGGTCTCGGTGATGACAAGGCCCAGCACGGAGTCGCCCAGGAACTCCAACCGCTCGTTGTCGGGAATGCCACCGCTCTCGTAGGCGAAGGACCGGTGCGTGAGCGCGAGGTCGAGGAGTTCAGGTTCGAGCGTCACCCCGAGCCTGCGCTGAAGGGCATCGGCGTCGATGGGGCCGGCGTCGGCCGGCGGCGGGGTGGCTCCCGGGCGGCGCGGACTCATGTGACGTCCTCGGGAACCAGTGCGCGGGCAACGTCTCCGACCGTGGCCGCCTCCACGGCAGCCGCGTCCGGGAGGTGCCAGCCGCCCTCGGCAAGGAGGTCGCCGACGCAGAGCATGCCGAGGGAGTCGATGCCCAGGCCGGCCAGGGGGGTATCCGCCCTCAGGCGGTCAGCGCGTTCCGGCTGCCCGGATGCGCGCGCGATCGCCGCCGCGGCAGCGTCCAGGGCCGCCGGGGCGGCTGAGCCGGCCCCGGGGGCCTCCTTGCCTGCCTCGTGGTGGGGGGAACCTCCCGGCGAGCGCACGGGTCACACGTCGAGCACGCGCCGCTTGGCGTAGGTGCCGCACGTGGGGCACACCGTGTGCGCCGCCTTCTTCTCCCGGCACCGGGCGCACGTTACGACCGTGGGCGCCGAGGCCTTCCACTGCGACCGGCGATGCCGTGTATTGGAGCGCGATGTCTTGCGCTTGGGAACGGCCACGTCAACTGCCCTCTTCCTTGTCGTCCTGCGTTGCGTCCTGCTTGTCGTCCTGCGTTGCGTCCTGCGGTGTGCCGTTCGAGCGCGATTCCCGGGACTCCTGCGCCAGCCTGGCGAGGGCCTCCCATCGGGGATCGATCTCCTCGTGCACGTGACCGGGATCATCCAGGCGCTCCCCGCATGTGGCGCAGAGTCCCGGACAGTCGTCCCGGCACAGCGGCGCGATCGGCAGCCGCAGTACGCCCACATCTCGCACCACCGGTTCGAGGTAGATCACATCGCCCTCGAGCCGGCTCGGCGCCTCCTCGTCACTTTCGCCCTCCTCGATCTCCCGGCCACGGGCATCCGTGGGCGGGTAGGCGAAGAGTTCGGTGAACTCGGCCTCCTCGTCGAAGGTCACCGGGTCGAGGCAGCGGGCGCACTCGCCCGCGACTTCGTACGCCGCCGTACCCGTGACAAGGACTCCCTCGACAACCGACTCGAGTCTCAGGTCCAACTCGATGTCCGTGCCGGGGGGCACCCGGGCCAGTGCCACGCCGAGACCCTCGGGAGCCGGCACCGAACGGACGACCTCGACCATGGACCCCGCCCTGCGCCCGAGGCCGCGAACGTCGATCGCGAATGCCGAGCGCGGGTCCGGGGTGGTCAGGGTTCCTCCGATGGCGACTGCTGAGGCCCTCGGCCACGTGGACCGGCCTGCCGAGAAGGATACGGCACCCGACGGGCGCGGCGCCCCCGGGCGTGATGCCTACTCCGGGAGGGGCTCGTCTCCCCCGTCGAACTCCTGCATCGAGGACTCGGCCCGGATCTTGTCGCGGCCGCGCTCGACGGCATTGAGGGTCTTGTTGAGGATGATCTCGAAGCTGGCGAGTTTGGCATCGATGTAGTCATCGGTCTCCTGGCGCATCCGGGTGACCTCGTCGTCTGTCTCCCGACGCAGGGCTTCGGCCTCGGCGACCGCGACGAGGTAGACCTCGTGCTGGGAGACCATGCGGAACTGCTCCTCGCGCGCCTCAGCGATGATGCGGTCGGCCTCCCGTGTGCCCTCGGCAACCACCGACTCTCGCTCGGCGAGCAGCTGATCGGCGGCATCCAGGGACGACGGAAGGGCATCCCTGATGTCCTCGATGAGGTCGAGCACCTGCGCCCGGTTGACCATGCACGACGCCGACAGCGGAACGGCCTTCGCCTGCTCCACGATCTGCGAGAGCTCCTCGAGCCGCTCTTCGACCTCCACGTCGGCGCTCCTCCCGTTCAGGCGTCGGACGCCATTGTGTCACTCAACTTGTCGTTCAGCCGCTTCAACACCAAGTCCGGCACGAGGCCGGCGACGCTACCCCCGTGCTGGGCGACTTCCTTGACAAGGCTCGATGACAGGTAACTGTAGAGGGGATTCGTCGTCACGAAGAGCGTCTCCACGCCGGCCAGGCGGTAATTCATCTGGGCCATCTGAAGCTCATAGTCGAAGTCACTCACGGCCCTGAGCCCCTTCACGATCGCCTGGACATCGTGGTCTCGGCAGTAGTCCACGAGCAGTCCGTGGAAGGAGTCCACGTCGACATTGCCGATGGGGGCGACCACCTCGCGGAGCATCTCTATCCGCTCGTCCACGGTGAAGAGGCTCGACTTGGAGCGATTGATGAGCACCGCGACGACGACTCTGTCGGCGAGCGCCGCCGCCCTGGTGAACACGTCAAGGTGCCCGTTGGTGCAGGGATCGAATGAGCCGGGGCAGACGGCGATGCGCATGGGCCGCCCTCCTCACGAACTCTCGCCCGGTGCGACCTGACCGTACCAAAGGGCGGTGTCGCCGTAGTCGCGTCGTCGCACGGGGACCCAGCCCGGGGGCCAAGGCGACCCACCCACGCCCGGGGAGGTGCGCACCGGGCGCTCCACCACCGCGACGGCCTCACCTCGAAGCCAGCCCGGTCCCAGCAACTCGTCCAGGACGGTGGTGACCTGCGCATCGGACACGTCGTACGGCGGATCGAGGAAGACGACGTCGAAGGGGCTTCCCGCGGGTGGCACGCCGGCGAGCAGGCGCTGCACGTCGGTGACGACCACGTGGGCGCCGGTCAGCCCGACCTGAGCAATGTTCTCGCGCAGGATCTTGGCGACCGCGCGGTCGCGCTCGACCAGCGTGACGGATGCCGCCCCCCTGCTCAGCGCCTCCAGGCCAAGGGCGCCGGTGCCGCAGTAGAGGTCCAGGACGCTGACGCCGTCCCACGACCCCAGGGCCGAGCCCAGCGCGGAGAAGAGCGCCTCGCGCACCCGCTCGGACGTGGGGCGCGTCCCGCGTTCGGCGACCGACAACCTCCTGCCGCTCGCCACGCCACCCACGATGCGCACCATGGTCCCGTCAGCCCTTCTCCAGGAACTCCGCGCGCTCATCGTCGTCGATGCGTCGGACCAGGTCGCGCAGCGCCGGCATTCCGGTGAGTTGCGGATCCTCGTCGACGACGGCCATGGCGGCAGTGCGCGCATCGACGACGACGTCCTCGTCCCGGATCACCTCGAGCAACTTGAGGGAACGCCGACGTCCGGACTGCGAGGTCCCCAGGATGTCGCCCTCGCGGCGCGCCTCGGCGTCGACCCTCGCGAGCACGAACCCATCGGTCGTCGACGCGACCGCCTCGAGGCGCTCCCGCGCGGGAGAGTCGGCCTCCGCGTTGGTCACGAGCAGGCACAGCCCGTCATCGCCGCCCCGAGCGACGCGGCCGCGGAGCTGATGCAGTTGCGAGATCCCGAATCGGTCCGCGTCGAGGATGATCATCGTCGACGCGGTCGGCACGTCCACGCCCACCTCGATGACCGTCGTCGACACGAGAACGTCGATGCCGTCCGGGTCCTCGGCCGGGAGCGCGAACCTCCGCAGCGCGTCCTCCTTCTCCTCCGCGGGCAGGCGCCCATGGACCATGCCGACGCGCAGATCCGGCAGGATCCGCTCGCGCAGTTCGGCGACCACGTCGACGACCGACGATGTGGTCGGCCCCTGCCCCTCCTCCACCTCGTCCTCCGAAGCGGGCGCGTCGTCGCCGATCCGCGGGCACACGACGTACACCCGCCGCCCGGCGGCGACCTCTTCACGAACACGCTGCCAGGCGCGCGCGAGGTGCCCGGGCTTCTCGCGCGGCACCACGACGTGGGTGGCGATGACGCCGCGACCGGGCGGGGGCTCGTCCAGGACGCTGACGTCGAGGTCGCCGAACACCGTCATGGCGACGGTGCGCGGGATGGGCGTTGCGGTCATGACGAGGACGTGCGGGCGGGCCTGGCGTGCCGCAGTGTCCGCACCCGTGCCCCTCATCGTGAGCGCGGCGCGCTGCTCGACGCCGAAGCGGTGCTGCTCGTCCACCACGACGAGGCCCAGGTCGGCGAAGTCGACGTTCTCCTCGAGGAGCGCGTGGGTGCCGACGACGATCCCGGCCTCACCCGAGGCAATGTCGAGGAGTTCGCGTCGCCGACGTGTCGCACCCTGGGATCCGGTGAGCAAGGCAACGCGGGTGGCCTTCTCCTCCCCGCCGAGCAGGCCCTGGTCCGCCAGGGAACCCAGCAGTCGCGTGATGGTGCGGTGATGCTGCTGGGCAAGGACCTCGGTGGGCGCCAGCAGGACCGCCTGGGACCCGGAGTCGACGGCCTGCAGCATCGCGCGCAGCGCCACGAGCGTCTTGCCGCTTCCGACGTCGCCCTGCAGGAGCCGGTGCATCGGATGCTCGCGCGCGAGGTCCGAGGCGATCTCCCGCCCGACGCGTCGCTGCGCCTCGGTGAGGGTGAAGGGGAGCCGGGCGTCGAACGCCGCGAGAATCCCGTCATCCCGGGTTGGGCGTGCCACGGCGGTCAGCGCGTCGAGGGCACGGCGGCGCTGGGCGAGGACCACCTGGAGGCCGAAGGCCTCTTCGAAACGCAGGCGCGCGCGGGCATGATCGGCCTGAGCGAGATCGACGGGGCGGTGGACGTCATGCAGGGCCATGTCCAGCGACGGGTATCCGCGCTGGTCGAGGACATCGCCGGGTATGGGGTCGTCGATACCGCCCACCGCGTCGAGTGCCAGGCGCACCGCCTGCTCGATGCGCCAGCTGGGCATGGCGCCGGTCGCGGGATAGATCGGAATGATCAGCCTCGCCATGGCCTCGCGTTGCGCGGATCCGGCGGCTGACGTTGCGTCCTCGTCGTCGTCGAGCTGCCAGTCCCCGCTCTCGTCATCGGGGAGCAGGGCGTACCGCGGGTGCGCGAGCTGGCGGGCGCCGCCGAACGCCGACACCGTGCCGGCGAACAGCCCTCGCCTCCCGGGCACCAGTTGGCTCTCGCGCCAAGCCTGGTTGAAGTAGACGATGGTGAGCCGGCCCCGGCCGTCGGAGATCACGGCCTCCGTGATGGTCCGGGGCCGCTTGCCCTTCTGTCCCTTCTGCGGCCTTCCGTCCGCGGTGCGCCGCGTCTTGACCGAGACCACCTGCGCGAGGACGGTGACGTGCTCGCCGATCGTGAGCGCATCGAGGTCGGTGAGGTCCCCCGGGTCGAGGTAGCGCCGGGGGTAGTGGCGCAGCAGGTCATCGACCGTCGCGAGCCCGAGACCGGACTTGAGTGCCTTCGCCGTCTTGGCTCCGGTGACGACGGCGAGGTCGTCGTCGAGCTTCGGCCGCGTCACGCGTCCACTACTCCACCCCGAGGATGACCGGCCAGAGCGCCTGGCCGCCGTCGATGAGCACCCAGTCGACCCCGGGGTGGTTCAGCGAGACCCAGTCCTCCAGTTCCCCGAGCAACGCGGGGTCCGCACCCTCCCCGGCCACCACGGTGACGAGTTCGCCGCCGGTGGACAGCATGCGCGCGAGGATCGCCAGCGACACCTGGAGTTCTGAGGAGCCGACCTCGACGATGTCCCCGTCGGCGAGGCCGAGGACATCCCCCGGACGACAGGGCCCCGCGGAGGTGAATGCCTCGCGGGATGCCACGGTGATGGCTCCGTAGTGGGCGGCGCCGGAGGCGCGGGACATCGCGACGACGTCGTCGTCGAACCGCGCCGAGGGATCGTGAACCGCGACCGCGGCGAGCGACTGCACGATCGACCGCGTGGGGATGACGGAGATCCGCAGACCCGTGCGTCGCGCCGCCTCGGCGGCGGCCTCCGCGACTGCCAGCGTGTCGGAGTCGCTGGGCAGGAGCACCACCTCGTCGCTCCCGCATCGCGTGATGGCGTCGAGGAGGTCGGCGGTCGAAGGCCGGCGCCGCGGACGTGCCGGCACCGTCGTCACTCCCTGCTCCTCGAGGAGCGCGGCGACACCGGGCCCGTGGGCGACGGCCACGAGGGCGCGCGAGGCGGGCGCGCGAGTGATCGCCGCTGCAGGCGGCGCGGAGGTCGGCAGGTAGGTGACGCGGATGCGCTCGGGCCGTCCTACGCCCAGCGCGGCCTCGATCGCGGCGCCCGCGTCGTCGACGTGGACGTGAACGCTCCACAGCGGCGGGGCCCCCGTGACCACGAGGGAGTCGCCAAGGGGGTCGAGCGCGGCGCGCAGTGTCGCCATCTCCCCGGCGTCCGCGTCGATCAGGAACATCACCTCGTACGACGGCGGCTCGGGCGCGGTAACCCTGTCGGCGGCGTCGCTCGGGCCATGTCGATCGTGGTCCCCGTCGAACCGGGCAAGCCGGCCCACTTGGCGACCCGAGTCGCTGCGGGGACGAGTTCGACGCCACCGGCGTACCCCGGTGACGATGTCGAGGAGAGCGCCGTACACCACCACGAGTCCCTGGCCGCCAGCGTCTACGACGCCGGCCTCCCGTAGCGCCGCCAGTTGGTCGGGGGTGCGCTCCAGGGCGGCCTCGGCGGCCTCGGTGGCGGCCCTGATGACCCCGACCACGTCGTCGCCGGGATGGGCATCGGCGCCGTCGGCGGCCGCGCGCGCGACCGTGAGGATCGTGCCCTCCACAGGCTCGGCGACCGCGGCGTAGGCCTCGGTGGCCGCCGTCCGCAGGGCGGATCGCACGAGCGCGGCGTCGAACGCCGAACCTGCCGGGACGTCGGCGAGCACGCTGGCTACCCCGCGCAGGATCTGCGCCAGGATCACCCCGGAGTTGCCGCGCGCGCCCAGGAGCGCGCCGTACGACATCGCCTCGGAGACCTCGGCAAGGGACGGCTGCCTGCCACCGGTGCCCGCATCGTCGCAGGCCTGTTGGACGGCCGCGCAGGCCGATTCCAGGGTGAGGAACATGTTGGTGCCGGTGTCCCCGTCGGGCACGGGGAAGACGTTGAGGGAGTCGATGTAGCCGCGCTCCTCCCCCAGGGCGGCCAGGGAGGTCTCCAGCCACCCCTCGACGACGGGGGCCTCCACGGCGATGCGCGGCCCGTCCTCCCGCCCCGAGTGATCCACGTCGCCTCCTCGACCCCGCCGGGCCCTCACGCTACCCAACGGTGACCCGAACCTCGGCCCTCCCGCCGATCCCTCGAGTTGGGGCGGCGTACGCCGATGGGCTACCCTCATGTGGTTCAGCGGGGCGCAGCGCCCCGCACGCGATCCGAGGAGTGCACCGTGGCTGCCACCTGTGACGTCTGCGGCAAGGGGCCGGGATTCGGCAACTCCATCTCGCACTCCCACCGCCGTACCTCGCGCCGCTGGAACCCCAACATCCAGACCGTGCGCACCCTCATCGGCCGCACGCCCAAGCGCCTCAACGTGTGCACGTCGTGCCTCCGGGCCGGCAAGGTCACCCGCGCCTAACCCACCCCAACGCGGTCGTTTGAGTTCCGCGAATGGTTGCTAAGTCGGGACTTAGCAACCATTCGCGGAACTCAAACGACGTATTTGGCGGTCAGGAGAAGTGGCGGTAGCCGGGGTCGATCTCCGGCACCGTGCCGTCGACCAGCACTGCGGCGTCCCCATCAGCGGCCTCCACGGTGCCGATGCGCACGAACCCCTTCGGCAGCCGCGTCCCCTCGGGGAACGTCGCGAGCAGCGCGTGATCGTCGCCGCCACCGAGCACCCACACCAGCGGGTCCACGTGGTACGCCGCCGCCGCAGTCGCGACAGGCTCACCCACCTCGAGGCACCCGGACTCCAGCGACAGGGTGACGCCCGACGCCGATGCGAGACGGCCCGCGTCGAGTAGCAGTCCGTCGCTCACGTCCATGAGCGCCGTGGCGCCGGCCTTCGCAGCGCGGACCCCGGCGTCGTACGGCGGCTCCGGGCGCCGATGCGCGTCCACAAGGGCGCGCGGCGACCGGAACCCTCGGGACAGGACGGCGAGCCCGGCCGCCGCCCACCCCAGGCGCCCGCACACCGCCACGACATCACCGGCGCGCGCGCCGGATCGTGTCACCGGCGCGTTCCCGCCGAGGTCACCGGTCGCGGTCACGCAGACGATGACGGTCTCGGCGGAGACCACGTCCCCTCCGACGAGTGCGGCCTTCCCGCGCGCGCATTCGGCCACGGCCGCGGCGAGGAATTCATCCACCCAGGCCACCTCGACGTCGCCGGGCAGGCCCAGGCCGATGACGACGGAGGTGGGACGCGCTCCCATCGCCGCCACGTCGGCGAGGCTCTCGGCGACGCAGCGATGCCCGATGTCAGCCGGCCCCGACCAGTCCCGGCGGAAGTGACGGCCCTCGACCAGGAGGTCGGTGGTGAGTACGACGCTCCCGTCCGGACACGCGACCACCGCCGCGTCGTCGCCGGGCCCGAGGACCACCCCCCGGGGCATCGCGCCCGCGCCCTGGACGATGCGCGCGACGAGGCCCTCCTCGCCCAGGTCGCCCACCGTGCCGTCCATGCCGCCTCCCACCTCCGGGCGTCATCAGGGGAAATCCGCGCCGAAGCGAGTCTGCCGCATCCCCCTTCCTGCGTTGAGTGGGGGGTGGAGGTGCGCTGCTCCCCCCCGGACTCGCCCCCAACCAGCCCAC
>JAPOJD010000098.1 GCA_029978585.1 Actinomycetota bacterium
CCCCTCCCCGTGTGAGTTCCGTGAATGGGTGCCAAGTCGCGACTTAGCAACCATTCACGGAACTCAAACGGGGAGAAAGCCTAGGCTTCGGCGTCGTCTTCGGCGTAGGCCTCGACCTCGTCGCCTTCCTGCGGGCGGTGGACCGCGAAGAGTCCAGCAGCGAGCAGGCAGATGACGATGCCGGCCACGCCGTTCACCTTGAGTCCGTCCGCGAACGCCTCCTTCTCGAGGTCGCTCGCGTCCTGGCCGTCAGGCAGCGGGTGGCTGTACGCCGAGAATGCCGCCGGGTCGTCGGAGTTCGCCTGGATCTCCGCGAACACCTGGGCCGCCTCGTCTGACGGCAGGCCGGATGCCTCCAACCGCGTCTGAAGCGAGTACGTGCCCAGCCCGAACACCAGGGCCGTCATGAGTACGACGCCGAGGGCGATGCCGATCTCCTCGGCCGAGCCCTCGAAGGCAGCGCTGTTGCCACCCTCCTCATCGGGCGCGGAGCTCATGAGGGCGTTGAGGGCGACCACCTCCGCACCGGCGACAACGCCGCCGAAGATGCACGCGTAGACCAGGACCCACCACATCGGAGTGGTCCCTGAGAAGGTCAGCGGGATCGCCATGACGGCGGCGAGGATGAGCAGGAGAGTCACACCCGCCCGTTTGACGCCGAGCCTTTCGGTGAGGCGGTCGGAGATGAAGCCGGCGCCGATGATCGAGGCGAGCTGGGCAGGCACCATGAGCACGGCCGCCTCGAAGGCACTCTGCCCGAACATGTACTCCAGCGCGACCATGACGAAGAAGAACGTGTTGAGTGTCGGCACCAGCAGGATGACGGTGAGGACGATCGTGATGTTGCCGTTCTTCATGGGCTCCAGCGATAGCGAGGGTTCCGGGGACCTCCGGTAGAACACGGTGCAGAGCACGAATGCCACCAGCATGGTGCCCACAGACGCGAGGGCCGGGACGGAGAAGAGCCCGTAGTCGGCCGCGTGGCCGATGAACTGCACGATCCCGACGCAGAACAGCCCGGCGAACAGAGGAGTCCACATCTCCCCCGGTGGCTGCCGCTTCGCCGTCGGGAGCAGCAACAGGGCGCAGAAGAACATGACGAAACCGCCGATGACCCACACCAGCGCGTTCGCGCGCCACGACACGTAGGTGCTGAGCCAGCCAGCGACGACCGGGAAGATCAGGTACACGGTCGGCAGAGCCATGCCGAAGAGGGCGTACGCCTTAGCGCGCGACTTCGGCTCGGGGAACCGCACGGCGATGAGGCCGATCACGACGACCTCCCCCGCCGTGACCCCGATGCCCTGGAGGAACAGACCCACGGAGAGCATCCCGATGCCCTGGGCGAGTGTCACGGTCGCGGCACCCACGATGTACAGCAGGGAGCAGGCCATGATGATCCTGCGGTGCCCCAGTTTGTCGCCCAGGCGGCCGGCCAGGAAGACGATGAGCAACGCCGCCAGGGACGGGATCGTGAGGGCGAGGCCCGCCTGCTCCGAGGTCAGGCCCAGGTCAGCCAGCATCGGCGTGAGCATGTAGTTCAACGTCGCGAAGGACAGGTACGTCGTCCCGGCGATCACGCAGATGCCGAACAGCAGGCGGCCGGGGTGGATCTCGGTCTGCACATCGCTCACGGCGCCAAGGTAGAGGCTGAAGGGCCGTACGTCAGCCAGTCGCGCTCACTACCGTGCTAATACGCCCGTTCGGCCTCCCCGCGTGCCCGCCCCCAGGCCACCAGGCCGGCCCCGATGACCCCCGAGTCCGAGCCCAACTCGGCAGGAACGACCGGGGGGATGCCGGGACTGCCCAGGGCGCGGTACCTCTCGACCACCGCGTCGAACCATGCCCCTCCGGAGGCCCCCAGGCCGCCGCCGAGGACGACGACCTGCGGGTCGACGAGGCTGACCGCCCAGGAGAGCGCGGAGCCCAGCGCGACCGCGGAGCTCGCGACCACCGCGGTGGCATCCGCATCACCCCGGGCGGCGAGAGCCATGGCCTCGCGCGCCCCGGCAACGCCCAGCCGACGGCCCATGGCACCGCCGGACGCGAACTCCTCCAGCGTCACCGTCGACGACACATCGGCGACACGGTCGACCGGGAACTCCCCCAGCGAGATGGCCTCACCGCGCGCCCCCGCCCAGGGGCGGCCGTCGATGACGAGAGTCGCGGAGATCCCGGTGCCGACGCTGGCATACAGCATCGACGTGCGGTCGCGTCCCGCCCCGAGCGCGTACTCCGCAATCGCGCCGCAGCGAACATCGCTCTCGACGATTGTCGGCCCAAGCGCGGCGAAGAGTTCGAGCGGCTGCTCCTCCCATGCGATGACGAGGGCGCTGTGCAGTACGCCGTCTGGCTCGACGAACTCCGGGACGCCTACCCCAACGCACTCGACGCGGCAGTCCAGAGTCCCGGCCGCCTCGGCCATCGACCGGGCGACACCGAACGACGCCCGCAGTCCCGGATCGGCCCTCGGCACCCCGCCCGTCGGCGCCTCGTCGGACGCCACGACCGCACCGGATGCATCCACGAGCGCCACGCGGGTCTTGGTGCCCCCGACATCGACGCCGAGGGCGACCGGCCTAGTCACTCAGGTAGCCCGGGGCGCTTCCGGCGACGAGGCGGGCCGGAGCGCCGGACTGGTTGACCAGGCGGTAGGCGAAGCCGTCGGGGACGACCATCGAGTCGCCCGCGCGCACACGCCACCACGTCGCATTCTCGGCCTCGGGAGTGTGCACGTGGAACTCCCCCGCGAGACCGTGCAGCAGGGCATCGCCACCGTGTCGTCTCAACTCGCTGGAGGTACCGGGCAGGACGGTGATGTCAGCCACGGTGAGGTGCTCGGTCGAGCAGAGCAGGCCCACCTGCAGGTCGCCCTCGGCGCGCCAGCGGATGTCGCGCGGCTGCACGAGATGGAGGGTGTCCTTGCTCTCGATGCCCACCCGGTCCATGGGCCAGTTGCCCACCGCGGCGTCGTCGACGTGCACGGGATGCTCCAGGTAGGGGACGGTCTTCGCGTACGCCGAGGATGCGCCGGTGGCCGGGGGAGGGGAGAAGTACTCCAGCACGCGCACCGGCCCGGTGCCCCAGTTGATGCCGTGGTGCCAGGTGTCGCGGCGGAAGAACACCGCGTCCCCCGCCTCTGCCCGCACCACCTGTCCGATAGCCGCGTCGACGACCGCGATGGTGCCCTCGAGGACGATGTACATCTCATCGGCCGCGAACACGGTCCGGTTGTCCTCGGAGTGCCCGAACCGTGCACCCGGCGGGAGCGTGAAGATGAGTGCGTGCAGGCGCTGGGTGGACAGCAGCACCTCGTCCCCCACGAACCCGGACTCTGCATCGCCCCACAGGTGCCTCGTCACGCTGTCAGGCGTGATGACCTGCGGCTGGTCGTACTCCGGACGCGGCGTCGCACGTCGGGCCATGTCACTCCTCGGTGTCAGAGGCGGAAGAGCGTTGCGGTGAATCGGTAGGCGTCGCCGCGGTAGACCATGCGGCCCGCGGCCATGACGCGGTCCTGGTTGTCGACGGTTATCTCGTGGCCCACGAGCACGGGGGACTGCACCGGCACGTCGAGCAGCGCGGCGACATGCTCGGACGCCGCGTCGGCCTGCAGGGTGTAGTCGCAGCGCGAGGGAACCAGGCCGTAGCGCTCGGCGAGGAACACGTAGAGCGACACGTCGTCCAGCTCAGCACCGGCGAGCCCGGGGACCAGTCGGTGGGGGAATGACAGCGACTGCACGGCGACGGGAAGTCCGTCGAGCGTGCGCACCCGTTCGAATTCGACCACCTCAGACGCCGGCGGCACGCCCAGCAGCTCCGCCGTGTCGAAGTCGCACGGGCGCAGTTCCAGCGACACGGTCCGCGAACCCGCCGTGAGGCCGCGCGCGGCCGCGCCCTCGGAGAAGCCCATGAGCATGTTGGGGCCCTCGCTGATGTACGCGCGGGCCACGAACCATCCGCGCTGCGGCGCCGGTTCGAGGACTCCCGCGTCGGCGAGTTCGCGCAGTGCGTGGCGCAGCGTCGTGCGGCTGACCCCGAGCTCCTCGGCCAGGGTGCGCTCGCTGGGCAGCAGGGAGCCAGGGGGCCACCGCCCTGAGGCCAGATTCGAGGCCAACGCCCGGTAGGCACCCAGGGACGGGCTGCGCCCCCCGGAGCGCGGCGACGTTCCCGTTCGCATGGTGGGCCGACCGTAGCACGGTGGTTCTCATTCCGACCAGTGTTGACTTTTGCATACCAGTAGACAAAAGTGCGGGCAGGAGTGAGGAAGGAGCCGCGGTGGCGCCGATCCGGGTGGGCGTGGTGGGCCTTGGGCTCATCAGCCAGGCGGTCCACCTCCCCAACCTCGAGACCCTGCGCGACCGCTTCACCGTCGTGCACGTCTGCGACGCCTCCGCATCGCTCGCCCGCGAGGTGGCCGGGCGCCTCCCCGGTGATGTCGCCGCGACGCACGACTGGCATGACGTCGTAGCCGATCCGCGCGTCGAGGCGGTGCTCGTTCTCACCCCCGGGTCCCACGGCGAGATCGCGGCCGGTGCGCTGCGCGCCGGCAAGCACGTCTTCGCCGAGAAGCCGCTCGCGCACTCGCGCGCGGAGATCCGCGAGCTCATCGACCTCTCCTCGACCAGTGGCCTGGTGCTCCAGGTCGGGACTATGAAGGCGTACGACGACGTCATCGTCGCGGCGCGCACAGCACTAGGCAGCATCGGCACGCTTCGCGTGGTGCGCGTGACGGTGCTGCACCCCACCGACGAGTGCCAGTTCGAGCACGTGGGCCTCATCCCCGCCGACGACCCCGACCCTGGCGCCGTTGCGGCCGGCCGCGCCTACACCGATGCCCGCAATGACGAGGCCATGGGCGACTCGGCCCTCGGGGTGCGCCTGCTCTACTCCGACGTCCTGCTCGGGTCGGTCATCCACGAGCTCGCGCTCCTGCGCGCCCTTGGGCTAGGTCTGCCCGCGTCGTGGGACTTCGTGAGCGTCGATCCTCCGCTCGGCGAGGCTCGCGCGCCCGAGCCGCCGCGCATCATGGCCATCGGGCAACTCCCCGGCGGCGCGCAGTTGCAGCTGTCGTGGAACTGGGTCCCCGACTTCCCCGAGTACGACGAGGAGGTCAAGATGATCGGGAGCGCAGGCCGCATCACCCTTCAGATGCCCGGCCCCTATCTCGCAGACCATCGTGCCGAGCTCACGGTCGAGTCCGTGTCCGACGGCGTACGACACCGCGATGTCGTGACCTCCGGCTACACGACAGCATTCGTGCGCGAACTCGAGGCGTTCGCCGCGAGCGTGCGGGACGGCGCACCCGTGGCATGCGATGCGCAAGGCGCACTCGACGACGTTGCCGCACTCCAGTCCCTTGCCGCGACGGCGGGCCGCAGTGCGGGCCTGCACATCGGGGGGGAGGCGGCATGACGGGGATCGGCAACGCTCCCGTCAGCTTCGGCATCTTCGGCACGACAGCCGGATCGGCTTCCCCCGCCGACATGCTGCGGGTGCTGGCCGAGGCCGGCTACGACGGCAGCGAGCTCGGACCCCCCGGCCTCTTCGGCACCCCGGAGGAGACCGCCGACCTCTTCGCATCCGCGGGCCTGCAGGCGATCGGCGCCTACGTCCCGCTGCACCTGGCCCTGGACGACGCGACGTTCGACGAGGACCTCGCCCGCATGCGCGTCACCTGCCGCGAGCTCAATGCCACCGGCGCAGCGCTCGCCATCCTCGCCGACGAGGGCTCCCCCGAACTCCTCCTCAACCCCGCGCGCGAAGGCCGCGCACTGGCCCTGGACGACGACCGCTGGGAGCTGGCCTCGCAGCGACTGGCCCGCGCAGTCAACCTCGCGCGCGAGCACGGCCTGGCCGCCTCCTTCCACCCCCACATCTCCACGTACGTCGAGTCCGACTGGGAGGTCGACCGGCTCCTCGCAACGACCGACGTCACACTCACCCTCGACATCGGCCACATGGCCCTGGCCGGCGCCGACCCGGTCCGTTGCGTCGAGGACTGGGCAGCGCGCATCGACCACGTCCATGTCAAGGACGTCGACCGCGCAGTCCTGCAGCGGGCCAAGGACGAGCAGCGCGCCGACTTCGACGCGTGGTGGGCCGACGTGTGCTTGCCCCTGGGCGCGGGCGACGTCGACATCGACGGCGTCCTCGACGCACTGGACCGCAACGACTACGACGGCTGGCTGGTCGTGGAGCAGGACCGCGCTCCCACCTCGGCCGCGCAACTCCCCGCGGTCGCCGCGGAGCAGTCCGCCAACCTGCGGTGGCTGGCGCAGCGCTGGCCGGCCACTGCGGAGACCGCGCCATGACCTTCCGGGTCTTCCAGGACGCGGATGCGATGGGCCGGGCGCTCGCCGCGGAGATCGTGCAGGGCATCGACGCGGCGAACGGCGAGGGCCGCGCGTACCTCCTCGGCTGCCCCGGCGGGCGCAGCCCGCGCAGCACCTACCGCGCGCTGGCCGAACTGGTCTGGGAGCGCGGCACGGACCTGTCGTCGGTCGTCATCGTGATGATGGACGACTACGTCGTCGACTCCGGCGGATCCCCGCATCGCGTGGACCCGTCCCTGCACTGCTCCGTGGAGCGCTTCGCATACGACGAGATCGTCGGCCCGCTCACCGAGGCGGCGGCCACGGGGCGCGGCATCACCGCCGACCGCGTGTGGATCCCCGACCCCGCGAATCCCGCCGAGTACGACGAACGCCTCACCGCGGCCGGCGGCATCGACCTGTTCATCCTCGCCTCGGGCGACACCGACGGGCACATCGCGTTCAACCCGCCGGGCTCCTCCGCGGACTCGCGGACCCGGGTCATCGAGCTCGCCGACACGACGCGTCGCGACAACCTGGGGACCTTCCCCGACTTCACCGGGCTCGATGACGTCCCGCGCCTGGGCATCAGCGTGGGGGTCGCCACGATCGTCGACCAGTCCCGACGCGCGGTCCTCGTCGCCCCGGGCGCCTCGAAGCAGGAGGCCGTACGCCGAATCCTCGGGGCGAACGACTACGACCCGGACTGGCCTGCCACCCTTCTGGCACGCTGCCGCGCCCCGTCGCTGTACGCCGATCTCTCATCAGCTCCACCAGTGGAAGAGGCTCACCTGCCCGCCTGGGCGACAACCGAAAGGAACGAGGTTCACACATGAGAAGTTCATCGATGGCGAGGAAGGCCGGGCCATCCCGCTTCCTTCCTCGCAGCGCGGCCCTGGCCGGCATCGCCGCGGTGGGCCTGGTCCTCGCGGCCTGCTCGTCGGGCACCACCACCAGTGAGAGCAGCAGCGCCGCCGCACCCGAGACGAGCGCTGCAGCACCTGAGTCCAGCGCCGCTCCGGCGCCCACGTCGGATGCGCCCGCACCTGCGGAGTGCACCGAGCTCAACGTGCAGAGCGGCAACGGCGGATCCGACGCCCTGCTCGCCGGCTACGAGGAGCTCAACACCGCGTTCGAGGCGGCCAACCCGGGCGTCACCGTCAACTTCGAGGTGAAGTCCTTCAACGAGCTCGTCGACACCCTGCCGCTGCAGTTGTCCGGCGACGAGGTCCCCGACGTCACCCAGGTGAACCAGGGCTACGGCTCCCTCGGCCAGCTCGTCACGTCCGGCCTGGTGGCGCCCCTCGACGATGTTGCCGAAGCCAATGACTGGGCGGGACGCCAGGGCGAGGCGCTCCTCGCGCTCAACGGACGCTTCAGCCCCGACGGCCGCGACATGGGCACCGGCGAGCTGTACGGCGTCTCCGCGACCGGCGCGTGGGTCGGCCTCTTCATGAACATGGAGAAGGCCAAGGAGCTCGGCATCACCGAGCCGCCGAAGACCCTCGAGGAGATGGAGGCAGCGCTCGCCAAGGCCAAGGAGGCCGGGATCACCCCGCTCATGTTCGGTGCGACCGACGGCGGCGAGCAGATCTGGCTCATGGCCAACCTGCTCATGGGCCTCACCTCCCCGCAG
>JAPOJD010000254.1 GCA_029978585.1 Actinomycetota bacterium
AGATAGGCCTCGGCCTCATGGGGGTTGTAGCTGCGCTCCGCCTTGGCGAGCAGGGCAGCGATGCGGTCGAGGTGACTCATCGCGTGCGCTCCGCCACGGGGATGCCTGCGCCGTCGAATGCCGCGCGCAGCAGCAGGGCGGCCTCCGGCCCGAGGACCATCTCGGCGAGGAGCACCTCCTCGCCGCAGAACTCCGGGCCGTGAGCAGCCGCGCCAGGATGGGCATAGGCCACCACATGATGCGTGACCTCATGGAGGACGACCGATTCGCGCGCCGCCCATCGCTCGCCCACCGCACCCGCGAGCGGTAGAGCGATGACTCCGTCGGAGTAGTGCGCCCTGCCCGTGCCCGCACGCTCGCGCACGCGCACGCCCGGCAGGCCGGGCCACCGCGTGATGACCCCGATGAGGCCCAGAACGGCGTCGACGTACCGCTGAACGGAGTCGATGTCAGCGAAGCGACGTTCCTGCGGGACCTGCAGGGGCGACCCGAAGAAATCCACGGTGCCGCCGCGCGCGAGCTGGCGGGCCCACTGCTCCTCCGCGGCGTACACGGCGGAGCGGTGCTGGTCACGTGGAGTCACGGGCCCACCGTATGCGGGGCCACACGCTCGCCGTCAACGCCGCGCGGGGACCTGTGGATGACGGCGTCACACTCAGGCGAAGGAGCAATCACGGAGGGTCGAGGAGCGACCGCAACTCCGCGTCCAGCGCGTCCGCGTCCACGATCGAGTCGGCCGCCAGGGGCCTGCGAATCTCAGGGGAGGACGCCTCGCCGTCGGCGCGGTCCACCACGAGGACCACCGCGGTAAAGCCGTGGAGATGATTGGCGCCTCCCACGGGACCGATCTCCCCGGCCGCGAAGAACCCGCCGACCGCTGGAGTGCCAAGCCCCTCACGGATGATCGCGCCGTCGTGGTCGGAGGTGGTGAACATCGCGCCGCCACGGCCATTGCACGTGAAGACGTACGCGCCTACGGGATCGGTCGAGTCGTGGGCAAGGCGCACCACGGACTCCAGGTCCGCCTCAGCGGAGTCGGCATCGCGCAGGTGCAGTCTCACGACCGCGCCCACGGGGACGTCGTCGCCCACCGTCACCGCACCCGTCTCCGCGTCGACGCCGAGGATCCCGCGAATGACGTAGTCGGCGGCATGAGCCCCATCGATCCGGTCATCGCGCGCGATCCCGACGTGCAGTCCCCGCACCGCGAGGGCCTGATCGCCGTCATCGAGCGCGGCCACGACATCGCGTAGCCGCTCGAGTGCAGGCCTCCCCGCGAGCTCGCCCACCGTCATGCCCGACGCCGCCGTCACGGTCATGGGATCCCCGATGGGCCGACAGCCCTGGCTCACCACGACGCGGACGGGAGCGGCTGAGTCGAGGAGCACGCCGACTCCGCCGTTGTCGAAGCCCGCGCCGTCGAGCAGCAGGCGCGAGTCCCCGCGACGGGCGCCGCCCGACACGAGGCCGCCGACGACGGGCAGGGGCCCGTCCACGCCCGCGAAGGCCGCGACGACCCCGTAAGCGGGAAGGGTCCAGGGGTCGGCGAGGAGTACGGCGAGTCGATCGTCGTCGTCGAGCTCGGGCAATCCGGTAAGTG
>JAPOJD010000250.1 GCA_029978585.1 Actinomycetota bacterium
CACGGCCTCGACTCGCTCGTGGTCGTCGGGGAGCAGAGCGGCGTGCAGGCCCAGCCACATCGCATAGGCGGCCACGCCCTCGATCTCGTGGTGCCTCGCGCCGGCCTCCACGACGGCGCGATCGTGCCGGAGCATCGCCATCGTCCCGAGATCCCGATAGGAGAAGGGCTTCGGATCCTTGCCGCGGTGCATCCTGCGCAGGGCATGGCCGACGTGGATGCCCTGCTGCTTGGCGACCGATCCCAGTTGCGGAAGGGGGGCCTCGGCGTCGGCGGCGCAGTCGCCGATGCAGAACACCCGCGGGTGTCCCGGGATCCGCAGGGTGGGGTCGATGGCGACCCGGCCGTCGGACGCCGTGGCCGGGGCCGGCGTCATCGCGGGGAGTTGCGCGTGCACCCCGGCGGCCCAGATGACCATGCCCGCGGGGATGACGTCGCCGCTGTCCAGGGTGACACCGTCCGCGTCGACCGCGGTGACCCTGGATGACAGGTGGAACACGACCCCGGCCTCGTCCATGACGCCGCGGGCGTAGGACTGACTCGTGGGGGACATGTGGGCCAGGGGAGCGTCTGCGTGGTCGACGACGTGCAGCGTGACCTGCTCCCCGCGAAAGTCGGGGTAGGTGCGGGGAAGGACTGCTCGCACGACGTCGCCCAGGGCCCCGGTGATCTCCACGCCGGTCGGCCCGGCCCCCACGACGACCACCTCGAAGGCGCGCTGGGAGTCCCCGTTCCCGACGAGCTCCAGGAGGCGGGCCTTGATGGCCAGCGCATCCACGTCGCGATACAGCGGCAGGGCGTGCTCCCGGGCCCCGGGGACGTCGTAGAAGGTGACCGAGGCGCCGGTGGCGAGGACCAGCGACCTCGCACTCCGGGAGGTCCCGTCCTCGAGCGTCACCGTCAGCCCATCGAGGTCCACCGACACCACCCGGCCCTGGACTACCTCGATCCGAGCGGCCTCGTCGAGGGGGTAGTCGACGACCTCGACCGGGAGCAGGCCGCTGGCCACCTGGTAGAGCAGGGGCTGGAAGGTCTGGTGCCCCTGGGCGTCCACGAGCGCCACGCGCAGGCCATGCCGGGCGGCGGTCTTGGCGGCGTACAGGCCGCCGAATCCACCCCCCACCACGAGGACATCGGGGGTCGACTCGTCGCCAGATCCGGGACTCGCCACGGCAGGACCCTAGGCCCGACCCCCCTCGCGGCCAAGTAACCACCCAGCTTGACCAGATATGAGTCGATTTGACTCATATCTCATGCGATGACATACTCATATCCTTGAACTTCAGTAGAAGCACACCTTCGTAGAGAGAGAGAACCACCAGATGGCCCGAGCAGTCGGCATCGACCTGGGCACGACCAACTCCGTCGTGTCCGTCCTGGAAGGCGGCGATCCCGTCGTCATCACCAATGCGGAGGGCTCGCGGACCACCCCGTCCGTGGTGGCCTTCGCCAAGAACGGCGAGGTGCTCGTCGGCGAGGTCGCCAAGCGCCAGGCCGTGACCAACGTCGACCGCACGATCCGGTCCGTGAAGCGCCACATGGGCACCAACTGGACCGTCGACATCGATGGGAAGTCCTACACCCCGCAGGAGATCAGCGCGCGCGTGCTCATGAAGCTCAAGCGCGACGCTGAGGCCTACCTCGGCGAGAACGTCGCGGACGCCGTCATCACCG
>JAPOJD010000182.1 GCA_029978585.1 Actinomycetota bacterium
CAGTGTGACGGTCACTCCTGGCAGCAATGCCACCTTCTCAGTTACCGGCTATCCCGGGATCGGGCCGTCGATCACCTACCAGTGGCAAAGGAGCACCGACGGCTCGACCTGGAGCAACGTCGCGGGTGCCCAGACCTCAACGCTCACCATCCCCTCGGTCACGCCGTCGGACTCAGGGATGCAGGTGCGGGTGCTCGCCGCCGACGGCTACGGCAACGACGACACCTCAGCAACTGCAACGCTGACGGTGTCCTCCACTCCCACGCCCACGCCTGGAGACACCCCGTCCGCCCCGCGCGAGCCTCGAGCCACCGCCGGCCCTTCCAGCGCCACAGTCACCTGGGCAGCGCCGAGCAGCAGCGGCAGCTTCCCTGTGACGACGTACCAGGTGCGCAACGACCGCGATTCCGTTACGTGCCTGCTCACGGTCACGGTCGGCACACCCCTGGAGTGCACTCTCGCCGGTCTCACCCGCGGACTGCCCTACCGGTTCTCTGTCCGCGCCCTCAACGGGGCCGGGTGGGGACCGTGGTCAGGCTGGACGAACGCCGTGACTCCCACCCCGCCGGCACCCCCGATCACCATCACGATCGTGGGCTTCCGTCAGGGGCGCCACGCGGTCGTCAATGGCTCAACCACGGGGCTCGCGGGGGGGCAGGTGCAGGCGATGGTGAAGGTGACGGGTCAGAGAAACTACGTCGCCGGGGCCATCCGCCCCGTGGACGACGAGGGTGACTTCAGGTGGAGGCGTTCGACACCGAAGAGAGTCTCCATCTACTTCACGAGCGGACGCGTCGCATCCAATCGTGTCACCATTCCCGCCCGCGCGCCAAGTGCAGGCTAGTCTGTCACAGAACGAGAGGCAGCAGTCTCGCCTGAGGCTTGGGCACCCGGGATATCCAGGACTTGCCCTTCGGGCTCGTGCACTCGACCGCGTCGTTCGCGTTGCCTCGCACCTTCCAGCCGCCCTCGTGCACCAGGTGATGGTGATGCCAGCACAGGCCGAGGAGGTTGTCGCTGCGCGTCGGGCCGCCGTTGGAGAAGAAGACAACGTGGTGGACCTCGTCGATGCGCGACTGGCAGCCCCCGAACCGGCAGTGGCGGTCGCGCGTGACCACGTAGCGCCGCATCGAGGACGGGATGACCCGCGACGCGGTGCCGAAGGCCGCGAGGTTGCCCTCCGCGTCGAGGATGAGCGGCCGGAGAGTGGCATCGCAGGCCAGGCGTCGGGCGAACTCGGCGCTCACAGGGGTCTCCGGCACCCCGAAACGCTCCAGCCACCCCATGCCCGCACCCGTCGCGAGCGTCTCGGCGTCCACGGTGACGTGGACGATGGGCCGGGCACCGGCCACCGTGGGGAACTCCCCCTGGCTCTCGGCCGCGGACAGGATGCGCTGCAGGGCCTCGACGTTGCGCGACGACGTGCGCCGCACGTCGAGCTCGGGCGTCGTGGTCCCGTCAGGCTGCAACTGCCGCCGAGCAGCCTCCAGCATCGCGATGAACTGTGCGCCGACATCCGCCGGAAGCAGGCCATCCACCCGAACATGACCGTCGAGGACGGTCGACGCGTGCAGGGAGAACTCCGGCTCCTTCGCTCCCGCGTCGTAGGCCTCCGGATCCAGTTGGCGGCACAGCCTCTGCAGGCAGCCCCAGAACCGCTTCGGCTCCTGCTCCGCAGCGAGATCGATGATCTTGCCCTGCGCGGCGACAAGATGCGGATGCAGTCGCGGGAAGCGCTGCCACGCACGGCGCAGCGCCCGCACGTGGCCCTCGCCCAGACGTCCTTCGCGCCAGGCCTGGCCCACCTCGGGCAGATGCCGCGTCACCTCACCGGACTCCACCAGGCTCGCGGCCGGACCGTAGCCATCGCCGCCCTTCCACCGAAGCCAGGCGACGGCGGACTTCGCGCCATCGGCCCACCAGGACCCGTCCTGGGCGAAACGGTCGGCAAGCGCGGCACGCGACCCGCCCAGCTGTCGGGACGCGCGCTGGAGACGCTCGCAGACCTCACCGAGGGACCCGGAGCTCACCTCCGACAGGTCGATGTCGGCCAGGTCAGCGAGGGCGGATTCGACCGCCTCCACCGCGCGTGCCAGCCGCGCATCCGGCCCGAACCGAGGATCGGGACTCGAGATGGCTGCTACGGACAACGGGCACCCTCCCGGGGGAGCGATTCGAACGTATGTTCGAATTAGATCACGGGGCCGGTGACCTTGTCAAGCACCTCCCCCGACCAGGCGCCATCGATATCGCCCGTGAGGGACTCCACCGCCGCCACGTGATCGCGCGTCGACGGGAGCACGTGGTCCAGTGACAGCGACCGCGGGGAGACATTCACCGGCGCCGACTCCCACACCAGATCGCGTACGTCGATCCCGGGCCGTACCTGCTCGCACAGCGGGCCCTCGAGGAGGCTGGCAAGATCCTCGCGCAGCGACGCGAAGCGAATCCGGTGATCCACGACCCGACGATCGCGGTAGTACGACGCCACGTCAGGCAGGCCCTCTGCAGCTCCGAAGACTTGCAGCGGCCACGCGAAGGACATCACCAGCTCCCGGAAGTTCTGAAAGCCCATCCCCAGGTGCGCCGCAGCGGCGTACCCCTCCCCGGCAATCGACGGTCGCGACGGGTCCCCGACCGCGCGGACCCATGCGTCGAAGCCCTCGGGAGTCCCGTCGTACCACGACGATCGCCCCTGCCGATCCAGGCGCCGGCGCAGGCGACCCACGCCCGTGCAGCCGTAGTTATAGAGGGACAGCCACGAGTCCAGCGGCTCGCGGGTGGAGATCACCACGATCTCGCCCGGCGCCTTGTCACGCTCCATCCGCCCGTGCTTCACCGCGATCGACGCCGGCTCCCGCAAGGCGCGGTCCAGTACCGCGCACACGAACGTCGACCCCGTCTTGGGGACGTCCATGTAGGTCACCGGTCCGTGGGCGAACACGCCTCCCATCATGCGCCATCGGTCCCGCGCGCACGCATGCGCCATACTTCGCACGTGGAGCGGTTCCCCATCGTCGCGCGCCCCGCGAATCGCAGTGGCCGCCCGGACCGCTTCTTCCACTTCATCGTCGGCTACCTCGCTCCGACGCTCACGGCTCTCGCCGACACCGACATCGACGGGCCCGTCGGTGTCATGTCCGTGGGGTCCCTCGACCGGCTCTGGGACGAGTGCCGGCATCCGGCGGTCCGGGTGATCCCCGAGGCTGAGTTCGAGGCCGTCGCCGCGCAGGCACCCGTGCGCCTGGCCGCCCGCGGCTACGACAGCCCGCACGCGCACGTCCTCGCCCCCTGGCCCGCGGTGAGACGGGCAGTCATGCATGCCTACGGGGTCGACCCCAAGGACACGGGCGGATCCGACGCGCGCAAGGGCGGCCCGACACGGATCCTCGTCGTCGAACGACGCCCCGGCGAGGCACCGGCCGACGGTTCGGTGGGTGCCGGGAGCGGAGCCGACCGCCGCTCGATCCCCAACCTCGCCGAGCTCGCCGCGGCCCTCGCCGACCACGGGGAACTCCGCGTCGAGGCGATGGAGGGCCTCAGTCTCCCCGAGCAGATGCGCATCTTCCGCTGGGCCGACGTCGTCGTCGCTCAGCATGGCGCCGCGCTCGCAAACCTCATCTGGACCCGGAAGGGCACCCGGCTCGTCGAGATCGTCACTCCAGACAAGGCGAACGTGCTCCCCGGCTACTACGCGGCACTCGGTCTCGGCGTCGCGCACATCACCCAGGAGGACGGCCACGCGCCGGTCGACATCGACGCGGTCGTGGC
>JAPOJD010000187.1 GCA_029978585.1 Actinomycetota bacterium
ACCCCCGGCGGCCTCGGCACCACGGACGCGCTCATGATTGCGCTGCTGCAGAGCATGGGCGTCTCGGGCACGGTGGCCCAGGCCGCCGACGTCGTGTGGCGCATGGCCTCCTACCTGCCGCAGATCATCATCGGCATCCTTGCCCTGGTGCTGTGGTTCCGGCGGGCCAGCCGCACCTACGCCGCGGCCAAGCCTGTGGACGCCGCGCCCGCCGCATAGGGGTCCCCGATGTGGACGCGCTACGCCGCCCTCGGAGACAGCTTCACCGAGGGCCTCATGGACGTCACCGGCCCTGAGGGGCGCCATGTCGGCTGGGCTGATCGCGTCGCGGCCTCGCTGGCACGCGTGTCGCCGGACCTGGAGTACGTCAACCTCGCGGTGCGGGGCAAGCTCATCGGGCAGGTCGTGGAGGAGCAGGTGCCGATCGCCTGTGACCTCAAGCCCGACCTCGTGACTCTGGCTGCAGGCGTGAATGACGCCCTTCGGCGCACCTACGACGTCCACGCGTCGGCCACCCACATGGAGAACGCCGTCCGCCTGCTCAGTGGCACCGGCGCGGAGGTCGTGCTCTTCGCCTTCGGCGACCCGTCGCGCCGGTCCAGCGTCATGAAGTCCGTGTCGGGGCGCATTGCGAAGGCCAATGAGGCCACTCATGCCATCGCCGAGCGCTACGGCTGTCGGGTCGTCGACTTCTGGGGCTGCGCGGTGTTCGACGACGACCGCTACTGGGATGAGGACCGATTGCACCTCTCGCCTGCGGGACACGAACTCGCGGCGCGCGCTGCCTTGTCCACCCTCGGGCAGGGTGACGACTCCTGGCGCACCCCCCAGCCGACGCCGGCCCCGCTACCCGCGTGGCGTCGCGCGGGGGGCCACGCCGCCTGGGTGGGCGGCCACTTCGGTCCGTGGATCGGGCGGCGCCTGAGGGGTCGCAGTTCAGGCGACGGCATCGAGGCCAAGCGCCCGGCATGGGGCCCGCCCCCTCCGGATGCGTACGCCGTGAACCAGCCCTAGACTCCTGCCACAGAAGGGGAGTACCCCCTCGCCGTGGGTTCGTCATCACGGGGCCGCCGCGGTCCCCGGGCCCATGGGTCGAAGGCCGTGAATGGCCTTCGGCGGCGGGAGACCTTCGGTTGCGAGTTCGCTCGCCCGAAGGAGATGTCATGCCCACGCACCTCGCCCACGATCCCCGCTCCGCCGCGAAGGTCGCTCCCGCTCTCACCGACACCGGTCGACGTGCGCTCGAGGCGCGCATCGATCGCCTGCGCACCGACGTGCTCGACCCCCTGCGGCCGCATCTCATCGGCCCGGAGCGCGATGAGCGCGATGTTGCGGAGTTCGAGCGAGCGCTGGCCGAGATCGAGCGGCTCCAGGCCGTCATCGCCGCCTCGGTCGAGCTCCCGAAGCCGCCCACCGGTAAGCGCGCCCGCGTCGCTCCCGGTGCCCTCGTCGAGATCCTGGATGTCTCCGGCGACAAGGTGCGCGTGCGGCCGGTGCACCCGGAGGAGGCGACGATCGACGACGAGCGCATCTCCTGGGACTCGCCACTCGGCCGCGCCATCATGGGCGCCGCCGTCGGCGACCTGGTCGAGGTGCCCTCGCCCCGTGGAGCGTGGACCTGCGAGGTCCTGCGCATCACCCGGTAGGCCTGCGCGACGAGTGCTGCTCTCCGGGAGGCGGGCAGCACTCGTCCACAGCCTTCGCCGTCCACAGGAGTGGCGTAGGGCCTGTTGCATTGCTGTGCTCTTGCCCAGGGTGCCTTCATGCCGACGCCACCCAAGCCTTCGACACCCGTTGTCCTGCACGCGCCCGCCGACGCGGTGCTCGCAGCGCCCCTCATGCTGGGCTACTGGCCCGACAACTCACTGTGCGCGATCTTCGTGGACGCGGAGCACCGCGTCGTTCTGATCATGCGCTGGGACGCGGATGCGCAGGCCGCGATCCCTGCCCTCCCGCCGATGTTGCCTGGGGAAACGGTCCCCGGCACCGTCCATCTCGTGGCCTACACCTCGTCGCCACCTCCCGGCGCGCCTCCGGCAGCGCCGGATCGGTCCGCCTGGCGACATGCCGAACGAACCCTGCACGACAGCGGGATGTCACTCGGCTGGATCCTCGTCGCTGGGCGTCACGGCGACAGCGTCCCCTGGACCTGCGTCGAGGGACAGGGAAGCGAGCTCGACGTGCGCGTCATCGCCGGGCTCCAGGTCGCCCGGCAAGCTCAGAGGTGGGGCCTGCCTCCCTGGAGGTCGACGCGTCGCGACTACATCGGAGACATCGCGACGGATCCTATTGCCCTCCATCACGTCGTCGAGGAGTTGCGCAAGGCACCGCCTGCGGTGGAAGAAGCAATGCGTGATGCGGCCATCGGAGCTGTCCGGGACCGGGTCGCCTGCGGTGACATCTCGCCGTTCGCTGTCGCCGCGACGCTGGTGGCACTCGCGGACGTGCGCGTGCGCGACACCCTCCTGTGGGACCTCATGCAGGAGGAAGCCTCCACCTGGCCCGCGATCGCCGAGTGGATGGCACGCGTGGTGGCCGCAGCCCCGGAGACGCACGTCGCGGCGCCTGCCACGCTCCTCGCCATCCTCCGCTGGCAGATGGGGGACGGCTCGCGAGCAAGCGCGGCCGTCGAACGGGCTCTCGCGGCGGACCCGGCGTACACGCTCGCGGCCCTGGTCGACAGGTGCCTGACCACGGGCATGCACCCGTCCGTCTGGCGTGCGGGCTTGGCCGACCTCAGCCGTGAGGACTGTCGACGCGCCGCCTAGCCGAGGCGCAAGGCCCATGCAGGTGACGATGCGAGATCCCGGCCCCGGGGGCGGGGATCGGGTTGTCCCACCCTGAGCCCTTGTGTAACCTCATGGGAGGTCATGAGCGCAAGCGTCAAGCCCCGGCTTGCTGGCCGGCAACCCTCCGACCGCGGTGGGGTGCCCCGGGTGATGACCGGGCCTGCATTGCAGGCAAGCGCGGGTCTTGCACAGGGCAAGACCCCGGATGGCACGGAGGTCGCTATGTCCTGTTGTCGAATGCCCCTTTCCTGATGTCCCCTGACCTCTCTGGCGTCCGTGCGACGCCTGTGAGGCATGCACCCCACCATCCGGACCTGATCCGGGGCGGCGGCTGAGCCGCACCCTCGGGTCGATACCGGATCCGCGAACGACACCCCTTTCCGCACGACACGTAGGAGAAAACCATGAGCAACGGCTGGTCCTTTGAGACGCGTCAGATCCACGCCGGGCAGGCACCTGATGCCGCTACCAACGCGCGCGCCCTGCCGATCTATCAGACGACGTCATACACCTTCAATGACACGACGCATGCCGCGAACCTCTTCGCGCTGAAGGAACTCGGCAATATCTACACGCGCATCATGAATCCCACTCAGGCGGCCGTCGAGGACCGGCTCGCCTCGCTTGAGGGGGGTGTCGGCGCGCTGCTCGTGTCCAGTGGCCAGGCG
>JAPOJD010000073.1 GCA_029978585.1 Actinomycetota bacterium
CTTCGGCCGTGATCATGGCGGCCTCGGCCCTGCCGGCCCCGCTCCTGATGCGCCCGGCGGCATCGCTCACGCAGCGCTTCGACCTGAGGTGGCTTTCCGCTGTCAACCTCCTCCTGAGAGGAGCGCTGTTCTTCGCGGTCGCGGGCATCGTGGCGTTGGGCGACCTGAGCTACTGGCTCCTACTCCTCACCTCGGTTGTCAGCGGTGTCCTCGGCGCGTTCTACTTCCCGGTGGGCAACGAGATGATCCGGCTCATCGCCCCCCAGGGGCGCGTATCCCAACTGGACGCGGTCATCTCGTCAGCCAATGCTGTCGCCGGCATCGTCGGCGTCATCGCGGGCGGGATCTTGCTGGACGCGTGGGGGCCAGCCGTTCTCTTTGTGGTGAACGCCGTCTCCTACCTGGTACTCGCTGCCGCGATGGGAATCTTCGGGCCGCTGCGCGCGGTTGCGGAGGGCACCGGACGCAACTCGATGCGCGAGGCGTTCTCGGTCATGCGCGATGTGAGCCTGCTGCGGCGGTTCGTACTGGTGGCGATCATCGTGCAGCTCGTGGCGTGGCCGATCTTCAACCTGCTCCCTGAGGTCTCCACGAGCATCGGCACGAGTGCGGTGATCTTCTCCCTGCTGTTGTCCTCCCTGTACGCCGGAATGTCCCTGGTAGCGCCCATCCTCCGGAGACGTGAGAGGAAGTACTCGCACTGGCACATCGCAGTGGTGGCGCTCGTCATCCTGATGATCGCCATGGCACTGATGGCCCTCGCCCCGCTCCTCTCCGAGGGCCTCCGGCTCGTCCTCGTGATGCTGGTCCTCATCCCCCTGGGCATGGCGTTGAACATGACCTCGGTCGTGGTCACGGCAGCGGTCCAGACCAGCGCACCAGACGAGAAGGAGGCGGAGGTCTTGGCGGCGTTCTCCGCCCTCATCACCGTCGCGACCCCGATCGGCGCGCTGATCATTGCGGGCATCGCCGACTCCTGGAGCGTGTGGGCGGCACTCGTGGTCGAAGCGATCGGCATCGGCTGCCTCCTGGTGTTCCTCGCCACCCCGCAGATGCGAGGAGACCTCACCCATGTGCTCAGGGGCAAGGACCACGTGCTCCTCCGGCACTCGCTACACAGAGGCACCTCGCACGCCCTGCCGGCGGATGTCTCCGCCGTACCGGGCACCCCTCCCAGGGCTGCCGCGGTGGCACCCGGTGAACCGCCCGGGGCCTGATCCGGTCGCCAGCTCATTGCCTGCGCCATGATGTGGCCGTGAGTGCGCCTGCGCCGCCTCTGCTGCGCGGCCACCCGCGCCGTCAGCTGATGGTGGGTGCGCACTGCGTGAGCTCCTTCGGATCCGCGGTGGTGGCATTTGCTTTCACCTACCTGTCGTACACGATCTCCGGTTCCCTTGCCGTCTCGGTGCTCGTCATGGCGTTGCACGCCGTTCCGTCGCCGCTCCTCATCAAGCCCGCGACCGCGATCGCGCAGAAGTACGACTTGCGGCTCGTCCTGGCCGTGTTCGGCGCGGCGAAGTCCGCGCTGTTCTTCGCGGTCGCGTTCGTGGTGTGGCGCGGAGGCGACTCGCTGACACTCCTTCTCGTCACGTCTCTGGCGTCGGGGATCCTGGGCGCCTTGATGTTCCCATCGCGCAGCGCGCACCTTCGGGCCATCGCCCCGGAGGGGCAGATCGCGTCCCTCGATGGGTTGCTCAACTCCACGCAGGCGCTCGCGGGAATCGTCGGTGCCCTCGCCGGCGGGGTCATGCTGGCGTCCTGGGGGGCGGCGGCCCTGTTCCTCGTCAACTCCGTGTGCCTCCTCTTCCCCGTGGCAGTGCTCCTCGCGGCGGCCCCCGTCTTCCTGGACGCACAGGCCCGTACGCGCACGTCGATGGGAGCCGTGCTGAGGACGGTCCGGGCCACCGACGCGCTGCGCAGATTCGTCATCATCGCCATCGTCCTGGAACTCATCGCCTGGCCGCTGCTCAACCTGCTTCCCAAGATGGCGCAGGATGTCGATGCGAGCCCGGAGGCCTTCTCCTTCCTGCTGGCGGCGTTCTACATCGGCAGTGCGTTGGTCGAACCCGTCCTCACCTGGCGTCAGCGGACTCTCAGCCTGCGCACCATCGCCACCGTCGCGCTGTGCATCCTCACCGTCGCGCTGCTGCTGGTGGCCGCGAATCCCCTCATCCCGGCCGGGGCACTTCGCCTCGCCGCCATCCTCATGGTCCTCATCCCGGTGGGCCTGTCGATGTCCATGGCCGGCACTGTCGCGACGGCGGCGATCCAAAGCGGTGCGCCGGAGTCACAGGCGGCGGAGACGATGGCGGTCCACGGCGCGGCCGTGACGGTGCTCGCGCCCATCGGGGGACTCCTCGTCGCCACACTCGCCGGAGCGATCGGCCTGTGGGGCGTGGTCGCGGTGGAGGCGGTCGGGATCGCGGCGCTGGCGCTCGCGCTGCTCACCCCGCGCATCAGGGCGGACCTAGCGCAGGTGGACGCCCTCGGTCCCGAGGTCGTGAGCGAGGCCCACGCGGGGAGGATCCTCGGGGGGCACGGACCGACTGCCGAGCACACCGAGATCGTCGTGGACGAGCCCTCGCGTAACATCAAGGGGCCCACGGGGGCTTAGCTCAGTTGGTAGAGCGCTGCCTTTGCAAGGCAGAAGTCAGGGGTTCGAGTCCCCTAGCCTCCACCGTCCTCCTGCTGGTGTGGGAGTGGTTGACTTCGGCCATGCAGATCGAGGTATGGGCGGATGTCGTCTGCCCGTGGTGCTACATCGGCAAGCGGCGCCTGCAGCATGCCCTCGCCGAACGCGGGCTCACCGACCAGGTCGAGGTCGTCCACCGAGCCTTCCAACTCGACCCGACCGCGAGCACTACGCCCGAGCCCACAGTGGATCGCCTGGCCGGGAAGTACGGCGTCGGGCGCGACGAGGCGCTCGCCATGATGGCCAACGTCACCGAGGTGGCCGCTGGGGAGGGCTTGGACTACCACCTCGACCGCACGATGAGCGGCAACACCCTCGATGCGCACCGCCTCGTCCTGTGGGCGCAGGAACAGGACGAGGCGGCCGCCCAGCGGCTTCTTGAGGTCCTCTACTCCGCGTACTTCGAGCAGGGGCGCAGTGTCTTCGGCACGGACGACCTCGCGGGGCTGGCCGAGGAGGCAGGACTCGACCCCGAAGGTGCCCGCCGGGTGCTCGCGACCTCCGCGTACGCGGACCAGGTCGAGCAGGATCAGGAACTCGCCCATGCCTTCGGCGCGGGCGGCGTGCCGTTCTTCGTGATCGATCGCGCGTACGGGGTCTCCGGAGCCCAGCCGGTCGAGGTGTTCCTCAGCGCACTCGACCAGGCCTCCGCATCCGCCTAGCCCTCCTCCTCACTTCGTCACCCCATTCCGTGTTGGCCCCGCATTCCGAGCGCGCCAAAGGCGGAATGAGGTGACGAAGTGACGGGATAATGCCCGGCGTGAGTGATACGACGCTGTCGGGCCGGGCCAGCGAGACCCTGCGGGAGATCGAGGACTTCGCCAATCCGGCCGGGGAATGGCGGCGGCGTATCGCGGAGTTCCTCGGCACCTTCTTTCTCGTCCTCGTGGCCGCGGGGGCGGGCATGATGGCGGCGGCGTACGACGGCGCCATCAGCCGAACGGCAGCGGTCGTGGCCCCCGGCCTGATGGTGGCGGCGATCATCCTCTTCATGGGCAAGATCTCCGGCGCCCACCTCAACCCCGCCGTGAGCTTCGCCTTCGCCTTCCGCGGGGACTTCCCGTGGTCCCGCGTCCCGGCCTACGTCGTCGCGCAGATCCTCGGCGGCCTGACCGCGGTCGTGTTCCTGCAGTGGGTGCTCGGCGTCTCGGCAAGCACCGGGGGCACCTATCCCGCGCCGGGCACCGCGTACTGGGTGGCCTTCGTCATGGAGACCGTCCTCACGTTCGGGCTCGTGAGCGTCATCCTCGGCACCGCGTCCGGGGCGCAGAACATCGGCCCGATCGGTGCGCTCGCGGTCGGCGGTTACATCGCGCTTGCCGGACTGTGGGCAAGTCCTCCGTCGGGGGCCTCGATGAATCCGGGGCGCTCCCTCACCCCGGACATCGTGGCCAATGACTACACCGCATGGTGGGTCTACCTCGCCGGTCCGTTCCTCGGCGCAGCGCTCGCCGTCCTCATGGCCTACGTGCTGCGCGGCCCCGGGGGCGGCCTGACGGCGCTCATGGCCGCGGAGGGGGTCGAAGCAGCCAAGAAGGAGATCGAGGAGGCGAAGAGCGCGGCATTGACGGCCGAACAGGAGGGCAAGCAAGGCAAGGCGAGGCACGAGGAGCGGCTGGCGAAGCTTGCCGCGCAACTCGAAGGAAGGGACCAAAAGGACGAGGACCGCGACATGGGGCACCTGAAGGATGATGAGACGGCCCTGAGGGAAGCCGCGGACCCGCCTGGCGACCCCGGGTCGAAGGGGAACCCTTAGCCCGGCCGTGACAGGATCGGGACATGCCGGAATCCAACCTCCATGCCACCCTGCACACCTCCATGGGCGACATCAAGCTCATCCTCTTCCCCGACCAGGCCCCCAAGACGGTGCGCAACTTCGTCGGCCTCGCCGAGGGCACCCAGGAGTGGACTGATCCCAAGGCCAGGACCAAGACCCCCAAGCCGCTGTACGACGGCACGATCTTCCACCGCGTCATCCCGGGGTTCATGATCCAGGGCGGTGATCCTCTGGGCACCGGCACGGGCGGACCGGGCTACAACTTCGCCGACGAGTTCAATCCCGAGCTTCAGTTCGACCGGCCCTACCTCCTGGCCATGGCGAACGCCGGCCCCAACACCAACGGCTCGCAGTTCTTCATCACTGTCGTCCCCACGGCCTGGCTGAACTTCAAGCACACGATCTTCGGTGAGGTGGCCGACCAGCCGTCACGCGACGTCGTCGATGCCATCTCGAATGTCCCCACCGGTCCGCAGGACCGGCCGGTCACGCCGGTCGAGATCACGGGCATCACCGTCGAGCGGGGTTGAGCGAGCCGACGCCGCCCCCGGTAGCGCCTGGGCCGGAGGCGGTCCCCTGCTACCGGCATCCCGAACGCGGGACCTTCATCCGGTGCACCCGGTGCGAACGTCCGATCTGCCCTGAATGCATGCGCTCTGCGCCCGTGGGATTCCAGTGCCCCGAGTGCGTGGGGGAAGCGGCCCGCACGGTTCGCGCGCCCGTCACCGTGACGGGCGCGACCATGATCCAGCGGCCCTATGTCACCTATGCGCTCATCGGCGTGACGGCAGCGGCATTCCTGCTGCAGTTCGCCGTCGGGGTCAATGTCGTCGCCGAGGACTACGGAATGTGGCCCTACGGCATCGTGATCTACGGCGAGTGGTGGCGGCTCCTCACGGCGGCATTCCTGCACGGATCGTGGCTCCACCTCGCCTTCAACATGTACGTCCTCTTCGTGCTGGGGCCGACACTGGAGCGGGTGCTCGGCCACGTCCGATTCATCGTGCTCTACCTCGTCGCGGCCCTCGGCGGAGCGGTGGCGTCGTACACGTTCTCCGATCCTCGGTCGGTATCGGTCGGCGCATCCGGGGCCATCTTCGGGCTCATGGGCGCGATCCTCGTCGCGGGCAAGCGCATGAAGTGGGACATCACCCAGGTGCTCATCCTCCTGGGCATCAATGTCGTCATTGGATTCCTCTCCCCCGACGTCGACTGGCGGGCGCACTTCGGCGGCCTGGTCGCCGGGGCCATGGTGGCCGCGGTCTTCGTGTGGACCCCGCCCCCGTTCCGCTCCGCCCGAGTGCTCTGGCAGGTCCTGGGGGTCCTCGCCGTGCTGGGCCTCCTCGTTGCTATCACCGTGTGGCGCACGGGACAGTTGGGCAGCGAGGTGGGCCTGCTGGGACTCGCCTGAGGGGTGTCCACAGGTTGTCCCCAGTTGGGGAGAATCACACGGGTGTGGTTCCTCAGGAGACGCTCGCCTTCGGGCCGCCCGGGTCCAGGCGTCGGCGGTGGCTAGGCTGTTGGTCATTCCGCCGTCCCTGGCGTTCTCCCGGAGGTGTTCCGTGCCCGAGTCCCGCGGCCGCAAGCGCGACGACTACACGCCGCCTCCGGAGAAGGGCGAGCGCAAGGTCATGAAGCTGGGCTCGGCGCCCTGGGTGGCGCCGACCATGGTGGCCCTCTTCGTCATCGGCCTGGCCTGGATCGTCCTGTACTACATCGCCGGGCCGAGCATCCCGGTCATGAAGGACCTCAGCCCGCTCATCAACGTCGTCATCGGATTCGCCTTCATCACGGGCGGGTTCATCGTGTCAACGCGCTGGCGTTGACCCCGCGCCTCCGCGCCCGGTGATGCCCAGTGACACGCATCCTCGTCGTCGATAACTACGACTCCTTCGTCTTCAACCTCGTTCAGTACCTTGGCCAACTCGGGGCCGACGTCGACGTACGCCGCAACGACGAGGTGGCGCCCGCCGAGGCCCTCGAATACGACGGGGTCCTGCTGTCCCCCGGGCCGGGTACGCCGGAGGAGGCCGGTGTCTGCATCGACATCGTGAGGCTCGCCGCGCAGTCCGCGTCGCACGAAGGCGCTACCGCGGCGGTGCCGGTCCTCGGCGTATGCCTCGGGCACCAGGCGATCGCCGCGGCCTTCGGCGGCACCGTGGATCGGGCCCCCGAACTGCTGCACGGCAAGACGTCGCTCGTCTACCACCGGGGCCAGGGGGTGCTCGCCGGGCTGCCCATGCCCTTCACCGCCACTCGTTACCACTCTCTCGCCGTCGTGCCGTCAAGCGTGCCGGTCGAACTCGAGGTCACTGGAACGACATCTGCCGAGGCTGGCGAGGGCGTCATCATGGGGCTGCGCCACAGGACGCTGCCCATCGAGGGAGTGCAGTTCCACCCAGAGTCGGTGCTCACCGAGGGCGGTCACCGACTGCTCGCCAACTGGCTCGTCGAGTGCGGCGACGCTGCCGCCGTCGAGCGGTCCCGGGGACTGGCCCCGGTGGTCGGAACCTCGTCTCGCCCTGCCTAGGGGAACAGCGGATTCCCCGTGTCCGTCGGCTCCGGAGTCGGTTCGGGGGTCGGTTCGGGGGTCGGTTCGGGGGTCGGTTCGGGCGTCGGCTCGGGAGTGGGGGTGGGCTCGGGCGTCGGCTCCGGGGAGTAGGCCACCACCAGCGTGATGATGGTGCCCTTGTCCACGGCTTCGCCGGCCGACGGATCCTGCTCGAGCACCACGCCCTGGGGCACTGTCTCCGACTCCTGGTAGACCACCTCGACCTTCAGGCCGAGCGCTGAGATCGCCCCCCGCGCCGCATCCTCGGTCTGCCCCACGACGGACGGGACCGGGACCAGGCCGCTCGCCACGATGACGTCCACCTTGGTACCCACGTCGACGGAGTCGCCCTCGTTGGGGGACTGGGCCAGCACGTAGCCAGCGGGCTCGGTGCCGTCCTGCTCCGTCACGCGTCCCAGCACGAGGTTGGCGTCAGCGAGGGCAGTCTTGGCGTCTTCCACCGAGGTGAGCCCGATAAGCGGGGGCACCAGCGTCTTGTCCTTGCCGGCGCTCACGGTGACGTTGACCGCCTGGCCGATCTCGAGCTGCTCCCCCGGTGTCGGCTGCTGGCCGATGACGGTGTCGACGGGCCGCTCGGAGATCTCGGGTGTCTGCGAGCCCATGATGAGCCCCTCGCGCTCGAGCACCGACTGCGCCTGGACCACCGTGAGCCCGTCGAGATTGGGTACGGCGACCTGCGCCGAGCCCGGGCGGTTGAGCACGAGCGCGGCCGCGAGGATCCCGAGACCGATGACGGCGAGCACCGCGATCGTCACGGCCACGACGAATCCGGCGCCGCGCTGCGCTCGGCGTCCGCGCACCGGTGCCGTGTCGATGGCGTAGACCTCGGTGGTCGCCACGGGGCTGATGAGCTGCGTGGGCTGCTCGACGATGGCAGGCACGGCCGCTGTCACCGGCGCGCCCACGATGGCGCGGTCCACGTCGGCGCGGAACTCCGCGGCCGTCTGGTAGCGGTCTTCGGGACGCTTGGCCAGCGACCTCATGACGATGGCATCGACGTCGCGGGGGACCTCGGGGTCGACCTGTGACGGCGGCGTGGGCTGCTCGCTGACGTGCTGGTACGCGATGGAGACCGGGGAATCACCGGTGAACGGGGGACGGCTGGTGAGGAGCTCGTAGAGGAGCACCCCGGTGGAGTACAGGTCGCTCCGAGCGTCGACGACCTCGCCGCGCGCCTGCTCCGGCGAGAGGTACTGCGCGGTGCCCATGACGGTCTGGGCGGACGTCATGGTGCTGCCGGTGTCGTTGATGGCGCGGGCGATGCCGAAGTCCATGACCTTGACTTCGCCGGTGCGGGTCAGCATCACATTCGCCGGCTTGATGTCGCGGTGGACGATGCCGTGGCGGTGCGCGTAGTCGAGAGCGGCCAGGGTGCCGGCGATGATCTCCAGGGAGCGTTCGACGAGAAGGCGCCTTCCGCTGGAGAGCAGTTGCCGCAGGGTCATCCCGTTGACGTACTCCATGACGATGTAGGGGACCGCCTGGGACTCAGACCCGTCGGTGAGGATGTCCTCGCCCGTGTCGTAGACCGCGACGATGTTGGGATGGTTGAGGGAAGCGGCGGACTGGGCCTCTCGGCGGAATCGGGCCTGGAAGGCAGGGTCGCGGGCGAGGTCTGGCCGCAGGATCTTGATGGCGACGCGGCGGCCGAGGCGGATGTCGCGGCCTTCCCAGACTTCGGCCATGCCACCGCGGCCAATGACCTCGATGAGCTCGTAGCGGTCGCCGAGCATGCGTCCGGCACCGGGTTCCTGCGTCACGCCCCTTACCTCCCTTCCCTTGACGCGCCAGTGTCCCAGGAGGTTCCCCACGCCCCCGGGGTGACACGGGCCACATAGCGGATCGCCGCGAGCCGCACGCCGATCACTGGAGGATCGCCTCGATCACCGCTCGGGCGATAGGGCCGGCCAGCGCATTGCCGCTGACCTCCGCCTGGCCCCCGTCCTCGACGACCACGGCAACGGCGATGCGCGGGTTGGTCGCGGGGGCCATGGCCACCATCCAGGCGACGGGCAGGCGATCGTCCCCGGTTTGCGCGGTGCCGGTCTTGGCTCCCACTGGGACCGGCCGGCCGTCGGCATCGGTGATGCCCTGGAGGACTCCGGCCGTACCGCGCTCGACGACCGCGACCATCATCTCCTGCAGTTGCCGCGCGTCCTGCGGCGTCATGGCGGTGGCGAAGGTGGCCGGGTCTGTCGTGCGCAGGATCGCGAGGTTAGGCGCGCGGATCTCCTGCACGAGGTAGGGCTCCATGACGACGCCGTTATTGCCGATGCCGGCGGCGACCATCGCCATCTGCAGCGCGGTCGCGCGTACGTCGAACTGCCCGATGGCGCTCAGCGCTGTCTGAGGCGGGTCGGGGTTCTCTGGGAAGCGGGATGTCGATGCGCGCAGGGGGATCTCGAATGCCGTGTCGAACCCGAAGGCCTCGGCCTGCGCTCGCAGTGCGTCGTCGCCGAGCTCGTTGCCGAGCCACGCGAACGCCGTGTTGCAGGACATCGCGAGCGCGTCGATGAGTGTCACCTCGCCGTTCGGGCCGCACTCCTCCCCCGTCCAGTTGCGGATCGTGCGGGAGGAGAGGGGCAGGTCGTACTCCGCAGGGCCCGGGAGAACGGAGTCGAGGGTGAACTCCCCGGATGCGAGGGCGGCAGCAGCGGTCACCAATTTGAAGGTTGACCCGGGCGGGTTGAGGGCGACGATGGGCCTGTTGAGCAGCGGCTGGCTGGGGTCGTCGAGGAGTTGCTCGTAGTACTCGCGGATCTCCTGCGGCTGATGCGAGGAGAGCATGTTTGGGTCGAATGACGGCGATTGGACGCTGGCGAGGATCCGGCCCGTCGTCGGCTCGATCGCAACGACGGCGCCTCGCGTGCAGCTGAGCCCCTCCCAGGCCGCCGTCTGCGCCGCGGAGTCGATGGTCGTGGTCACCGCCCCGCCGCGGGGCTGCCGCCCCGCGATGAGCTGCTGGA
>JAPOJD010000095.1 GCA_029978585.1 Actinomycetota bacterium
AACTAAGGGCCGGCACGCCGGTGGAGACGGCGATCACCATGAGGGCCGCCAGTGCGATGCCGATGAAGCGCGCGAGGCCGAGCACCCACCTCCGCAGCGGTGCGGACAGTGTCGTCTCGAGTGTTCCATCGGCCTCGCAGCCGGCGATCGCCCAGCCGGCAAGGGAGAACGTCATGATGATGACGACGAGCGGGTAGATGTTCGAGTACACCTGGCTGACGAGGTAGCCGATAGGCGTAGTCATAGATGCGTCGGCGAGCCCGAATGTCTGCCGGGCCGACTCGGGGAGCGACTGGATCCAGGCGTCGAAGTCCGCACCGCTGTCGCGGATCGACGGATAGAAGACGAGCATCACGAGCATGAGCGCGGCGATGCTCACGGTCCAGGCGAGCAGGCTGCGCCAGCGCTCCAGCAGCATCTGGCGAAGGACGATGACCGCGCTCATGCCGCACCACCCTGGACCGATGCGTGGAAGACCTCATCGAGTTCGGTCTGCTCGCTGCGTACCCGCTCGATGCCGAGCGGAGCCAGACGCTCGAAGAGCGCTCGCGCGCTTCCCTCGATGGTGATGGCAAGGGTCTCGGCCCCGTCGCCCGAGATGTCGGCCAGCCGCGAGGCGGAGACCACTCCGGGGACACCGCGGAGGTCCCCGTCATGGGGCGCGTCACGGAGGGTCACGATGAGGTGCTGTCGTGCCGTGGCCATGAGATCGGAAACCGCTCGGTCAGTTACGAGGCGCCCGCGGCTGAGGACGCCGACACGATCGGCAATCGACTCGGCTTCCGCGAGGATGTGCGTGCTCAGCAGGATGGCGGCCCCGCGATCTCGGTGCTCGCGGATGAGGTCGAGGACGACGTCCTGCACCAGCGGGTCCAGGCCGGTGGTGGGCTCATCGAGGACGAGCAGGTCCGGAGTGCCCATGAGGGCGAGCAGGACCCCGACCTTCTGCCGATTGCCCTTGGACAGAGTGGCGAATCGGCGTGTCATGTCGAGGTCGAGTCGACGAGCGAGGTCGCTGATGTCGGCATCCGAGATGGGTGCGCCGTACCTCCTGCGCAGGGCCACGTGGAATCCCGCGATCTGCCGACCGGTCATGCGCGGCTCGAGGCGCAGATCGCCGGGAAGGTATCCCACCCGGCAGCGCAGCCGAGGATTGCGGACGTCATCTCCGTACTCATCGGAGTGCGTCACCCGTATCGCGGTGCTCCCCGCTGTCGGATGCAGGTAGCCGAGACAGCAGCGAATGACCGTGGACTTTCCGGCCCCGTTGGGACCGAGGAGGCCGTACACCTGCCCCGGCAGGACCTGCAGGGTCACGCGGTCGGCCGCGACAACGTTGACGTACCTCTTCACAAGATCGCGGGTCTCGAGGGCGGCTACTGGCTCCATTCGGTCAGGCTAGGCATGGACCGCGCCCGAGAGGCCTGTGCCGTTCGTCACAGCCCGGGCATGAAAGGGCTTACACGGTGATGACCACCCCGAGAAGGGTGAATGATGGCCGGAGGAGCTCGCCGACGCCGATCCGGCTGAGGCGAGCGGTTCCGATGATTGTTGATCCGGCGTCGAGGAGATGACATGACCATTCCCGGACTCGCGGATGCGCCCACCCGCAACAAGAAGCTGCTGGAGTGGGTCGAGGAGGTTGCCGAGCTGACGCAGCCCGACGAGATCGTCTGGTGCGACGGATCGCAGGAGGAGTGGGATCGGCTCACGGAGCAGATGGTCGAGGACGGCACGTTCATCCGCCTCAATCCCGAACTGAGGCCCAACTCGTTCCTCGCGCGCTCCGATCCGAGCGATGTCGCTCGCGTGGAGAGCCGTACCTTCATCTGCTCCCAGTACGCCCAGGACGCGGGGCCGAACAACAACTGGATGGAACCGACGGAGATGAAGGGCATCCTCAGGGGGCTCTTCGCCGGCTCCATGCGCGGCCGCCCGATGTACGTGGTCCCGTTCTCGATGGGGCCGCTCGGCTCTCACATCGCCCAACTCGGCGTCGAGCTCACGGACTCGCCGTACGTTGTCGTCAACATGCGGATCATGACCCGCATGGGCCGCGAGCCCCTGGACCTCATCGGCGAGCACGGCGACTTCATCCCGGCGGTCCACTCCGTCGGATATCCGCTGGTGGACCCCGAGGGCGACCGCCGCGAAGACATCCCGTGGCCCTGCAATGACACGAAGTACATCACCCACTTCCCCGAGACGCGGGAGATCTGGTCCTACGGGTCCGGGTACGGCGGCAACGCCCTTCTCGGCAAGAAGTGCGTGGGGCTTCGCATCGCGTCGGCCATGGCCCGCGACCAGGGCGGGGTGGCCGGGGACATGCTCATCCTCAAGCTCACCGCGCCAAGCGGCGACGTTCGCTACATCACGGCTGCCTTCCCCTCGGCCTGCGGCAAGACCAACCTGGCGATGCTCGAGCCGACCGTGCCCGGCTGGAAGGTCGAGACCGTGGGCGACGACATCGCCTGGATGCGCTTCGGGCCCGACGGGCGCCTCTACGCGATCAATCCCGAGGCGGGGTTCTTCGGCGTCGCGCCCGGCACGGGCGTGCACACCAACGGCAACGCCATCGAGACGCTGCACTCAAATTGCATCTTCACCAACGTGGCCCTGACCGATGACGGTGACGTGTGGTGGGAGGGGCTCACCGAGGAGGCACCGGCGCACCTCATCGACTGGAAGGGCCGCGACTGGACGCCGGAGTCCGCCGAGCCGTCGTCGCACCCCAACGCGCGCTTCACGGCGCCCGCAGCACAGTGCCCGTCGATCGCCCCCAACTGGGAGGATCCCGCCGGGGTGCCCATCGACGCGATCCTCTTCGGCGGCCGCCGCGCCAGCAACGTCCCCCTCGTCACGGAGGCATTCGACTGGGAGCACGGGGTGTTCATGGGGTCGACCGTGTCGTCGGAGCAGACGGCCGCGGCCGAGGGCGCCGTGGGGGAGCTGCGGCATGACCCGTTCGCGATGCTGCCGTTCTGCGGCTACAACATGGCCGACTACTGGGCCCACTGGCTGGCGATCGGCACCTTCACGTCGCCGGAGAAGCTGCCCCGGATCTACCAGGTCAACTGGTTCCGGAAGGACGCCGACGGGCGCTTCCTGTGGCCGGGATTCGGGGACAACTCCCGTGTCCTGGAGTGGGTGGTGCGGCGTTCAGAAGGCGAGGCCGAGGCCGTGGACACGCCCCTGGGTCGCATCCCGGCACCGGGTGAGCTCGACCTGTCCGGCTTGGATCTGTCGCCGGAGCAGGAGGCCGAGCTGTTCGCCGTGAATCCGGTCACCTGGCGCACCGAGGCGGATCTCACCGAGGAGTACTACGCGAAGTTCGGGGACCGGGTTCCCCCGGCGCTGCATCAGCAGCTCGCCGCTCTGCGGGAGCGGCTCGGCGCGTAGCCACCCTGACATGCGTTGAGCGGCGGGGTCAGGCGATGACGGCGAGGGGCCGCAGGGCCCGGTCGATCTCGTCCGCGCAGGCGAGGGCACCCTGGCCGCGCTGGCGGGGGTACTCCGCGATGTCGATGCGCGCGTAGATCGACTCGCGCTCCTCCTCGGTCAGGCCGCCCCACACTCCGTAGGGCTCCCGAGCGCGAATGGCATAGTCCGCGCACTCGATGCGCACGGGGCAGGAGGCGCACACGGCCTTGGCCGCGAGATCACGCGAGCGACGGGCGGATCCGCGCTCGTTCTGGGGGTGGAAGAAGAGGCTGGGATCGGCTTTCCGGCAGGAACCGTGCTCCTGCCAGTCCCAGACTGCGTCTTGGGGGACTTGGGCGAGAGGTTGCTGGGGCATGTCCACCACGGTAGGTCTCGTTGCGAGCCGGGAGGCTCGGCTGATGCGGTGGAACGTACTCGTCCGAACGGATGATGTGGCGCGCTTGACCTGGGGGTTACGTCTGCGTTGTCCTGGGAAATCCTCAGATTTCCCAGGCGCTTTTCAGAAGCGAGCGGTCCGCTAGCCCTGGTCCTGTCCGGCGGAGATAGAGGCGCGGACCGTGTCCATGTCGACGTCGCGCACCGCCTGCACGACCTGCTCCAGAGCCTCCTGGGGGAGGGCGCCGGCCTGCGAGTACAGCACCACGCCGTCGCGGATGGCCATGAGCGTGGGGATCGAGGAGATCGAGAACGCCCCGGCGAGGCCTCTCTCGGCCTCGGTGTCCACCTTGCCGAAGACGATGTCGGGGTGGGCATTGCTCACGGCCTCGTAGACCGGCGCGAAGGCCCGGCATGGGCCGCACCAGGCCGCCCAGAAGTCCACGAGCACGATGGGGTTCTCCTGCAGGGTGCTGGCGAAGGTGTCCTCGGTGAGGGTCACGGTGGTCATACCCCCTAGGGTATCCAGAGCCGCCGTAGGTGTCGACCCGGCGCCCTTTCGTCCGGACTTCACCCGGTGACCGCACGACCCGGGGCCCGGCCATGCGCCACCATGGGGGAGTGGACGAGGAGGCACCCACCGTCGGCCGGGAGAATCCCGAGCCGTCCGCCGGCCGCCTGCTCGTGGCGGCGCCGAGCCTGGGCGAGCCCTTCCGCCACGCGGTGATCCTGCTGCTGGAGAACGACGAGTCCGGCTCCCTGGGCGTGGTGCTCAACCAGCCCACCTCCCTCGATGTCGGGACCGTGCTCCCCGTCTGGCGTGACCACCTGACCGGCGAGCCGACGCTCTACCAGGGCGGACCGGTGGCTCTGGACAGCGCGCTGGGGCTCGCCGCGACCGCGCACGAGGAGGAGCCGCCCGGCTTCCGTCGCGTGAGCGGCCCCATCGGCATCATCGACCTGGACACCCCGCCCGACGATCTCAGCCCGCACCTCACCGCCCTACGCATCTTCGCCGGCTACGCGGGCTGGGCGCCGGACCAACTCGAGGGAGAGCTGGACGAGGGCTCCTGGGCCGTCGTTGAGGTAGCCGACCCGGTCGTCGACGCCTTCCTCGCCGATCCCGGGGCCCTATGGGCCAACGTGCTGCGCCGCGCGGGAGGCACCCTGGCATGGTGGATCCACTGCCCGGCGGACCCCGGCCTGAACTGATCCCGGCCTTCACCGATCCGGCCCGGTCCCGCGGCGCCCCTACACTTCCTCCATGACGACGCCGCTGGAGTCCCCCGCGCTGGAGGGCACGACGCTCACCGAGGAGCGGCTGGCCTCCACGGACGAGGGCGACCACGAGCGTTTCGCGCACTACGTGCAGAAGAACAAGATCGTGGAGAGTGCCGTCACCGGTTCCCCGGTCATCGCGCTCTGCGGCAAGAAGTGGGTCCCCGGCCGGGATCCGTCGAAGTTCCCGGTGTGCCCGGAGTGCCAGGAGATCTACAACGGCATGCGCCCGGGCAAGCCCAGCGACCCCGACGGCTCGTCCTGAGCCTCTTCGCCCCGCAGTACCGCGGCGCCACGATCGGCGTCGTCGCTGCGATCACGCTGTTCGCCTTCGAGGGCATTGCCGTCGCGACGGTCATGCCGGCCGTCGCCATTGAGTTCGACGGCCTCGGGGTCTATGCCTGGGCTTTCAATGCGTACGTCGCCTGCTCGTTGGTGGGCATGGTCGTGTCCGGGACGTGGTGCGACCGCGATGGTCCGAGGCGCGCGATGTGGACCGGGCTCATCGTCTTCTCCGGCGCGGCGATCGTCGCCGGGTTCGCGTGGTCGATGCCGGTGCTCATCGCCGCGCGGGGCGCCCAGGGGATGGGCGGGGGAGCGCTCATCGTGGCGACGTACATCGTCATCGCGCGTGCCTACCCCGAGGAGCTGCGCCCCCGCGCCTTCTCGCTCCTCGCGGCCTCCTGGGTCGTCCCCGCGATCGTCGGCCCCCTCATCGCCGGCTGGCTCACCGAGACGATCTCCTGGCGGCTGGCGTTCTGGCTCGTGCCCTTCGTGCTTCTCCTCCCCGCGCTGCTCCTGCGCAAGGTGCTCCGCGAGCACGACGGGGGAACCGGCGAGGATCGAGGAGGACGCATCGTCCCCGCGATCGCCACCGCCGCCGGCCTGACCATGGCGATGTTCGCGCTCATGCGCCCGGCCGGGCTCCCCCTGTGGGTGTCCGCGCTCGGACTGCTCGTCGGGATCGTCGTCGTGGGCATCGCCGTACGCCCACTCCTGCCCGCGCATGCCCTGCGCCTCGGTCGCGGACTTCCGACGACCGTCCTCATGCGGGGAATTCTTGCCGGCGCCTTCTTCGGTGCCGAGGCATTCATCCCACTCGCGCTCGTCGAGCAGCGTGCGCTCACCGTGACGCAGGCGGGAATGGTGCTGAGCGTGTCGGCGCTCGGCTGGTGGACGGGTTCCTACGTGCAAAGTCGCATCCCCGAGTCGTCCGACCGCGCGCGCGCCGTGGGCATCGGCGCGATCATCATCGCCGTCGGGCTCGCCACCCTTCCCCTGTGCCTCATCACAGGACTCCCGCCGATAGTGTGCACGGGCTCCTACTTCATCGCGTCGGTCGGCATGGGCCTGTGCTTCCCGTCGATCGCCGTGCAGACGCTGCGCCTGTCGCCCGAGGATGAGCAGGGCGCCAACTCCGCGGCCCTGCAGGTCTCCGACGCCATCCTCAGCGCCCTGTGCCTCGGTCTCCTGGGAGCCATCCACGCGGGAGCCGTCGCCGAGGGCGGTGCCACCGTGTCGACGTACGACTCCCTGTGGTGGATCTGCGCGGGCATCGCCCTCCTGGGGGCTGCGGTGGCCACACGGATGCGCCCTGCCGACGCCCGCGCGCTGGTACGGTGACCGCCTGTTGATCACCGGATTCCGGAGGCGCGCCATGCGAACACCCACCATGACCAGGACCCTGCGCTGGGCGGTGGTCGGAGTCCTCGGCATCGCGCTCGTCGCCGCCCCCGGAATCGCCTCGGCGTGGACCAAGGGCAACACGCCGCCGAGCCGACTCCTCGACGGCCCCAAGACGAAGATCAATGGACCGTTCTCCGTCGCCTTCGATGCTGCGGGCCGGATGTACGTCGCCAACGCCATGTCCAACTCTGTGGAGATGTACGCCGCGGACTGGGCGAACGGCGACACCGCGCCGAGGAAGTCGCTGGTCGGCCCAGCGACAGGCCTGAATCAGCCGGCTTCCATCGCCTTCGATGCCGCCGGCAACATGTACGTCGCCAATATTTCGGCGAACTCAGTGACGGTCTACGCGCCCGAATGGGCCAAGGGCAACACCGCGCCGATCAAGACCCTGTCGGGCCCGAGCACCGGCCTGGACCAGCCCGTCGGGCTCGCCTTCGATGCCTCCGGGCGCATGTACGTCGCGAGTTTCGGGGCCAACGCGATCCTCGTGTTCGCCGAAGACTGGGCCAGCGGCGACCGGGCTCCCGTCAAGTACCTGGGTGGCCCGAACTCCGGGGTGAATGGCCCGACCAGCATCGCGTGGGACGCCTCCGGGCGGATGCACGTGACGAACGTCCTGGCCAACACGGTGACCGCCTACCCCGCGGACTGGGCCAGCGGGGACATGCCGCCGGTCAAGGTCCTGTCCGGCCCAGGAACCGGGCTGAGCGCGCCGGTTGACGTGGACTTCGACTACCTCGGCCGCATGAACGTGCTGAACACGGGCGATCTGAACTGCAAGTATGAAACGGTGGCAAGCCTGGCAGTGTGGCCAGGCGAATGGACGGCGGGTAACACGGCCCCGAGCAAGGAACTCAAGGGCACGAACACCAAGCTCGTGTGCCCCACGTCCATGGCCTTCGGCCCCTCGGGCGAGACGTTCGTCGCGAACTCCCTGGGCAACGACATCACCGGGTACGCCGCGGACGTCAGCGTCACCATCAAGGGCAAGCGCACCTCACCGACGGCCATCTCCCTGGCCGGCGTGACCAGCGGGGTGCCGCTGGGAGCCTCGATCACGGCGTACGTGCGGATGAAGGCGCCCAAGCAGAAGTTCGTACCCCAGCACGCGATCAAGCTCACGAAGGGCGACCTCGCGAAGGGGACCTTCACCTATCCCATCGGCAAGTTGAAGGCGGGCAAGGCCTACGAGGTGTACGTCGTCATCGGGTCGGCGAAGTCCGCCACGATCACCGTCAACCCCTAAACCCCACAACCCCACGCCGTTTGAGTTCCGTGAATGGTTGCTAAGTCGCGACTT
>JAPOJD010000255.1 GCA_029978585.1 Actinomycetota bacterium
GCTGGCCATGGCGGCCTCCCTCGTCATGGCTCCCGCCGCTGCCCCCGCCGAGGCACCACGGGCCCAGCGCACGCTCTACGTCCTCGGCGACTCTCTGGCCGACCCCGAGGTGGGGGTCACGAGCACCGACCCCTACCTGCGGGCGAGTGCCCAGGACCTCTTTCTGCGCTACGTCGTCCACGCCGACATCGGCAAGGGGACGACCTGGGGGATCGAGCAACTGCGCCGCTTCCCCCCTCCGAAGAACGCGATCGTGGTCGTCGCGCTGGGCACGAACGACATCTACACGCCCTCGGAGTTCCGACAGAACGCCAAGACCATCCTGCGCATGCTGCAGGGTCACCGGGTCCTGTGGGTGAACATCCACGTCTCCCCGCGATTCAAGAAGGGCGTCGGAAAGGACGCGGCGCTGAACAAGACCCTGCGGCTCCAGGCGCGCGCCTTCGACAACCTGCGTGTCCTCGACTGGAAGCGCTACGTGCGTCGCCATGGAATCGTCGCTACCGACGGCCTCCACTACGACGCGGCCGGCGCGCAAGCACGCGCAGCCTTCATCGCCCGTGCCGTTCGCATCGCCCTGAAGTAGCCCGCACGTGAGCGGTCACGTGACCGGTCACTGGCCGACACGCCGGGGTGCGCCGCCCATTCGGGCGCGAGGCTGGCGAACATGCCACGTTCGGTCGTGTTCGCACCCCCACCGGGATGGCCCGCTCCGCCTGCCAACTGGCTGCCCCCGCCAGGATGGGCCCCGCCCCGCAACTGGCCGCCCGCCCCCGACGGCTGGACCTTCTACCTGGAACTCCCGTCACCGTGGGTGCCGCACCGAGTCCTCGTCCGCTCCGCTCACCCGTCCATGCGAGTCCACCCCGCCTACCAGACCAGGACCACCCGGCTGCGCGCCTGGCGACCGCCGAACTGGCTGCGCGAGCATGCCTACATCATCGTCCCGGCAGCACTGCTCGCGATGCTCGTCGTAGGCATCATCGGACTCGGCGTGATGGGCGGGGGCAGCGCCGCGGACAACAGCGCGGCTCTCCGGGCGTGCACCGCCGAACTGGATGCGGCAGCCCGGCCGACGACGGTCCCCGATGCCGCCGGGCGAGTGACCATGGGCACGGGCCGCGTCGCCGAGGTGCGCGACATCTCGCCGAACGGCCAGGGCGTCCTTCACGTCACCGGGATCTTCAGCCGCGGCGCGGAGCGCTGGGACTTCAGTTGCGATGCCCGGGTTAGCCAGCCGTCACCCGCGGTCGTCGCCCTGGACATGTCCCCGATCTCGGGGAGCGCGACGGCGGCTAGCGGGGGGTCGTGACGTCGGCGAGGACCTGCTGGCTCGCGAAGCGCCCCGGGGCGCCGATCACGCAGCCACCCGGGTGCGTTCCGGATCCGCACTGGTAGTAGCCGCGGATGGGGGTGCGGTAGTCGCTGTAGCCGGGGGCAGGCCGGAAGAAGTACATCTTGTGGGGGAAGAACTCGCCGGCGTAGATATTGCCCTCGGACAGGCCGGTGCGCTCCTCGATGATGTCCGGTGAGACCACTTCGCGCTGGAGCACCAGATCGTTGAAGTTCGGGAAGAACC
>JAPOJD010000129.1 GCA_029978585.1 Actinomycetota bacterium
AGCCCGGGGAGCAGCGGATGGTGATCCGGGACGGCAAGGCACGCCCCGGAGGCGACAGGATGGGGCGGTGAGCCGCAGCCAGATCCGCCGCGGAGAGGCGCAGTCCCTGCGCCTGGCCGGATCCCTGGGCGCCGACGACACCGGGTGCACCATCCTCCATGTCGATATGGACGCGTTCTACGCCTCCGTGGAGCTCATCGCGCGACCCGAACTGCGCGGCAAGCCGGTCATCGTCGGGGGTGGACAGCGCGGAGTCGTGCTCTCGGCCACCTACGAGGCGCGCGCGCTCGGCGTGCACTCGGCGATGCCCATGACACGCGCGCGACGCATCGCGCCTGATGCCTTCATCATCGAACCGCACCACAACCGCTACGCCGAGGTCAGCGCAGGAGTGATGGCGCTCTTCGGCTCCATCACTCCTGTGGTCGAGCCGCTCAGCCTCGACGAGGCATTCCTCGACGTCGCCGGCGCCGTACGCCGACTCGGATCCCCCACCGCAATCGCCGAACTCATCCGTGCGCGCGTCTACGACGAGCAGCGCATCACCTGCAGCGTCGGCGTCGCGCCCACGAAGTTCGTGGCCAAGCTCGCCTCGACCCAGGCCAAGCCTGACGGCCTGCTCGTCGTTCCCGTCGAACGAGTCATTGCCTTCCTCCATCCATTGCCGGTCTCCGCCCTGTGGGGCGTGGGCGAGCGCACCGAGGAGCGCCTGGTGTCGCTCGGGCTGCGCACGGTCGGCGACATCGCGCACACCCCCGCGGACACTCTCGTTCGCGCCCTCGGCCAGGCGGCCGGGAAGCGCCTGCACGACCTGGCCTGGGGGCGCGATGACCGGGCCGTGGTCCCCGACGCAGGCGAGAAGAGCATCGGCAACGAGGAGACCTTCCCGCGGGACGTCGACGACCCGGACCTCGTCCACCGCGAGCTGCTGCGCCTGTCGCAGAAGGTGGCGGCGCGGGTGCGCGGCCACGGCCTGGTGGGGCGCACCGTCGTGCTCAAGGTCCGCTTCGCGGACTTCACCACGATCACGCGCTCACGCACCCTGGCGGAGCCCACTGACGTGGGCCAGGTCGTCTACGAGGTCGCCCGGGAGCTCTTCGAGGCCCTCGGCCTGCAGCGGGCCCGGATCCGGCTCGTCGGCGTCCGCCTGGAGGGCCTGGTCGCCGAGGGCACCCGGACGGAGCAACTGTCCCTGGATGCCCTCCTGGGGGAGGCCCGAGGGGGGCCCGGCCCCGAGGACCGCCGGGCCGCCGAGGTGGCCGCCGACCGCCTCCGGGACCGGTTCGGGCGCGATGTCGTCCGCCCGGCCCGCCTCTGGGGAGAGCCCCCCGGGCCCTGAGTTCGCGAACCTGGGTTTCCAGATCCGCCTGAACTGCCTATCCTGGGGGTGACCCACGGGGCCAAGGGAGGGATGCAGTGCCGCTTTCCGAGCACGAGCAGCGTCTGCTGGAGCAGATGGAGCGCGCCCTCTATGCCGAGGATCCCAAGTTCGCCACCTCCCTGCGCAGCGGCCCCTCGGCGCGCGCAAGCCGAGGCCGCGCGGCAATGGGCGTCCTCATCCTCATCGTCGGGGTGGCCATGCTCATGGGCGGCGTCATCGTTCCGCTCATCGCCCTGGGCGTGGCCGGGTTCGTCGTCATGGTCGTGGGGGCCACCCTCGCCTACTCCGGGCTGCGGGCCCGTCCGGCATCGGAGACCGCCGACGCAGAAACCGCGGCGCCCTCAGATCAGCCCACACAGCAGGGGCGGCCCGCCAAGCAGCAGCCGGGCGGCGGCCTGATGGATCGCCTCGAGGAGCGCTGGCGTCGCCGTCGCGACGAAGGCACCGGCAGCCCCCAGTAGCACGTAACCGATAGCGGGTAGCCCATGGCCGGTAGCCGGTAGGCAGCGCCCAGCAGTCCCACCCTCTACGCGGCCATTCCGGTAACTCAGACGAGGATCGTGTCGCGCTCCGACTCCTCCTCCGCCACGAAGACGGTGTCGCGCCCGGATCGTGTCAGGGACCGGGGTGCGAGCAGGGCGCGTACCCGCGCTCCCCGGGTTGCCTGGCGCCGCAGCCCGCCACGAACCCGTGCGAGTTCCGCGCGCAGGTCCTCGCCTGACGGCGCCGCCGCACGGCCCCATGCACCAGCGAGCACGTCGCCTCCCGCAGCACCGTCGGCGTCCGGGGCGGCGTAGCGGACTGTCTCCACCCAACCGACGAGGCGATCGACGGCCGCGGTCTCGACCTCGTCGAGGTTGGCGGCGCGCACCAGGCGCGCTCCCAGAGCGCGCGGGGTTGCTGCCGCCGGCCAGGCCAGGCCGAAGTCCCGGGCGCTGTCGCCGAGTTCGGCCCAGGCGCCCTCGATCCGCCGCCGCGCGTCTCCGGAGGACGTGCGGCGCCTCCGGCGTGCGAGCACCGCGAGGAGCGGTGCCACGAGCGCCGCGGCCAGCAGTGCGGCCACGATGGCGAGGGCCATCACCGGCAGGCCGGTGTCCGCCTGCGGGCTGGCGGCCGAACCCTCGTCGAGGAGGTCCGGGCGGACCGGCCTGTTGCCCGTTTGGGCGTCGTCGGGCTGGGATTCCGCCTCCGGCGTGCGGGGCTGGGTGTACGCCGGCGCGCGAACTCCGGCATCCGAACGCGGGGTGGGCTCGAACCACACCCAGCCGACCCCGGGGAACCACAGTTCGGGCCACGCGTGGGCGTTGCGCGCCTGCACCTCCCACGAGCCCTCGTCGGTCTCGCGTCCCGCGGTGAAGCCCACGTTCACCCGGGCCGGGATCCCGACCGATCGCGCCATGAGTGCCATCGTTCCCGCGAACTGCTGGCAGTAACCGATGCGCTCATCAAGGAAGGACTCCAGGGGATCCGCGCCGGGCGGGGTGACGACGTCGGTGCTGTAGCGGAATCCGCCCTCGCGCGTGAACCAGCGCATGAGCGCCAGTGCCCGGGCATACGGCGTCTTCGCATCCGCGGTCACCTCCTGGGCGAGCGCGGCCAGTTGCGGAGTTACTCCGGCGGGCAGCTGGAGCAGGGGAAGCAGTTCGTCCGGCGGACCTTCGATGGCCGCGCGAAGTTCCGCCTTGCTCGGGGCGATGTCGTACGCCGTCACCTCGTAGGCGGCGTCGCGGCTGGTCACGCCGTCGCCCCCCACCGTCCGCGTCAGCGGATCCCAGGCCCATCGGTCGTCGAGCGGTGCGTCGGTGCCGCGGATGAGGGTGGCGGCGTAGGGAACCGGCAGGGCGGCGTTGTCGAGGTCGTCGATGCCGATGGAGTACGTCGTCTCCCGCACATCGCGCACGTCGGGGGTGTCGGGGAATCCGAGGGCCTCGCTCGCGGGGATGCGCACCTGCGGCGCTGACGCCGTCCACGTCACCCCGTCGAAGCGATCCAGGGTGACGAGGCGGAGATAGCCGGGGGTCTCGGCATCGGTCTCGTAACTCAGGATGCGCCGATCGGTGTTGCTCACCAGGTCGCGGCGCAGCGAGACGAACGGATCGACGGCCACCGATCCGCCGGGACCGTCCCCGGTCCCCCCGGCGCCGGTCCCGGGACTCACCCAGACCGGCTCGCGCAGTCCGGGGGCGAGCGCGGGGAGCAGGATGGCGAGCAGGACGGCGGCCAGCCCGATGGACAGAGCGCTGACGCCGATCCAGGCACGTGCACGCGGGGCTCGAGGGTGGGCTCGCGGACCGGCCCCGGCGGGGTTCTCCCGTGGGCGCCCCGCGAGCAGCCGACCCCAGGACAGCACCTCCTCGCGGTTGTCGACCGCGAGGAGGGTGAGCCAGCCGGTGACGGCAACGGGCAGCAGCCACCACGGCACGCCCCCGCGCACGACCGCCGCGGGCAGGGCGTACATCAGGAGCAGGGGGATGCCGGCGAGGCCGGGCAGCCGCAGGGACACCCCCATGGTGTCGACCGCGAGTGCCACGAGTCCGACGCCGCCCACGGACAGGAAGACCAGGTTCGTCGAGGCGGCCACGGGAGCGAGAACCGCGTCCGCCTCGATCATGGCGACGCGGGTGAGGTCCTGGAGTTCTGCGAGGGCCACCGGTCCGGGCAGGAATCCCCAGGCGGCGGCCGGCTGGGCGAACATCACGGTGAGCAGCGTGAGGAGGACGAGGAGCTGGAAGACCGGCTGGAGGGGAAGCGGCATGGACACGGCTCGCGCGAACATGCCGGCAAGGGCCATCGCGGCGATCGACAGCAGCGTGGGTCCCAACCAGCCGAGTGTCGAGAAGAGCGGGATCACGGAGGTGGCGGCGGCCGCGGTGGCGAATGCCGCGGCGGCGGTCGCTCCCGGACGTGCCCGGGAGACGGCGTTCGCCCAGCCGTTTCGCGTGGTGGCGGGGGCAGTCGTCACCGGGAGACCTTCTCGTCGGCGTCGGCCGTGACCGCGCGCCACGCTGCGGGGACATCGTCTCCCGGTCCGAGGATCGCGGTGTGCCAGCCGCTCTCGAGGAGTTCGCGCTCGATGTCGCGGGCGGGAACGGCGTCGGACGCACCCCAGGCGCGCGTGTCGAGGAGGAAGAGCAGCCCGAGTTGGCCCGCGGTGCGCGAGCCGGCCCCGGTGAGGGAGGGAGTCGCGCGGTCATCGGCGGCGGCTACGGCGACGACGAGGTCGGCGCGCACCGTGGCGGGGTCCCAGTCGCGGGCGGTGCTCGGCTCCGCCAGCGCGAGCGCCTCCAGAACGGTGGGCTGGCCGTCGGGGCCGAAGGCCGCGGGCACCATCACGAGCCCGTCGGAGCCAAGGACGCGCACGTGCCAGCCGCGGCGGAGCAGGTGCAGTGCGGTGCTGGCGGCGATGCTGAGCGCTAACTCGACAGACGCCTCCGGACCCTCGCCCCCATGCGCGCGTTCGCGCAGGTCCACGACGACGGTGGCCTGCTGAGTCCAGGGCTGTTCCTCCCGGCGCACCATGAGCTCGCCCGCGCGCGCCGATGCGCGCCAGTGGATGCGTCGCAGGTCGTCACCCACGCGGTACTCCCGCGGTACGACGTCGTCCTGGCCGCGAGCCGCCATGCTGAGGGCCCTGCCGTCTCCGCGACCGCGGTGATCCGCTCGCAGTCCGGAGTCGGGCAGGACATGCACCCGCGGGACCACGAGCACGGGCTCGGTCGCCCGGAAGGACCGGGTGAGGCGCACGAGCCCGAACGGGTCCACGGCCGTGACCGACAGGGGGCCGATCTCGTAGCGACCGCGCTGGTAGGCGTGCAGCGGGTACGTCGTCGTGCGGGTGCCCGACGCCTCCACGCGCTCGAGCACGCGCTGCACGGAGTAGCCGAGTTCAGGGGGGACCGCATCGCGCAGCAGCAGCGTCCCCGTGCGCACGGGGGAGAGGTTCGTGACGGCGAGGTCGACCTCCGCGATCGTCCCGACCGGGATCTGGCTCGGGCGGACCACCCGCTCGCACCCGAGTCGGAAGCGCGTGCGGCCGGCGAGGTAGGCGGCCAGGAACGGCAGCACGAGCAGAAGTACCGCGATGCGCAGCAGGTCGCGCTGACCGGCGAGCGCGGCCCCAACGGCGATGCCGGCGCCTACTGCGAGGAAGCCCTTCCCCCGGAAGGTGAGGCTGCCCAGGGCCTGCTTCACGGACCGGCGGGCACCGGCACGCGCGCGACGATGTCGGCGATGACCGCGTCCGGCGTGAGGCGGGCGAGGTGAGCGTCGGTGCTGAGGAGGAGGCGGTGGGCGAGGACCGGGGCGGCGAGCCGCTGGATGTCATCGGGGAGCACGTGGTCCCTCCCGGACAGGGCTGCGCTCGCGCGCGACGCGCGAACGAGGTGAAGGCCAGCGCGCGGCGAGGCCCCCAGGCGCACATTGGGGCTGGTGCGGGTGGCTCCCACGAGGTCGACGACGTAGCGGTGCAGGCTCGGGGCGACGTACACCGTGCGCACCGCGTCGATCATCGCGCGCACCTCGGTCGCATCGGTGACGGGCGCAACGTCGTCGAGGGGATCGTGAGCGCCGTGCGCGGCCAGCATCGCCGCCTCGCTGCCCGGGTCGGGATAGCCCATGTGCACCCGCGCCATGAATCGATCGCGCTGCGCCTCCGGGAGAGGGTAGGTGCCCTCCATCTCGGCCGGGTTCTGGGTGGCGATGAC
>JAPOJD010000161.1 GCA_029978585.1 Actinomycetota bacterium
CGCACGTCAAGGTGGCCCGCTTCTCGTCGTGCGAGTCGATCGTCGTGCGCACGGCGTACCCGTTCGGCTCCGGCCGCCACGTCGCCTTCCGGGCCGACTCAGTGACGCTCGCCTTCCGTCGCTGATCCCGAGTCCCCGCCCCGCCCGCGGCCGTCCCCCCTAGCGGCCGCAGGCGGGGCGGGCTGCGCCTCCCCCCGGGAGCGCCACCCCTTGAGCGCGAGCCGCACAGCCGTGAGGACCATGAGCAGCGCGAAGACGTACGTCACGACGTCCACGGGCAGGGCGAGGGCCAGGCGCGCACCCAGGATGCCGCCGACGACACCCCCCAGGCCCAGCAGCAGCCCGCGATTCCACTGCGTGAGCCCCGGGGCGGTGAGCCGGATCGCTCCCAGCAGCGCCGTGGGGACCATGACGGCCAAGGACGTCCCTGCGGCGACGTACTGTCCGAAGCCGAGCAATGACGTGAGGACGGGAACCAGCACGATCCCGCCTCCGATCCCGAACATCGCCGACAGCAGTCCCATCGCCACTCCGGTGAGGACCAGGGCCACGGCGAGCCCCGCGGTGATCGGCGGCGCTTCAAGCCCGGGATTCTGGTCACCGGACCACAGCAGGCGCACCGCCGCGAGCACGAGAACGGCCGCGAACGCCATCTGCAGGACGCTCGTGTGAGTGCGCTGGACGAGGGCACTGCCCGCCAGAGCTCCGGCGAGGGAACCCGCCAGCACGAACGCCGCCGCCGCCCACGCGACGGCACCCGCGACCAGGTATACGGTCGCCCCCGAGGCGGCCGCCATGGCCACCATCACCAGCGATGTCGCCTGTGCCTGCTTCTGCTCCATCTTCTGGAACAGGACGAGGAGCGGCACCAGGACGATGCCGCCGCCGACTCCGAGGGCCCCCGAGACCGTGCCGGCCACGGCGCCCAGGGGAATGTCGCGCACGGCACGCGCAGACTGCATGGCGCGCACGCTAGCGTGCGCGGGTGACCGCGATGGAGACGCCGCCCAGTACCTCCATCGATCACCTCGTGATCGTGGCTCCCGACCTCGAGACGGGGGCACGACTGGTCGAGGGCGCACTCGGGGCCGCCCCGCTTCCCGGAGGACAGCATCCGGCGATGGGAACCCACAACCTCCTGCTGGGCATGGGCGCGGAGTACCTCGAGGTCATCGCCATCGATCCCTCGGCCCCGGCGCCGGACCGCCCGAGGTGGTTCGGGCTCGACAGCCGCGGCGCCGCCTTCGATCCCTGCCTCGCGACCTGGGTGGTGCGCACGGTCGCCCTCGACGTGACCCTTGCCAGTGCCCCCGGCGAACTCGGACAGCCCATCGAGGTCACCCGCGGAGACCTGCGGTGGCGCATCAGCGTGCCCGATGCGGGCGACTTGCCGTGGGGCGGTCTCGCGCCTGCGGTAATCGCATGGGACGGCCACGGCCCGGCAATCCCCGACAGCGGCGTGCGCCTCGTGTCTCTCACCCTTGCCGGCCCCGACGCCGGTCAGCTACGGGCGGTCATGGATGCGCTGCGCGTGACCGGCCCCGTGACGGTCCGCGAGGACCTCTTCCCCCACCTGATCGCGGCGTTCGAGACAGCCGCAGGCCCGCGGTTCCTCACCAGCCTCGGGGGCACTCGGATCGCGGTGGATGTGCAGCGGCACATCGCTATGGACCTGTTCAATCTCACGTGGACATACCTCGACCTGCGCGACCGCAGTCCCGACCAGGACCATGCGATGGTGCGCAGCGCGGAGGGCAGCCTCTGGCACTGGAGACAGGTCGGAGCAGCCACGCAGTGGGCCATCGGCGAATGGCAGTGCAGCCGCGTGCGCGCGGTCCTTGGTGACGGGGAGGAAGCACTCCGGCACGCGGAACGCTGCCTCGACATCAGCGTGTCCGAGCGCGTGGACGACTTCGTGCCGGCCTCTGCTCACGAGGCGATGGCCCGCGCGTACGCCGTTCTCGGGGATCTCGACGGCGCCCGGGAGCAGCGCAACCTCGCCTACCGCATCGCCGTCGACCTCGACGAGGACGATCGCGTCATCATCGAGCACGACCTGGCCACCCTGCCTATCGACTAGCCCCGGCCCCTGTCGCCGACGCGATACCGTGTCCGCGTGACCTCCTCGCCGCAGCACTGGGACGCCGCCTACGACTCCGGACACGAGACCAGGGGCTGGTACCAGGCCAGCGCGGTGCTCTCCCGCGTCCTCATCCGCGACACCGGGCTGCCGCACGACTGCGCGATCATCGACATCGGCGGCGGCGCCTCCGTCCTGGTGGACGACCTCCTCGCGGATGGCTACACCGACATCACCGTCCTGGACCACTCCCCCGCCGGGCTGCGGGTCGCCCGCGAGCGCCTCGGCGACAGTGCGGCCGACGTCACGTGGGTGACTGCCGACCTGCGCGCCTGGACGCCCGAGCGCACCTACGCCATCTGGCACGACCGTGCTGTGCTGCACTTCCTCCTCGCCGACGACGACATCGCCGCGTATCGGGCCCGGCTGCTCGAGGCGACGGGGCCAGGCTCCTGGGCCGTGATCGGGATCTTCGGCCCAGAAGGTCCCGCAGTGTGCGCGGGCCTTCCCGTGCGGCAGTACGACGAATCGGATCTCGAGGCGCTTCTCGAGCCCGACTTCGAGATCGCACAGATGACATTCGCCGACCACGTGAGGCCCGACGGCGAAGTCCAGCAGTTCCTCTGGGCGCTCGCGCAGCGCACCTAGGCTAGGGTGGCGTCCCACTGACAGGGAGGTCGACGTGAGCACCGTCATCGAGTACACGATGTTCGTCAAGCCCGATGCCTACGACGAGGTGCTCGCCGCCTACGTCGAGTTCGCCGATGAGTTCGGCATCCGCAACGCGTCGGAGGACTTCATCCTCGTCACCGGGGATAGGGATGGCGGCGTGATCCGCGGGATCGGCATCTTCGAGTCCGATGAGCAAGCTCTGGATGTGGTCGACGCCAGTGTGTTCGTGCGATTCCGCGAGAAGGTCGAGCACCACCTCACTGAGGAGCCGATTCGCGAGCACCTGGAGCTGGTGCACGTCTTCGTGAAGGAGATCTCCTGAGGGAGGGCGAGCGTCGCGGCGATCCCGCTGCCGAGAGCCGTCCTTAGCCGCATCGGGGCGCCGAATGCTCACGGTGGTGCGGGCGCGACGCCCGATGTCCTAGCCTGCGGGTCATGAGCCCGTGGCGCGTCGTGCTGTACGTCGTCCTCGGGCTCCTGCTCGCCGGCGCGGTCGTCGGGACCGCGCACCTCATCGCCGACCGGGCGCAGGCTGAGGCCGACCAGTCATCACTGGCACCCTTCTACGCGCCTCCGCCCAGCATCCCGGCGGAGCCGGGCACGGTCATCCGCACCGAACCGCTGACCGGGGCGAACGGCGAGCGCATCACGGTCCCCGGGGGCAGCGCCTACCGCATGCTCTACGTCACCGCATTGCCCGACGGGACCCCCACCGTGTCCGGCGGCTCGTACTTCGTGCCCGACGCGCCCGCTGCACCGGGAGGCCGGCCCGTGGTCGCTTGGGCTCACGGCACCGTGGGCATGGGCGATGCGTGCGCTCCGTCGCGATCTCGCAATCCCGCCTCCCAGTTCACGACGTGGCTGCCGCAGGCGATGGAGCAGGGCTGGGCGGTGGTCGCGACCGACTACGCCGGGCTGGGCACGCCGGGGGTCCAGCTCTACCTGGTGGGCGAGTCCGAGGCTCGCGACGTCATCAACTCGGTGCGCGCCATACGGACGATCCCCGGGGTCGACGCGGGGGATCGCTATGTCGTCATGGGGCATTCGCAAGGGGGGCACTCCGCGCTGTGGACCGGCGAGCTGTCCGACGACCTCGCCCCGGAACTGGACCTCGCCGGCGTCGTGTCGATTGCCCCCGCTGCCGAACTGCGCGAGGTCGTGGGGGCCCAGTGGAACACGGCCGTGGGCTGGGCGATCGGCCCCGAGGCTGCAGTCGCCTGGCGGGCGATCGACCCCGCGCTTCCCCTCGAGGGCGTCCTCACGGACGCGGGCCTGCGCCAGTACGAACGCCTCGCCACCGAGTGCATCGAACTCGCGGGCCTGGAGGGCATGGCCCGCGCGGACCTCGGCCAGTCCTTCTTCGCCGTCGACCCGGCCTCGCAGGCCGACTGGTCGGCGCTCATCGCCGAGGAGACACCCCGGCCGTTGCCGCCGGACATCCCGGTGCTGCTGGCGCAGGGCACCGCAGACCAGGTGGTCCTGGCCTGGCCGAACGCCCTGCTCCAGGAACGCTGGTGCGCCGCCGGATCCACGATCTCCTCCCTGTGGATGGGAAACATCGACCACATGAAGGCCCC
>JAPOJD010000232.1 GCA_029978585.1 Actinomycetota bacterium
AATCGCTGTGTCGCCGGTTCAAGTCCGGCCTCCGCTACGGCTCGAGCACCTGCCACCACCGGCACGACAGGAGGGCCCACATGGCCAGCAAGTCAGCAGACGTACGTCCGAAGATCACCATGGCGTGCCAGGACTGCAAGAACCGCAACTACATCACCAAGAAGAACCGGCGCAATGACCCGGATCGCCTGGAGATGGCGAAGTACTGCCCGAAGTGCAATAAGCACACGGTGCACAAAGAGACTCGCTAGCCGCGCTACATGCCGCTGAACGCCGAGCTCGTCGGGCGCAGCTACCCTCCCACGCCCGCGTACGTCGTCGGCCGGGAGAAGGTGCGCGAGTTCGCGCGCGCGATCGGAGAGACCAGTCCCGCGTGCCACGACATCACCGCGGCGCAGTCCATGGGTTACGCCGACGTCATCGCGCCGCCGACATTCGCGTTCGTCGTCGCCTACGCCGGGTCCAGCCAGGCCGCGCTCGACCCTGAACTCGGCCTCGACTACTCGCGCGTCGTGCACGGCGAGCAGCGGTTCGCCTACGAACGCCCCATCGTCGCGGGTGACGCACTCGTCGCCACGGCCACGATCGAGGGCATCCGCTCGGTTGCGGGCAACGACATCCTCACGACCCGTGTCGACCTCGACACCGAGACCGGCGAGCGCGTGGCGACGACGTACACCGTCATCGTGTCCCGGGGCACGGCGGAGGAATCCTGATGGCGCCCGCGTACGCCGACGTCGAGGTCGGGACCGCCCTGCCTACGCAGATGTTCCCGGTGACACGGCTCACCCTGGTGCGCTACTGCGGTGCGTCGGGGGACTTCAACCCCATCCACTGGAATGAGCGGTTCGCCAGGTCCGTGGGCCTGCCCGACGTCATCGCGCACGGCATGTTCACCATGGCCGAGGCGGCGCGCGTGGTCACTGACTGGGCAGGAGACCCCGGTGCGGTGAAGGAGTACTCCGTGCGCTTCACCCGCCCTGTGCCGGTGCCTGACGACGACAGCGGATCGGTCATCGAGGTCGCCGGTGAGGTCACCGAACTCCTGGAGGATCGGCGCGTGAAGGTGACGCTCACGGCGACGTACGAGGGGCAGAAGGTCCTCGGCAACGCCGTCGCGATCGTCCAATTGCCGTGAGCGAGGCGCTGGCGGCGCTGACGACGCTGCGGGTGGGCGGCCCGGCTCGCACCCTCGTCACGTGTCGTACTGAGGAGGAGCTCGTCGAGGCCATCCGGGCATGTGATGCGTCGGGGGAGCCGGTGCTCATCGTGGGCGGCGGCAGCAACCTCGTGGTGGGCGATGAGGGGTTCTCCGGGACCGTCGTCCTCGTCCGCAGCCGCGGAATCGAGGCCGAGGCCGACGAGTGCGCCGGCGCCTGGGTGACCGTCGCCGCCGGGGAGCCGTGGGATGACGTCGTTGCCCGGGCCGTGGCCGAGGGGTGGGTCGGGCTCGAGGCACTGTCGGGCATCCCGGGACTGACGGGGGCAACGCCGATCCAGAACGTCGGGGCGTACGGCGCCGAGGTGGCCGACACCATCGCGCGAGTCCGCGCGTACGACCGGCTCTCGGGGGAGGTGGCGACGCTCGCGGCGGGGGACTGCGGCTTCGGGTACCGCACCTCGCGCTTCAAGGCGGACGCCGTGAGGTACGCCGTGCTGTCGGTGACGTTTCAACTGCCGCTGGGATCGCTATCCGCGCCGGTGAGGTACGCCGAACTGGCCGAGCGCCTGGGGGTCGCCGTGGGGGAGCGGGCGCCCCTGGCCCGGGTGCGCGAGGCAGTGCTCGACCTGAGACGGGGCAAGGGCATGGTCCTCGACGACACCGATCACGACACCTGGAGCGTGGGGTCCTTCTTCACCAACCCGGTGGTCGACGCGGGGGTGGCACCAGAGGGTGCGCCGCAGTGGTCGCAGCCGGACGGGCGGGTCAAGGTGAGCGCGGCATGGCTGGTGGAGCGAGCGGGCTTTCCTCGGGGGTTCTCCCTGGACCGTCGGGCCGCCGTGTCGGGCAAGCATGCCCTGGCGCTCACCAACCGTGGTGACGCTTCGGCCGGTGATGTGCTGCGGCTGGCGCATGCCATCCGCGACGGCGTACGTGAGGCGTTCGGCATCACCCTCGTGCCCGAGCCCACCCTCATCGCCTGCCCCCTCGACTAGCCCCCCCTGCTGCGTCGTTTGAGTTCCGTGAATGGTTGCTAACTCGCGAGTTAGCAACCATTCACGGAACTCAAA
>JAPOJD010000054.1 GCA_029978585.1 Actinomycetota bacterium
CGCGGCCTGGCAGCCACCGCAGAGCGACGGCCACTCTCCCATCACCGGCTACGAGGCAGTCGCCCGCACCGATGACGGGAGCGGGTGGCACACCTGCGCCACGACGGGCGCCCTCACCTGCACCATCACCGGGCTGCAGGGGGGCGAGACGTACCGGGTCTTCGTCACAGCAGACAACGCCCAGGGCACGTCACCGCCCTCGGACCTCACCGCTCCCATCACCATCAAGGAGGCGGCGGCCGTCGCCCACGTGTCCTCCTCGGTGCCGCCCCAGTCCTACCAGAACGTGGTCCTGTCAGCCGGATCTCCCGCGGCAGTGATGACCTCGAAGACTCCTGCGACATGCGTGGCCCAGGGGCAGCGGGCGGTCTTCCTCACCAAGGGAGCCTGCCAACTCGTCATCAAGCAGGCCGGCTTCTCCCAGCGCGTGGTCAAGACGAACGTCGGCTCCGGCAAGAACAGCACAGCGACGCCACTGACGACGAAGGTCACGGTGAGTTTCGGCAAGGGATCGAGCACGCTGTCGGACAAGGCCAAGAAGAAGCTGCGCACCGCGGCACCTCAACTTCGCAAGGCCACAACCGTGACTGTGGAGGGGAGTGCTCCCGGCGCGACCCTGGCCCGGCAGCGCGCCGAAGCCATCGCGTCCTACTTGACGTCGCACGGCGTCACGGTCACCGCGACGACGGCACTGTCCGGAAAGGATCAACCCAATGTCGGCACGGTGAGGATGGCACCCTGATGAGAAGTCGCTCCCTGGCCACGCCCGCGCGCACGGTCGCGGTCCTCGCAGCCACCGCCGTCGCCCTGTCCGCGATCCCGCTTGCCGCGATTCCTCTTGCTTCTGCGGCGCCCGTGCCCGACTCCGCACCCGCAGGGGTCACGGCGCCCACCGACCCGGCCACCTGCGGCGGGATCCCGATCCCCGCAACCATCGCCGGGTTGAAGCCCGGCGACCTCGTCGGATCCGAGGCCGTCACGCCCGGCACGGACAGCAACGGTGCGCCCCTGCTCACCGGCGCCAGCGCTTGGCGCATCCTCTACATCTCATCCGGCGCGGACGAGACCAGCCCCCAACTCGTGTGCGGGCTGGTCGCTGCGCCGACGACATGGACCCCGGCCAACGGCATCGGACGTGTCATCGCGTGGGCGCACGGCACGGTAGGCATCAAGCAGAAGTGCCAGCCGTCCAACAGGCCCGACAAGGGGCTCTTCGGACCCATGCCCGGCGGCATCGGCGCGGTGTCGTGGTCGACCGGAGCGCTCTCCACCACCGGCGGCACGGCCGCGAACGGCGCGCTCCAGACCCTCATCAACGAGGGCTATGTCGTCGCCGCGACCGACTACTACTCGGGCATCACGCCGGGCCAGACGACGCAGGGGGCGTATCAGCACTACGCCGTGGGGATGCCGAGCGGAGCGAACGTCCTCGACAGCGTGCGCGCCGCGATCCCCCTCGTCGACCCCGGCGCCACTGCCACCCGCTGGGACATGCTCACCTGGGGTCACTCCCAAGGCGGCGGCTCGGCACTGTGGGCCGCGCAACTGGCCCGCTCCTACCTGTCGCGGACCCAACCCACGAACCCCGTCGCGCCGATTCGCCTGGTCGGCGTCGCCGCAGCCGCGCCCGCGACGTCGTTCACCGCACCCTCGACCGCCAAGGGGCAGCTCATGGGCTACCACCTCGGCGATCTCGACATGCACATGAACATCCCGGTAGCCCTCGGCCTGAAGATCAACGTCGGTGCCATGCTCTTCTCCTACGTCCTGCCGAACTGGGCAGAGATGAGCGTCAACCCGTCGGCGCCCGGCGCCCGGTTCCCGGCCATGCCGCCGACGACAACACCCCTGCAACTGTCGTCGATGCTGGCAAGCAAGACCCAGACCCCCGGCGGCAACAATGGCGGCCTGGAGTCTGCGCCGATGATCGCGGACCTGTGCCTGAGCAATCCCGAGGCCGACGCCGAGATCGCCGCACTCACCGAGCCATTCGCCAACTTCCCCACTCGCGCCTTCTACTTCGTCGAGCAGATCTGGGGCCGGGCCAGCGAGGGCTACACGAAGGGATACCTGGATCAGACCTGCGCGACGAGCACGGATGCGGGGATCCAGCAGTGGTGCCGCTGGCTGCGCTATAACCAGCCGGGGCCGAACGGGCAGAACCCGTTCGACAAGATCCCGCGCAACGAGTCGGGGCCGGTGCCTGTCTACGTCATGCAGGGAGAGGCGGACAACATCCTGTACTGCATGCCCGCCGACCCCTCGAATCCACTGGCCAAGGAGTGCCTGGCCAAGCAGTTCTACGAGTCGATGAAGCCGGCGTACTGCCCCTCGCGCGGACCCGCGAGCGGCTCCCTTCAGTTGAATCTGTGGCCGAAGCAGGTGTCGTCGACCTTGAACCACCCGGCGTCGCACATGTCGATCCCGGGGCAATCGGCCGCTCCCGTGTCGTTCGCCGGCAAGGTCTCAGTGGACCCGAACCTGACCTTCACCGATTCGCCGCTGTACGCCTTCATGACATCGGCGTTCACCAACCCTTCGGCGCTCCCCCGGGGCTGCCACCAGCAGGTCATGTGGGCGAGTTCGGGCGGCTGACCTAGGCCGGCCCGTGGGCTCCCACCGTCACGGTGGCGCTCTTCGTGGTGCCGGCCTTCGCGTAGACCTCGACGTGCGATGAGGGCATCGCGCCCTTCCAGGCAAACCGTCCATCAGCGCCGACAGTGGCCTTCTTCTTCTGCTCCACCCACGCCGGCTTCTTCTTCGTGAGGTCCTTGATGAAGACTGAGACCTTCGCTCCGGCCGAGATCCCGTGGGACTTGCCGGACAGCGCGACCGAAGTGCCGGTGACCTTGGCCGTGATCGCCATGGCCGGCCTATACGGCGCGTTCGGGACATCGACGGAGTACAGCTCGGGGCCGGTCGTGCCCGCGACGAAGCTCCTGCCATCAACGCTCAGCGCGATCGCCCCGACGAAGGCCGGCGCGTCTAGGAGGGTCGACACGGCGCCCATGCGGCCGTACCCGTCGAGGGCCACCTGGAAGACCCCGGTGGGGTTCATGCCCACCGGGACCCCGACCCCGGTTCCGACGTACAGGGCGCGATGGCTGGCGGCTACGAAGATCTGGGAGAAGTCCTGTCCGTCAGGGCGTAGCACCGTGCGCTGGAGCGTACGTCCGGAGCGGGCGTCGAGGGCGAAGAGCACGGCCGGGATCGGCGACTCCGCCGCAGCACCGGTCGACGTGGCGGCACCGGTCGACAACGGGGTGCCGATGCACAGGTCGCAGGCACCGGCGTACAGAGTGCGCCCGGACGGAGACACGGACAGCGAGAAGAGGTTGGCGCGGGGCAGGTCAAAGCCCGCAAGTTCCTCGGCAGAGCCGGAATCGACGTCGAAGCGCATGACCGTGCCCGGGGCGGTCCAGCTGTAGCCCGTGCGACCGTCAGGTGCCATCGCGATCATCGACACCGGGCCTCCGAGTGGGATGCGCTGCAGCACCTGGTAGTCGTTGTCACTCGTGACGCTCACGACGGTGACGTGTCCGGCATTGTCACCTACGACGACCTTCTTGCTCCCTGGGATGTAGGCCAGGGACAGCGCACCCTCGGTGCCCACGTCGGCGACGACCGTCTCGCCCGTGACCAGGTTGATTCCCCTGAGGTGGGGGTCGTCCTGGCACACCGCCCAGCCCCGGTCCCCCGCCGGAGCGACGGCGACCGCGCTCGGCGAGCACATCATCTGCACCTCGAACTGACCTGTCGAGTCCACGAGGGCGACCGTCTTGCGGTCCTTCATGCTCACCAGCTTCACGCCGGTGTCGGTCACGGCCACGGAGTTGGGTACCTCCGGCAGCCCGATGGACCCCGTGGACGCCTGAGCGGGCAAGGGACCCAGCAGGCTGGCGACGACGCCGAGGAGGAGTGCGGATGCGGCGAGGGCGCCCGTAGACGGCATGGCGCGGCGGAAGGCGACGGTCATCCGACCAGGGTGCCCGCTGCGGGCAGTGGAGTCCACCCCGACCTATACGAGCACCGGGAAGAGCGGGTGATCCATGGGAACCCCTTCGGGGAGCTCGTCGGCGAGCCCCTCGAACTGCGGTGACGTGCGCCACGCGCGCGGCGCATGCACCATGTCGTCGCCGAGGAACCGCAGCGAGAACGCGCGGCGCATCGACTTCGTGCCGGCCGCACCGTGCAGCGTGAGCATGTGGAACCACACCGCGTCACCGGGCTCGAGCTCCCAGCCCAGGATGGGGAACGCATCGCGATCATCCTCGATCGCGGGAAGCTCCCCGAGGGTTCCCTCGGGGAACCACTTGGCCTGCTCGTCTCGGAAGGTCCGCGGCATGAGCCAGGGGCCGAGATGGGAGCCGGCGACGAACTCCAGCGTGGACTCGCGCGGCACCGGGTCGAGCGGCATCCACATCGAGACGTTCTGGCGGCCTTCCACGTTGTAGTACGGCTGGTCCTGGTGCCAGGGCGTGCGCTGCTGGGTCTTGGGCTCCTTGACCAGCAGGTGGTCGTGGTAGAGGCGGACGTGATCGGAGGCCATGAGCTCGCGCGCAATGCGGGCGGCGGGCGAGGTTCGGATGAACTCCTCGTACTCCGGGATGCGCTGCCAGTTGCAGAAGTCCTCGATGAAGCGGCCCGTGTCCGAGCTCTCGCTCGCCACGGCGGCCAGGGGCCCGGGGTCGGCGAGATTTCGGTCCACTCCGGCGCGCAGGAGCTCGACCTGCTCGGGAGTGAAGCAGCCGCGGATCACGACCGCGCCATCGCGGGCATAGGCCTCGACCGTCCCGGGATCGACGTACGCCATGCGGGCAGATTACCGGCCGAGTCCCGGTAGCGTCGCGCCGTGGACATCGCCCGGGCCGCGGCCCTCGTCGACGAGCGCATGGCACAGGCCGCGGACGAGTACGCCATCCCCGCCATCGCCTACGGGCTCGTCCTCGGAGGGGAACTGGTGCATGCGGGGGCGGTCGCGGCCGAGGGAGAGCGCCCCCCGACCCGGTCAAGCGCGTTCCGCATCGCCTCGATGACGAAGAGCTTCACCGCCGCCACGGTCCTCGCCCTGCGCGACCGGGGAGTGCTCGCCCTGGACGACCCGGTGGGCACATGGCTGCCATGGGCGGCCGAGCGACTCGGCCAGCCGGCGAGCGGACCGCAGCCCACGATTCGGCACCTGCTCACCATGACCGCCGGCTTCCCCACGGACGACCCGTGGGGGGACCGCCAGGAATCCCTGCCGCTCGCGGACTTCGACGCACTCGTCGCGCGCGGCCTGTCGGCATGCCGGCCTCCCGGCCTGGAGTTCGAGTACGCCAACCTGGGCTACGCGCTCCTCGGCCGCGTCATCGCGCAAGCCACGGGCGCCGATTACCGGCAGGTCGTCCGCGACACGCTCCTGGTCCCGCTGGGCATGGAGCGCACGGCGTACGACGTGGACGGGGGCACGACGCGTGCATCTGCCGCGTCGCCGGACACGCGCGTGATGACCGGGTTCCACCCGGTGGCGGGCGGCCTGGTCCCCGAACCGGCGACCGCCTCCGGCGCCTTCAGCCCGATGGGCGGGCTGTGGAGCACGGTCGAGGACCTGGCGCGGTGGATCGGCTTCCTTGAGGCGGCGTGGTCCGACGATCCTTCGGACACGCCCCTGAGCAGGTGGTCGCGGCGCGAGATGCAGCGGCCGCACATCCTCGCGCGCGTCGAGGAGTCCGCCGGCTCCGGCGGAGCGGCGGCGCACTCCTACGGGATGGGGCTGCACGTCTCCGACGACACCCGGCTCGGCCGCTTCGTCCACCACAGCGGCGGCTACCCCGGCTTCGGCTCCCACATGCGCTGGCACCCCGACACGCGGTGGGGGATCGTCGCCCTCGGCAACCGCACGTACGCACCCCTGGGCAAGGCATGCCCCCCGATCCTGGAGGAGATCGTCGCGGACGAGGCCGCGCAGGCCGGTCGTGCCCGGGCGGTGAACGGCCTGTGGCCGCGGACCCGCGAGGCCATGGCCGTCGCGGAGTCACTGCTGGCGTTTTGGGACGACGGCATCGTCGACGAATGGGGCGCCATGAACCTCGACCTCGACCAGTCGCGCGCCGAGCGACGCGCGCACTGGCAGGCCCTCGGGCATCGCGGTCCCTTCCATCGCGATGACGACGCCATCGAGGTGCGCAGTCCCGCGCATGTGCGGTGGCGCGCCGAGGGCCGATCGGGCGACGTCTGGCTCGAGGTGCTCCTCACCCCGGAGAGCCGGCCGCGCATCCAGACGCTCGCGGCGTACGGCGAGCGGCCCATTCCCTAGTCCGTCGCTTGGCCTCTGGCCCACGCCCGGCCGCGCGCACCGCGCACGGGCGAGCAGGGTTGATGGGCCGATGGCAGACTGCAGGAATGGGCCTTTTCAGCCGCCGCAAGCGCCACGCCGCATGGGATCGCGGATCCACGCGCGAGGACATCCGCCACCTCGAGGAGTTCGCGAAGTCCCGCCGCGGTGTCGAGGGCTACATCGAGCCGGTGACCATGGCGACCGAGACGACCATGGTGCTCGTGGCCTACGACGGGGAGTGGACCCGCCGCCGGGTGGAGTCCCCCGAGGAGGCGCGGTCTCTCGCGCGGAAGTGGGCCATTCCCGTGTACGACGTCCAGGCGGTCGGCTATCCCCCGCGCATGCGTGAGTGGACACAGCGGCACAAGGAGGAGCGCGGGACGCTCTAGGCGTGCCCGGCGGGCATGCCTAGTCGGCGGTCGCGCGAGCCCGGTTGGAGTTGGGACCGCGGACGCCGTAGTACTCATCCGGGCTGGTGGCGTTCCAGGCATACACGCGGAATTCATACCTGGTGTCGCTGTCGGCCCTTCGCCAGGTGAACGTCGTGCTCGACGTGCGCGCGAGGTCGTTCCATGACCGGTTCGTCGGCGATACGTAACGGAACTGGATCACATAGCCGCCGGTCGGGGCGCCGGAGACCGGCTTGATCCACCTCAGCGTGATCGTGCGCGGTCCATCGCCCCGCGCCGTGAGATCGCGCGGCTCCCGGGGCGCGGGAACGATGTCCGAGCCCCACACACGCGCGTCCTGGCGCCACAGCGCCCCGATCGCACCGCCCGTCCCCACGAGGGCGACGTCGGTGAGTCGCTCCTGACCCAGCGACCGGATCACCTGCGGGGTGTTGTGGTCGAACTCCTCGCCGTAGAGCCAGAAGCCGAAAGAGTAGACCGCCTCGTTCTGGTAGCGACCGCGTCGGAATGCCGCGCGGATGACGCCGTCCTCGTCCTGCGCGAGGCTGATGTAGCGCGTCGTCATGCGGTTGCTGAAGAGCAGGGCCGTCTTGGGAGTGTCACCGCTGCCCTGGATGCGCCCGACATGGAACTGCGCCGGCCCGGTCGGGGGTATCTCCAGCCAGGCCCAGGTGACGACTCCGTACTCGCCGGGCAGCGCGGTGATCCACCCGGGGTTCGTCGCGTCGGTGACGCGCGTCACCGGCTCCCACTCGTATGTGCGCTGGCGCGCCATGATGCTTGTGGTTCCCCCGTCGGCGCGCACCCACGTCGCGGTGGCGGCGTACCCCGAACTCACCAGGGACAGGCTCGACAGCGCCCCCGCGGTTGCCACGTCCTCGCTGGCACCCCACGCGCCCTGCTCGTACGCCGCGCCGCGGATCGCCGTCGGCGTGCGCCAGGCCGCTACGAACTTCCCGTCGTCGAGGCCGACGACGCCGAGATCGGCGAACTCGCCGGCGGCACCCTGCTGGAGATCGGCGGATGCCCCCCACGTGCCGTTGGTCCGCAGGACGTGTCCCTGCACCTCGGCGACGCCCGCCCCGGTATCGGTCGCGGCCACCACGACCCCGCCTTCACCGGAGTCGGCCACCGCAACACCGCCCACGACGTCGGCGTCCGTGCCCCCCGTCGGGACGACGGCCGGCCCGGTCCACCCGGCATCGGGTGTCTCGCAGGCAATCTCCACCTCGGAACCGTCCGGCAGGGACACCTGCCACGCGGCGCAGATGCGGCCCAGCGCGTTCATCGAGACATGCGGCGCGCTGGCATCACGACCCGGAGCTGACACGCGCTCCGCGTCGGCCCACACACGATCACTGGTACGACGCTGCACGTAGACGGCCCGGATGCCTTCTCCGGCGACCAGGGCGGAGTACGCGAGCACCGCATCGCCGTTGGCATTCGAGGCCGTCGCGGTCTCCAGTGCGTCCACGCCCTCGGGGGTGATCGGCTCCTCGGCGGTCCAGCCGGCCAGCGGCACCAGCGGCGGCCATTTCGCGCTCGCGGGCGGGGCAGCGACGAGCACCGACGCGGTCACGGCCAGAGTGGCCGCCCCGGCCACCGCCCAGCGTGCGGACTTGATGCCAGTGGATCTCATGCCAGTGCACCCCCCATTCGCGCCAGGAACAGCGCCTCCGCGAACACCATCGTCTCCAGCTCGGCCAGGTCGACCGACTCGTTCGGCGCGTGGATGAGCGCGCCAGGGTCCTCGGCGCCCATGAGCAGCACCTCGGCCTGCGGCGCCGCCTGCATCACCGACGCGACGAGCGGGATGCTGCCTCCCTCGCCCGCCTCTCCCACCGGCTTCCCGAACGCCGTCTCCAGGGCCCATCGCGCATCGGCGTACGCCGGGCCCCCGGTCGCGATGAGCGCGCCGCGTCCGCTGTCGCCGGGGGTGATGGTGACGTCGACGCCCCACGGCACGGCGGCGCGCAGGTGCGCCACGAGGGCATCCATCGCGGCAGCCGGCTCGACGCCGGGCGGGATGCGCAGCGACACCTTGGCCCGCGCGTGCGGGATCACGGCATTGATGGCTCCCTCAACGCGCGGCGCGTCGATGCCGATGACGCTGGCGGACGGTCGGGTGATCAGCCGGTCGGCGAGCGAGCCGGTGCCGAACAGCGGCTGGTCGGGGCGCAGTCCGATTTCCTCCCGGTACTCCTTCTCGTCCACCGGGGCGCCGGTCCACTCGAACCCGGGGATGATGACGGTGTCGCCGCTCTCGTCTCGCAGTGAGTCGAGGATGCGGATGAGCGCGAGGAGGGCATCCGGGGCGGGGCCGCCGTACATCCCCGAGTGCGCGGGCCCCGGGAGCGTGCGGACCTCGACGGTGCAGTCCACGAGACCGCGCAGCGCGGTGACGAGAGTGGGCTCGCCGAGCGCGCGGTTGCCGACGTCACCAATGACGACGGCATCCGCCTGGACGACCTCGGGGTGCACCAGCACGAAGTCGGCGAGCGGGCCGCTGCACTCCTCCTCGCCCTCGATCAGGACCGTGATGTCGACGGGGACCTCGCCGAACGCCGCCCGAACCGCGGCGATGGCACCGGCATGCATCACGATGCCGCTCTTGTCGTCCGCGGCGCCCCGGCCGTAGAGCCGGCCCTCGCGCTCCGTCGGCTCGAACGGTGGCGTGTGCCACTCATCGAGATCGCCGGCCGGCTGGACGTCGTAGTGCGCGTAGAGCAGGACGCGGGGCGCACCCTCGCGCGGACCGCGGCCTACCACGGCCGGCTCACCCCCGGTGACGTCGAGCATGCTCGCGCTCAGCCCGACCGACTCCAGGATCCGCGCGGTCTCGTCCGCCGCCTGGCGCACCGGCTCCCGGGGGAATCCGTGGAACGCGCACGACGGGATGCGCACCAGAGCCTCCAGGTCGGATCTGACGCGCGGCATCACCTCGCGGACGGCGGCTCGCAGGCCTTCGATGCTGGCGTCGTCGCCGGCAGGGCTCATCGCGTCAGCGTACGTGCGACCGGGCGGGCCTGTCCCCGCTTCAGGCGTATGCCCCCGGCTTCAGGCGTATGCCCCCGGTGGGGCATCGGGCCCACGGGGCTGACCCGCGCGGTCGATGCCCACGGGGAAGCTGAGGGCGCCCGGCGGCACGCCCGCGGGGGCGTCGGCCCAGGCCAGCGCGGGAATCGCCGCGGTGATGCCGAGCAGCGCGGTGACGAGGCGGTAGTCGCCGTTGTCGGGGTCGCGCAGGACCGGGCGCACGGAGTTCACGCTGTTGGCGGAGCGGTAGAGCGCCTCGTTGCAGGTGGGATTGGCGTCGGCGCATCCTGCGCCCATGCCGCTGGGATGGTCCGCTGGGCCGTCCCAGATGACGTTGCCCTGGATGCGCAGGTCATCGTCGAATCGCGTGGGCGTGGGCACATTGCTGCCGCGCTGCCAAGTGCCCGTGTACGGCGCAGCAACCTCCAGGTGCTGCCACCGGCTCGACGCGCCGCGCGGATTCAGGATGAGGTTGTTGACGACGTACACGTGACGATTCGGGATCCGCACGTAGTTCGAGCCGTCGTCGACCCTCGTGGTGCCCCAGCCGCCGGCCGCAAGATGCTCCGCGCAGCGCTCCCGGCCCTCGTCGCCCGGCCGGCCGTCGCATGATCGGCCCCCGGGCACGAATTCCAGCAGGTGCGAGCGCGAGCCGACCCGGTAGAGCGTGTTGTGGGCGAGGAGCACGTTGTAGCCGCCATTCACGCCGAGACCGGCCCCCTCCGTGTCGTGGACGACGTTGTTCACCACCGCGACGTCGTACGCCTCGTAGTGCAGCCATGGCGCCACCATGAACTGGAAGCCCGTGCCCTGGCCCGCCGTGAAGCCGCCCGTGCCGCAGTCGTGAATCTCATTGCCCACCACCCGCACGTACGCCGAGCCGCCCTTGGCGTAGGCGCACCAGTCCTGCGCATCGTGGATCGCGTTGTCGCGCAGGCTGGCGTACTGGACGGCGACGAAGTCGACGGCGTTGTCGGAGGCCCCCGAGATGTCGCTGCGCTCAATGTGGACATGCTGCGACTGGTTCACCTTGACGAGGTCGCCGATCGCCCCGCTGTCCGCTGGCATCCCACGGATCGTTGCTCCGCGGATGAGCAGGTGGTCGCACCGCTCGCAGTGGAACGCGTCCCCGGCCGAAGAACGCAGCGTGAGATTCAGCAGGTAGAGGTAGCGGACGTCGTAGACATTGAGTGCGGGCAGCGTCACCGTTCCCGGGCCGTCGGCCGCCTGGACGATGATCGGGTACCGGCGCGTGCCGTACCGCGACTCGAGGTAGTTCGGCACGTCGTCGACGGTGAGGATGCCCGGGGTGATGCGGATGCGCACGCCGCGGGAGAGCCTTTCACCCTGCGGGATGCGCCGCCAGGCCTCCGCCAGCGTGCGCAGTGCGGTTGCCCGGGTGCGGCCGTCGGCGGCGTCCGATCCGCCGCGCGGATCGACCCACACCGTCCGCGTGCGCACGGTCCCCATGGCGTACGGCGATTCCAGGGCGGCCAGCGCGGCATCGTGCCCGGCGTTCGGTGCGACATCGGGGAGGGCGCTGGAACCCGAGACAGTCGGCGACGCCCACATGACCAGCGCGGACAGCAGGCCGACGCAGACGGCGATGGTGGGCAACGCGCGCCAGGCAACGGCAGATCCGGCCGCCGCGCGGTCGCCGTTCGCCTCGCCCACCACGTCGCCGCCGGTCAACCCTATTTCGCCTTCCCGTTCGTTCCGCCCCTACGGGCCGCCTTCTCCGCGCGGGCCTGCCTCTCCATCTGCTCGGCCTCCTCCAGGGTGGGCGCTGATCCGCCCAGGCGCGCGGGCACGTACCAAGGCGACCCCTGATAGGGGTATCGGCCCACCGTCTCATCGAGGAGGGCGCGCATCCGATCGCGCAACTCCTCGGTGAGGGCGTCGTAGTCATCGCCGACGTGCGGATGCATGGGAGCGCCGACCGTGATCGCGACCGTCGTGCCGCGCGACAGGTCCCGCCGTCCGTACGACATGATGCGCGCGCCGCCGAAGACGCACATGGGGATCAGCGGCACGTCCGCCGTCGCGGCGATGCGCACGGCACCGGACTTGATGGCCTTGATGTCCATCGCGCGACTCATCGTCGCCTCCGGGAAGATCCCGACGAGCTCTCCCGCACGGAGGTACTCCACGGCTGTTTGCAGCGACTGGCCGCCGTGCTCGCGGTCGACCGGGATGTGATGCATCCCCTTCATGAGAGGTCCGCCGAGCCAATGCCGGAACACCGACTCCTTGGCCATGAACCGGACCAGCCGCTTGCCCCTCAGGTCGGCCGGCTTCCCCGCGAGGGCGAAGTCGAGGAAGCTCGTGTGGTTGATCGCGAGGAGGGCGCCGCCGGTCCGGGGGATGTTGTCCTCGCCGACGATGTCGAATCGGACGCCCAGGCTCGCGAAGACCCCCCGAGCGAAGCCGATGATCGGGCGGTACGTCGGATCCCGTCGGAACGGCGCTTCGGGCACGGCGGCGACGCTACCGGGTGCCCGTGCGGCAGGCTATGGCCGTGGCTGATCCTGCGACCGGACGTCCAGACGAGCATGGCCCCCCGGGGGTCGACGAGCTCGTGCTGGACCTCGGACGCTGCCAGCTCGCCGCCGGCTACCCCGTCGACGATGTGTCCGCCACGCTCGACAAGGTGGCCCGCGCGTACGGTCGTCCCGACCTCAACATTGTCGTGCTTCCCGACGCGATCCTCGTTGACGACCCTCGGACGGGACGTGCCCGGGCCATCCCCCAGGGTCCCAACAGCCTGCGACTGGACCAGGCGGCCGTGGTGCACGAGATCGCGTCCCAGGCGCGGCGCGGGGAGCTCGATCCGGCCGAGGGAGTCCGCGAACTCGAGGAACTCCCCTACCGCAAGCCGCGCTTCCCGGCCTGGGTGTCGATCCTCGGGTACGGCCTCGCCTCCGCCGGGTTCGCACTGGTCTTCCGCATCAGCCCGTGGGGCGTGGCCATTGCCGCGCTCGGGGGCATCTTCGTCGGCTGGCTGATGTTCCTCACGCGCACGCGTCCGAACCTCGCGCCCCTGGTCCCGCCGATGGCCGCGGCCATCTGCTCATTCGCGATCTTCGGCTTCGCCAACCTCATCGACGCGGGCGTGCAGCCGCTGCGCGTGGTGGCCGCACCGCTCATCACGCTCATTCCCGGCGCCGCGCTCACCAGGTCAACGCAGGAGCTCGCGAGCGGGCACATCATCTCCGGTGCATCGCGCCTCGTGGCCTCGATCGTGCAGATCCTCATGCTGGTCTTCGGCGTCATGGTCGGCGCGATCCTGGCCCGGGTATCGCCGTACGACATCTCCGACCTCACCGAGCAGCGCCTGCCCCTGTGGGTCGCGTGGCTCGGGGCGGCCGTCTACGCCATCGGCCAGGCCATGGCCTTCAATGAGCCACGGGGCGCCCTGACCTACGTCGTTCTGCTCCTCCTGCTCGCGTTCAGCATCCAGCAGGGCGTTGCCTACTGGGTGGACTCCGTCCTCGCGGCCGGTGTGGCCGCGGGTGCGGCGCTCTTCGTCGCCATCGTCATCCAGGACCGAACGCAGGCAGGGATACCGGCCTTCGTGCTCTTCGCGCCGGTCTTCTGGCTGCTCGTGCCCGGATCACTCGGCTTCGTCGGCATCACCCAGGCCATCGCCGGCACCGACGGCGCCGATGCCAGCGTCAGCCCCGGCGACACCATCTCGCTCGACACCCTCGACTTCGCGGGCACGGGGGATGTCCTGCTGCTCACCGGCGCGTCGATCATCGCGATCACCATCGGCATGCAGATCGCCTCGATCGCCGGTCGCATGGTCCGCAAGATCCCCGACCTGCCGACGATCCCGCTGCCCGGCGCCAAGAACGATTGACCCACCCCCATCGGCCCGAGCCAAGTGCGTTGAGTGGCGGCTGGTGTCGCCGACACGCCGTGTCGGAAC
>JAPOJD010000106.1 GCA_029978585.1 Actinomycetota bacterium
CCCCCCCCGCCGAGGGAGACGATCGCGACTCGCGCCGCCGCACCGCGGTCCCCGTCCCTCAGGACCTGCGCTGTGCCGTAGGCGTCGCGGGTTTGCCGGGGCGTATACAGTTCCCGCTCCGTCACGGCAGGCTCCTCGCACGCCGGACCGATCGGAGAGCCCTCATTCGACGGCCAGGGTCGCGGAGTGGTGTCGTCGATCGGCAGCAGCGTGCGGGGCTGCGGGGGGAGCGGCGCCGGCCCGGGGATGTCCTGCGCGGGATCGTAGACCGTGGCAGCAGGGATGAACTCCTGCACGACCGCTGCCAGGCTTGCCGGAGTCGCGACGAGATTGCCCGTCGACGGACTGAGGAAGTAGTACGTCGCATAGGGATAGGGGCCCGACTCGCCACCGGCCGACCCTTTCGGCGCGGGTGTGTACGTCACGTCCACGCCCAGCACGCGCTCCCAGGTAGCCACCGTCGCCGTCAGGCGGGCGAAGATCCGGGTCGGATCCACCTCCACGGTGATGCCAAGCCTGTCCGCCGTGCTCCTGAGCGCCCGGGTCGCCTCCGCGGTCGCACCGTACGCGCGCCCAACGTCCTTAAGGCTGCCGAAGTCGCGGAAGTCGGCGGACCCGGGAGTGCTCACCTCGCGCGCCCTCCGGGCCAAGCGCTGGGAATCGCGGGGTAGGCCGGCGAACAACGTGATCCTCGTCCCGGGGTCAGCCTCCGCTGTCGCCGCCGGTCCCCGGGTCACGGGTGGGGCGCCAGACGACGGCGGCGGTGCGGAGTGTGCAGGCGTGACCCCCATCGTGAGAACGGCGCAGACGACGACGGCGATCCAGGGGGCCTTGGTCATGCGCCGAGGCTAGAGCCTCATCTACGACAGGATGTCCTTGCGGTCGAAGCGCACGAATGCGATCGCGATGAGCACGGTGAAGATCACCACGTTGTACGTTGCCCCGATCGCCATCTCGCCCCAGGCAATCTGCGATCCGAGAGCATCCAGCCAGGCCGCGCCGTAGTCCGTGGGGAGGAGTCGTCGAAGGTCGCCCAGTGCCTCGATCCGGTCGAGGATCCCGAAGACGATCGTGATGATGACCGCTGAGCCGACCGCCGCGAGGGGCACGTCGGTGAGGACGCTGATGAGGAAGGCGATGCCAGCGGGGAAGAGCATGGTCAGGCCGATGTACGCCGTGATCACGGCAATGCGCTGGAGCGACTCCCCCGTGCCGAAGGTCCCACTGAGCGGGCTCGTGAGCGTCTCGCTTCCGAAGGCGACCAGTCCGATGAGGAACGACGCCACGACCAGGGTGAGCAGGACCGCGACAGTGAAGATCAGCCCGACGATGACCTTGGTGCGCAGCAGTCGGCGTCGCGGGACCGGCGCTGCCAGGAGGTAGCGCAGGGACGACCAGTTCGCCTCGGAGGCCACGGTGTCGCCGAGGAAGAGTGCCGCAAGCACCGTGAGCAGGAAGCCCGACCCGAAGAAGAGCATCGTCAGGGTGAAGTTCCACGCCCCCGCTGTCGCCAGCCCCACCAGGTCGAGGTCGCCGTCTCCGAATCCTCCGCCACCGCCCGATGACGGCCCGAACTTCACCGCGGCCACGACGATGAGCGGCAGCGCGATCACGAGGAGGAAGGCGACCAGGGTGCGCTTGCGGCGGATCTGGCGCGCGAGCTCGACGCGCACCGTGAGGGTCTTGCCTGCCCGGTAGCCTGCGCCGGCATCGGCGGGGGGTCGCGCCGGGATATGCACGCTCATGACGACACCACCGTGTGTCCCTCCCCCACCATCTCGAGGAAGACATCCTCGAGGCGCTGGCCCGTGCGCCCGCGCATGAACTCCGCCACGGTCCCCTCGGCAATGACCTGGCCGCGGTTCATGACGACGACGTGGCTACAGGTTTGCTCGACCTCGCTGAGGAGGTGCGAGGAGATGATCACGGTGCGCCCGGTGGCGGCGTACGCGTGGAGCACGTCGCGCATCTCGCGTATCTGCGGCGGATCGAGGCCATTCGTTGGCTCGTCGAGCAGGAGAACGTCGGGCATGCCGAGCATCGCCTGCGCGAGGCCGAGCCGCTGTCTCATGCCCTGGCTGTACGTCTTGACCTTGCGGTCCACCGCGGATCCCAGTCCGGCGATCTCGAGGACGCCGTCGAAGTACGGCTCCTGGCCGACTCGGCCGCTGGCCTTCCAGTAGAGCTCGAGGTTGCGCCGCCCGCTGAGATAGGGCAGGAAGCCGGGGCCCTCGACGAACGAGCCGATCCGGGCCAGCGCCGCTGATCCGGGAAGGATGCGCTGCCCGAACACCCGAACCTCGCCATCGGTCGGGCGGATCAGGCCCATGATCATGCGCATCGTGGTGGTCTTGCCGGCGCCGTTCGGGCCAAGCAGACCGAGGACGACGCCGGGCGGGACGGTGAAGGTCGCCCCGTCGACCGCCGTGAGCCCGCCCTTGAACCTCTTCACCAGGCCTCTGACGCTGATGGGAACGTCGGCTGCGGCCGCCGATGGACCGGCCGAGGCGTCCGGCCGGGGCTCGTCATCGCCATGACGCGGACGCAGCAGCCACGTGACGACGGCAATGACCAGCACGAGGACCAGGCCACCGAGGGGCCAGAGCCATGCCGGGGCCTCCGTCGCCGTCGACACCACGTCGACCTGGGGAACGAAGACCTCGCCGTCCGGAAGCGAGACGGTGTAGACCGCGGGGCCCTCAGGCAGTCGGTAGGCCTGGTCGGTCGTGGCCACGACAACCGCGAGGCGGTCCCCCGCGGCCGCTTCCGTGACGATTGCAGGCAGGTCCACCTCCACCGTCACCGGTTCTGGGCCGATCTCGGCAAGTCGGATGGGCGCGACAAGGCCGTTGGGCAGGATCTGGCGCTGACTCGCATCCGCAATGCGCAGGCTGGCGAAGAGCACCGCGTCCCTGACCGGCCGATCGCTCGACACCTGCAGCCGCACCCGTGGGGAACCGATCACCTGCAGGGGCTCGGCGAGCGGTTCGGAGAGGAAGCCGGCGGATTGGCCCGGGAGCGGCAGGGCGAGGACGCTGCTCGCGAGCCCGGCGAGGCCACCGGCACCCGGAAGGGCCGTGACCGCCGCGGGCACACCGCCCGCCGGCGCTAGGACCTGCTGCGTCGGCCCCCGCACGGGAATGGGGCGTTGGCCCTGACCGTAAAGGCCCGGGTAGTCCGGCGTCGACAGCACATCGACGGTGCCGGCTGCCCGATCGCTCACGGCCGAGCCGGAGACCTCGGAGACCTCGAACGCCGTGCTCACGGCCGGTCCGTCGGCGAGGTAGGCCGAAAGCCAGTCGGCACCTAGAGCACGCAGGCGCTCGGTCTCGTCTACGCCGCCGTCGTGTCCCTCCGCGTGCCAGACCACCTTGACGGGGACGTCGGGATTCGCCGCACTGATCTGCTCGGCGTTCGCATTGGCCTGCGCGAGCGGGAAGAGCGAGTCCGACTGACCGCCGCCGATGAGGGTCGGCGCCGTGATGCTGTTGCTCACGCTGGCAGGAGAGGAGGCCGCCATGAGTTCCGCTGCCGCCGGGGAGACGGTTCCGGTCGTGGCCGCCTCCGTGTAGGCGGCGCACCACTCCGGGGAGAAGCGACCGCATTCCGTCACCGGGCCCGGCGCGAGTGGGTTGCCGCCGCTGGGGAGCAGCCCCGCGCTGAAGAAGAACCCGGTCCACAGTTGCTTGAGGACGCCCAGCCCGGCGCCCCGTGCGCTCTGCCCGAACAGCGACGACTCCAGGTCGTTCCACGTGATGTCGGCCACGACCGCGTCGATGCGATCGTCGTACCCCGCGAGGAGAAGGGCGAGGGCACCCCCGTAGGAGCCGCCCGAGACGCCGACGCGGGGGTCGCCGGCGCCGTCCTGCACGATCTCGGGGCGTTCGGAGAGGTAGTCCACGATCCGCCGCGCATCCGCCACCTCGAACTGCGGGGAGTTCATCGAGATGAGGCCGGTGGATTCGCCGAAACCGCGGGCGGAGTAGGCGAGGACCGCAAAACCTCGCTCCTGCAGGTATGCCGCCTCCTCGGCGACGGCTGCCTTGCTGCCTCCGAAGCCGTGCGCGAGGACGACCGCGGGCGCGGGCACCTGCGTCGGCAGGTACAGGTCCGCCGAGAGCGTGACGGGGCTGGGATCCGTCGCCGACGTGGCAGCGCCGGGAAGCTGCAGTGCCTCGGGGGAAACCTCCGCCCGGGCAGGAGCAACGGTCAGTGCCACGATGACGACGACCGCCGCGCTGCCGAGCCATCGCCGCATCACTCGAGCATAGATTCGCCGGGCGGCGGGCGCCCGGCCGGGCGACTACAGTCGGTACATTCCCGAGCGAGGGGGCCAGCGTGGGCAGCGCAGTCGCGTCATCGAGCGCCATCCGGACGATCGCGGGGATCGCGCTGTCATCAGCGGTTGCAGCGGGGTTCCTGGCGGCATTCCCGGCCACCGGGAGCGCCGCCCCAGCGCCGGAGGTGGCGCCGGCGAACCTCACCCCCGACCAGACGGTGGACCGGCTCGATCCCATGAGCCCGGGTCGGCTCACGATCGCTTCGGGGATCGCCGCGTCCGCGAGCGTGGGCGAGGCATTCACGGTGAGCGTTGACACCGCGCGCGGGGAGGTGTCTGTCCGCGGCCTGGAGACCGATCAAGCAGTGTGGGGCAACGAGCCCGGCAAGGCCTTCCTGGCGGGCTCGCGATCGCGGCTGAAGGTCTTCGAGGACCAGGGGGCGTTCTGGCCCAAGGTGCTCCGCTCCGCGACGTTCACGGCCCAGAGCATCGTCAGCCTGGAGCCGGGCGATGACGGCTCGGTGGTGATGCGGGGCTACCTGTCTGGCGAGCGGGGTCGTGTGAGCTGGCGGATGACGCTGACCTCGCAGTCCCATGGTGCGGGAATCCCCGCCCTCCGAATGGACGTGAGCACCGGGCGGTTCAAGTCGCACCCGCTGGACAGTGTTCTCCTTGCCTCCGCCCTTGATGGAGACGAAGCGGTGCACGGCTTCGGATCCCAGTACCGCGCGTACGACCTGCGCGGCACGCTCTTCCCGATCATGGTCCGGGAGCAGGGCGTGGGCCGCGGCGAGCAGCCAATCAGCACCCTCGTCAACGGCGTGGAGCCGGGAGGCGCAGGCACGCTCGCCAACACCTATGCCGCCTGGCCCACCTGGCTCACGTCCGGTGACCGCAGCGTGGGCGGCCGCGTCCTGGGCCCGGCAGCGACGGCCTTCGGCACCGTGGACCTGCGCGACCGTGAGATTCTCAGCATCGAGATGCGTGCGCCGCGCATGGCGCTCAGCCTCGTCCAGGGCAGCACTCCGGCCGATGCCCTCCGCAAGCGCGACGCCGGTATCGAGATCCCGGGCGTCGCCGAATGGACATCCGAAGGGGCGATCCTCGGCCTTCAGGGCGGGACGGCGGAGGTGCGCGCCGAACTCCAGGCCGTGCTTGACCAGGGCGCGAAGGTCTCCGCCGTCTGGCTGCAGGACTGGGTCGGCCGCCGTACGACGAACTTCGGCTCCCGCCTGTGGTGGACGTGGCAGTTGGACGACCAGTGGTACCCCGGCTGGAACCAGCTGGTGGACGACCTCGAGGCGCAGGGCATACGCGTGCTCACCTACGTCAACCCGATGCTCACCGACCCCGCGACCAAGACCCCGGCTCCCGCGCGCAACCTCTACCGGGAGGCCGTCGACAACGGCTACTTCGTGAAGACACGCGACGGACAGCCCTACCTGCAGGATCAGGGCCAGTTCACCGCGGCGCTCATCGACCTCACGGATCCGGCGGCGCGCGAGTGGTACACCGACGTCATCGCCACGCAGGTGCTCGCGGGGAAGGTGGCCGGCTTCATGGCCGACTTCGGGGAGGGCCTTCCCTATGACGCCGTTCTCGCGGGTGGCAGCGGCGCGACCCTGCACAACGAGTACCCGCTGCTATGGGCGCAGACGGTGCGCGACGCCTGCGCGCGAGCCGGCAAGCCGGAATGCGTGACCTGGATGAGGTCGGGTATCGCCGCCAGCGCGCGGTACGCCCCGATGTTCTGGGGCGGGGACCAGATGGTGAGCTTCGCGCCCGAGGACGGGATGCCGTCGGCGCTGTACGGCATGCATGCCTCCGCGGCGGCCGGCTGGCCCCTCATGCACTCCGACGTCGGTGGATACACCAGCGTCTCCCTCGTGAAGTACCTCCGCGGTCCCGAGTTGCTGCCGCGCTGGGCGCAGATGGAGGCATTCGGAGCGTTCATGCGCACCCATGAGGGCAACCAGCCCAAGGACAACCTGCAGGTCTACAGCAACGCCAAGCAGGCGCGGCTGTTCGCCTACGCCACGAAGATCTACGCCGCTCTATCCGACTACCGCCGGACGGTCATCGAGGAAGCCCGCACCACCGGCATGCCGGTGGTGCGGCATCCGCTCCTGGTCTACCCGGCCATGGACGACCCGGAGATGGATCGCACCTTCTTCTTCGGCGACCACCTGTTCGTCGCCCCCGTGATGTCGGTGGGCGCCCGCAGCATCGAGGTGACCTTCCCGCCCGGTACCTGGGTGCACGCCCTGACGGGGGAGGAGTTCGCGGGAGCGCAGAGGCATACCGTGGCTGCCCCGCTCAATCAGGCGACGGCCTTCGTGCTGAAGGGAGACCCGGTGGGCGAGCAGATCCGCTCCGCGCTGATCAACGCGGGAGTCGAACGCTAGGCGTAGTCCTCCGGCCTCAGTTGCAGCAGTGAGCGCATGCTCGTAACGCGCCCAGTGCCATCGAATGCGAGCAGTACGGTCACCGCCCGCCTGTCGCGCTCGCCGTCCGCGTAGACGAGGGGCAGGTCGTCGCGCACCTGATCCACACCCGCTCGCGCCAGCTCCTCGACCAAGGCCAGAACGTCCTGTGAATCCAGGCCGACGGGCGAGAAGGGAGTGCCGATGAGCAGGTCGGGGTCCCAGCCGCAGAACCTCACATGCGGGGTCACGCGGAGCAGGAGCAGATCGGGCCCGTAGACGAGTTCGAGAGGCGCGGGGGAAGGAATCGCCTCCGTCCCCTGGCGCGCCAGGGTCGCGTCCGGGGCACGTGCGGGCAGTTCGAGTGGGGTGCACTCTCCTAGGAAACCGGTGACCCGCCGGCCGGGTCCGAGGATCGGGCGAGCGAGGCAGGACAGGGCAAGGTATGGCACCGGCGGCCGCGCAAACCGCGCGATGAAGCGGCGTGTGCGTCCCTGGGCGAGTTCGGTGATCGCATCAGAGAGGATGTCGGCATCGTTCAGGTGCACGAGATCGAAGATCGTTGCGCCGACAAGATCCTCCGCTTCGCCTCCGCACAGTTGCGAAGCGGATTCACTTACCCACTGCAAGGTGCCCTTGTCGTCGGTGAGGCAGTAGATGAGATCCCCGCTGGAGGCAGCCACGTCGAGCGCGGCCAGGTCGACCACCGACATGGGCA